>JAUIEF010000287.1 GCA_030428785.1 bacterium
AGCGCGCCGCGCGCGTCGGCGTCCCAGTGCGGCGCGCCGAGCCCCGTGAACGCGGGCACGAGGTGCACGCCCGCCGCGGTCGCCGCGTCGTCCGCCGCCGCGCCGTCGCCGCGGGCCGCGTCCGCGCGCCGCGCCATGGCCTCCGACTCCTTCGCGTCGCGGAACAGCCCGAGCCCGTCGCGCAGCCACTGCATCGTGCTGCCGGCGGAGAAGATGCTGCCCTCCATCGCGTAGCGCGCCTCGCCGTCGAGCCGGTAGGCGACGGTCGTGAGCAGCCGGTGCTTCGACCGCGGCGCGTCGCGCCCCGTGTTGAGCAGCGCGAACGCGCCCGTGCCGTACGTGCACTTGCTCGAGCCCGGCGCCCAGCACGCCTGGCCGATCGCCGCCGACTGCTGGTCGCCCGCGACGCCGCGCAGCGGCACCGGCGCGCCGAGCAGGTCGGGCGCCGTCTCGCCGAAGTCCGCCGCGCCGTCGCGTACCTCGGGGAGCAGTGACGGCGGCACGTCGAAGAGCGCGCAGAGCTCGTCGTCCCAGCGCTGGCGGTGGATGTCGTGGAGCGCGGTGCGGCTCGCGTTCGTCGCGTCCGTCGCGTGCACCGCGCCGCCCGTGAGCTGCCACAGCAGCCAGGTGTCGATCGTGCCCGCCGCGAGCTCGCCGTCCGCCGCGCGCCGTCGCGCCCCCGGCACGTGGTCGAGGATCCACGCGATCTTCGTCGCGGAGAAGTACGGGTCGAGCAGCAGGCCCGTGCGCTCCTGCACGAGGTCGCCCGCACCCGCCGCGCGGAGCCGCGCGCAGGTCTTCGCGGTGCGCCGGTCCTGCCAGACGATCGCGCGGTGCAGCGGCTCGCCCGTCGCGCGGTCCCAGACGACGACCGTCTCGCGCTGGTTCGTGATGCCGATGCCGGCGAGGTCCGTCGCGGCGAGGCCGTGCTCGGCGAGCACCCGGCGGCACACCTCGACGGTCGCGTCGCGGATCTCCCGCGGGTCGTGCTCGACCTGCCCCGGCGCCGGGAAGTGCTGGGCGAGCTCCTTCTGGGCGGGGGCTCCGCGGAGCCGGCCGTCGGCGTCGAAGAGCAGGGCGCGGGTGCTCGTCGTCCCCTGGTCGATGGCGAGGAGGATGTCGGCGCTCATGTCGTCATGGTGCCGCGCCGCGGAGGCCGGACCAAGCGCGCGTCGGACGTCCGTGCGGGCCTCGCGGCGGTGCGGTCGACCGCGCGTCCGCGCCCGGCCGGGCCCGGGCTCCCGGTGCGCCGCGCCCTGTGCGCGCAGGGCGAACGCGTTCCGGGCGCGCCGTCAGCCCGGTCGCCGCGAGCCACCGGTCGGCGCGCCGCGACCCTCCGTGCATACCCGCGCGTCACCCACGGAACGGGCGGTCCGCGTGCCGACGCGCGCCCCCCGCGCGTGTGACGTTCCGGCGGGCGGGCCGTCTCCGTCGTTGACAAACCGTCGCCCACACGCGACCGTCTGCCTGCCCAACCGCGGGGGCCTGGAGTCCGTGGACATCAAGGCCGACCAGCCCGGTCGGTTTCATTTCGTAGGAAAGCAAGAATGCGTAGTACCGGTACCGTGAAGTGGTTCAACGAGACCAAGGGTTTCGGTTTCATCTCCCCCGAAGGCGGCGAGAAGGACTGCTTCGTCCACTACTCGGCCATCCAGGGCGAGGGTTTCAAGGTCCTCCACGACGGCGACCGTGTCGAGTTCGACATGGTCCAGGGCGCGAAGGGCCCCGCGGCGGAGAACGTCGTCAAGCTCTGATCGACGACCGACTCCCTGAGTCACACGAGGCCGTCCCGGTGTCCCCGGGGCGGCCTCGTTGCATTGCAGGTCAGCGCGCGCGCTCGTCCCACGGGCGGAGCAGCTCCGCGAGCGCGGCCTCGTCGAGGAGCCGGCCGCCCGCGACGACGACGCGCACGTCGCGCGTCGCGCGGATGTCCGCCAGCGGGTCGCCGTCCACGAGCACGAGGTCCGCGACCATGCCCTCCGCGACGACGCCGCGGTCCGGGCGGCGGCAGAGGCGCGCCGAGGCGGAGGTCGCCGCGACGATCGCCTCCATGGGCGACAGCCCCGCGTCCACGAGCAGCTCGAGCTCGTCGTGCACGCTCGCGCCCGGGAAGAGGTGCGGGTTGCCGCCCGTGTCCGTGCCGGGCAGCAGCACGACGCCCGCGTCGTGGAGCGCCGCGACGAGCTCGACGTAGCGTCCGAACAGGCGGCGCTCCCCGGCCATGGACTCCTCCGAGAGCGAGGAGAGGTGGATGTTCTCCGCCGGGTCCCACCAGGCGCGGATCGTCGGCGGCATGAGCGGCAGCCAGCTCGCGACGCGCGGCGCGGTCGCGTCGAACCACGCGCGCCGATGCCAGAGGACGAGCGTCGGCACGTGCGCGACGCCGAGCCGCGCCATGGTCGCCGCGAGCGCGCGGGTGCGCTCGGGGTCGGCGGCGTCGACCAGCGCGTCGATCTCCGCGTTGCGACGCGCCGTGCCCTCGAGGTCGTCGGGGATCGCGGCGAGCGCCGCGGCGAGCGCGTCGGGGTCGGCCGTCGCGCGCACCATGCCGAGCAGGTGCTCCTGGCTCGTCATGCCCGCCTCGGCCGCCTCCTCGACGGTCACGCTGCGCGGCACGTGACCCGCGAAGGGCACGCCGAGCTCGCGGCAGCGCTCCGCGATCGCGAGGAAGCCGTCGCGCGGGAGGAGCGAGTAGACCTTCACGAAGTCGACGCCGCGCGCGACGAGGTCGTCCACGGCCGCGCGTCCGTCCTCCGCCGAGCCCACCGCCACCGAGCCCGGCCACATGGGCTCCGGCCCGTCGACGAGCGGTCCGCCGAACACGAGGTGCGGCCCGACGAGCTCGCCCGCCGCGACGCGCCGCTTCCACGAGGCGAGCAGCTCGAGGTCGCCGCCCATGTCGCGCACGCCCGTGACGCCCGCGGCGACGAAGAGCTCGAGGAAGCGCTCCTTCTCCGCGGCCGGCGGGTCGAGGTGCCACACCTCCGGGTCGTCCGGGTGCGCGTGCAGGTCCCACAGGCCGGGCATGAGGACGCGACCGGTCCCGTCGACGACGACCGGGTCGTCGAGCGAGGCCGGCAGCGGCGCGGCGTCGGCGGACGGTGTGACGCGCACGATGCGGTCGCCGCTCACGACCACGGTGTGGTCGGGCAGCGGGTCGGCGCCCGTCCCGTCGAGGACCGTGACGTGCTCGAAGACGACGTCGTCGGCGCGGGCGGTCGGCGCGGGCAGCGCGAGGAGGGCGAGGAGAACGGCGGCGGTCGCGCGGGCGGCGGGGCGGTCGGCGACGGTCGAGCGGCGGGCGGTGTGCGTCATGGCCCCACGATATCGGCGCGGCCGGTCGACGCGGAGCGCGCGGCGGACGGACCGGCATGACGAAGACGTGACCCCGCGGCGCGGCGTCGGCGGGCGCTCTCCGCGGACGCGACCTCCGGCGCCCGCGTCCGGCGCCGACATCGTCCGGTGTCCGCCTGGCGTCGGTGCGCGGGCGGCGCCCCGTCAGCGCGCGGCGGCGCGGTCCACGAGGGCGCGCCACGGCCGGTAGACGAGCGTCCCGACGAGGAGCACCTCCAGCCCCGTCTCCCACACGCCGCGCTCCGCCTGCCACAGCGTCCCGGCGACGACGACCACCGCCGCGACCGCGTAGACCACGGGCCCGAGCGGGTAGAGCGGGCTGCGGAACGGGCGCGGCAGCTCGGGGCGCGCGCGCCGGATCCGCAAGAGCGCGACGGCGGCCAGTCCGTGGAACACCCACTCGACGAAGACCACCGAGTTCACGAGCTGCTGGAGCGTCTGCGTGAAGTAGTACACGACGACGAGCCCCGCCTGGAGCAGGAGGGCGTTCACGGGCACGCCGGCGCGTGGGTGCACGCGGCCCACGACGTCGAAGAAGAGGCGCTCGCGGGCCATGGCGACGTACAGCCACGGCCCCGTGATGATGTTCACCGCGCACACGCCGATGGCGGAGACGGCCATGCCGAGGGCCGCCACGCGCTCGCCCGTCGGGCCGAGGCCGGCGCGCGAGAGCGTCGTGGCGAAACGGGGGTCCGCGGCGAGGCCGTCGGTGCCCAGCCCGCGCACGAAGCCGACGTTGGCCAGCAGGTAGAGCGCGAGCACGCCCAGTACGCCGAACACGATGGCGCGGGGCAGCGCGCGCTCCGGGTCCCGGATCTCCGGCGCGATGTAGCAGACGAGCTGCCAGCCGCCGAACGAGAACAACACCGGCAGCAGCGCCTCGATCATGCGGCCGGGCAACGGGCCGTCGGGCGCGGGGGCCGCGGTCGCGGGCACCGCGAGCTCCCCTCCGCCCGGCACGAGCGCGAGCCCGATCACCGTGAGCGTCACGAGCACAGCGGACTTCGTGATCATGCACGCGTTCTGGAGCATCGCGGCGCGCTTGACGCCGGTGAGCGTGATCGCCGTGAGCCCGAGGATGATCGAGAGCGCCGCGACGTGACGGCTGAGGCTCTCCGGGCCACCGACGAGCGCGGGGAACGCATCGT
>JAUIEF010000047.1 GCA_030428785.1 bacterium
CGAACGCCGCCTCGCCTACCGGGGCCAGTTCGACGGCTCACGCCCGTCCAACGACGTCCCCGTCACCGGCGCCGATCTCCGTCGGGCGGTCGACGCCCTGCTCCGCGGCGAGCCGGTCCCCGCCGATCTGTCGGTGGTCGTCGTCGGGAACGAGAACCTCAAGGACGGGGCGCGCGTCCGCGTGCAGGAGGAGCCGTATTGAGCGCGGCTCCCGAGCCGGAACGGCGCGGGGGCGGGCTCTTCCGGCTGACGACCTCGCGACCCGTCGCGGTCACGATGGTGTTCGTGACGCTCGTGACGTTCGGCATCGTCTCGTTCCGCAAGCTGCCGCTGAACCTGCTGCCGGACATCAGCTACCCGCGCGTCACCGTGCGCGCGGAGTACCCGGGCGCGGCGCCGGAGGACGTCGAGGAGCGCGTCACGGAGCGGCTGCACGAGGCGCTCTCGGTGCTCGGCAACCTCGAGAGCATCTCGAGCATCAGCCGCGCCGGGCTCGCCGACGTGACGCTCGAGTTCACGTGGGGCACGCAGCTCACGTTCGCGATCCAGGACATCCGCGAGCGCCTCGACCGCGCGCAGCTCCCGCTCGAGGTCGGCACGCCGATCATCCTGCGCTACGACCCGACGCTCGACCCGATCCTCGTCATCGGGCTCACGGGCGGCCGCGACCTCGTCGAGCTGCGGCGCCTCGCGGAGGACCGCCTCGCGCTCGCGATGGGCACGGTCGAGGGCGTAGCGGCGGTGCGCGTGCGCGGCGGCCTCGAGGACGAGATCCAGATCCGGCTGCGCCCCGAGCGCCTCTCCAACTACAAGTTGCGCCCCGCGGACGTCGCGGCGCGGCTCGCCGCCGAGAACGTCAACATGGCGAGCGGCACGGTGCTCGAGGGCGAGACCGAGTACCTCGTGCGCATCCTCAACGAGTACCGCACGCCGGAGGAGATCGGTCGAACGATCCTCTTCCGTGACGGCGAGTCGCTCGTGCGGCTGAGCCACGTCGCGGACGTGCGGCGCACGACGAAGGAGCGGGACGTCGTCACGCGCATCGGCGGGCGCGAGAGCGTCGAGCTCCAGGTGTTCAAGGAGGCCGACGCGAACATCGTCGAGCTCGCGGGCCGCGTGCAGGACGCGGTGTTCGGCAGCGCGTCGCAGCGGGCGTGGGTCGCGAAGCGGCGGGCCGGGCTCGTCGAGGCGGCGGACGACCTGGCCGACGCGCTCGACGCCGAGGCGGCGGACGACCCGGCGCTCGCGGCGTCCATCGAGCGCGTCGAGAAGCAACGCCGCGCCATGCAGGCGATGATGATGGGCGGCGGTCCGCCGCCGGGCGGTGGCGAGGGCGGCGGCTTCGAGGACACGCGCACCGAGGAGGAGAAGCTCCTCGACGCGACGACGTCGGAGCGGCTCTCGAAGATCCGGGCCGCGCGCTCCGAGGAGGAGTGGGCGTTCGGGTACCTCGCCGCGGACCTGCCGGCCGACGTGCGCGTCCACCTGCTCTCCGACCAGTCCGAGTTCATCGAGGCCGCGCTCGACGAGGTGCGGCAGGCCGGCCTCTTCGGGGCGGTGCTCGCCGTGCTCGTGCTCTTCCTCTTCCTGGGACGGCTCGGCACGACGCTCATCATCGCGGTCGCGATCCCGGTGAGCGTGCTCGTGACCTTCGCGCCGCTGCACCTGTCCGACACCTCGCTCAACGTCATGTCGCTCGGCGGGCTCGCGCTGGGCATCGGCATGGTCGTCGACAACGCGATCGTGATCCTCGAGTCCATCGCGCGGCGGCGCGAGGCGGGCGACGGGCGCATCGAGGCCGCCGTGAACGGCACGAGCGAGGTCGCCGGCGCGGCCACCGCCTCGACGCTCACGACCGTCGCGGTCTTCGCCCCCATCGTGTTCGTCGAGGGCATCGCCGGGCAGGTCTTCCGCGACCAGGCGTTCACCGTCGTTGCGAGCCTGCTCGTGTCGCTCGTCGTCGCGCTCTTCCTCGTGCCGATGCTCGCGTCGCGCGGGGCGTCGACGGAGGGACGCGGCTTCTCGCTGGCCGTGCCGTTCCGGTCCGGGTGGGCGCTCTTCACGCGGCGGCCGACCTACCTCGCGCAGATGGTCCGGCTCTCCGCCGCGCGGCGCGAGCGGCAGGCGCGGCGGAGCGGGTTCCGCAAGATGCTCGCGTTCCCGATCGAGCTGCTCGCGGTGCTCATGCAATTCGCAGCGTTCCTCGTGCACGTGTTCCTCGACGTGCTCGGCCGGGTGCTCGTGCTCGGCGGGACGCTCGCCGCGGGCGTCGCCTTCGTGCTCCTGGGCGCGGTGCTCGGCCTGGCGTTCGTCGCGCTCTGGCCCTTCGCGTGGGTCTTCCGCAAGGTCTACGGCGCCGTCGAGGCCGCGTACCCCGTGCTCATCGGCGGCGTCGTGCGCTCCACGCCGCTCATGGGGCTCGTGCTCGTCGTCGCGGCCGGCCTCATGTGGTGGATGATCGGCGCCGCGAAGGGCCTCGGCAGCGAGATGCTCCCGGAGGTGCACCAGGGCGAGATCATCGGGCGGCTCTCGCTGCCGGTCGGCGCGCCGCTCGAGGCGACGGACGCCGTCGCGCGCTTCGCCGAGGAGTCGCTCCGCGACGACCCGCGCGTCGCGTGGATCGCGAGCACCGTCGGCGTGCCGCGCGACGAGATCAGCCAGCCGGACGAGGGCGAGCACACGGCGCGCCTCGCCATCGGGCTCGAGCCCGCCGAGGACATGGAGGCCGCCGAGGAGGCCGTCATGGCGTCGCTGCGCGAGACGCTCGGCGCGCTGCCGGAGCTGCGCGACATGCGGTTCGAGCGGCCGACGCTGTTCTCCATCCGCACGCCGATCGTCATCGAGATCAAGGGCGACGACCTCAAGGAGCTCGCGCGCGTCGCGGCGCTCGTCGAGGCGGAGCTGCGCGCGCTGCCGGGCCTGCGCGACGTGCGCAGCAGCGTGCAGCCGGGCAGCCCCGAGATCATGCTGAGCTTCGACCGCGACCTGCTCTCGCGCTACAGCCTCGACTCGCGGCAGCTCGCGGAGACCGTGTCGGACATGGTCAAGGGCCGCGTCGCGACGCGCTACAGCGACCGGGAGCACAAGCTCGACGTGCTCGTCCAGGTGCCCAAGCAGGAGCTCCAGTCCATCGACGACCTGCTCGGGCTTCCCGTGAACCCCACGAGCGACGCGTCCGAGCCGCTCTCCGTGCTGAGCCGGAGCCGCGTGCGCGAGGGGCCGCGCGAGATCCGCCGCATCTGGGGGCAGCGCGCCGCGACGGTGAGCGCGTCGCTGTCGGGCTTCGACGTGGGCCGCGCGGGCGCCGAGATCGAGGAACGGCTGCGCGACATCGAGCAGCAGAGCGACGTGCTCATCGACCAGGGCGGGCAGGCGCGCGAGATGTCGGGCGCGCTCGGGCAGATGACGCAGGCGCTGCTGCTCGCGGTGTTCCTCGTCTACGTGGTCATGGCGTCGATCTTCGAGTCGCTGCTCCAGCCGCTCATCATCCTCGTGACCGTGCCGCTCGCGATGGTCGGCGCGATCGCCGCGCTCGAGGCGATGGACATCCCGCTCTCGGTCGTCGTCTTCATCGGCGCGATCATCCTGGCGGGCATCGTCGTCAACAACGCGATCGTGCTCATCGACGCGATCAACCGGCGGCGCCGCATCGACGGCATGACGCTCCACGAGGCCGTGAGCCGCGCGTGCCAGCTGCGCCTGCGCCCGATCCTCATGACGACGATGACGACGGTGCTCGGCCTCCTGCCGCTCACCGGCCTGCTGCCCATCACCTCCGGCGAGGGCACGGAGCTCCGCGCGCCCATGGCGGTGACCGTCGTCGCGGGCCTGAGCTGCGCGACGCTGCTCACGCTCGTCGTCATCCCCTGCGCCTACACGCTCGTCGAGGGCGCGCTCGAGAGCGTGCGCGGCGGCCGCGAGCCGGACGCCGAGGGCGAGGCGGAGCCGGCGTAGAGCGACTCGTTCCCGGGCCGCGCTCCCGGACCGCCGTCGGCGCGACCGGAGCCCTGCGCTCGCAGCCCCCAGCGGCCGCTCGCACACACCCTCGATCGGGCGCGGACGGGCGTTGACCCGCGGGGGAGCGGCCGCCTAGACTCTGCCGCTCGTGGGTCGCTAGCTCAGTTGGTAGAGCGCCTGGTTCGCAATCAGGAGGTCAGGGGTTCGACTCCCCTGCGATCCACCATCCACGCACCCGGCGGGGTGCGTCGCGCGGTGCGACTCCACGCACCGCAGCGCGGGCCTCCGACACGACACGTCGTGCGCGCTCCTCAACGCGCCGGCTCGCCCAGCAGGTTGAACAGCGTGTCCAGCGATCCGTCGGCCGCCACGATGTCGAGGACTCCGTCGCCGTCCAGGTCGCCGAGCGCTCCACTGCGCGCACCGCCCGCGCCGTAGGTCTGGATCGACTCGAATCCGCCTTCGCCGTCGCCGAGGAACACACGCACGTTCCACCCCGTGGCCAGGACGTCGACGTCCCCGTCGCCGTCCACGTCACCCACGGCCAGATCCGTGGCCTCTCCGTCGCCCATGGACCACTCCTCGACAGGTCCGAGGGTTCCGTCGCCGAGGCCCCGCCAGACACCGAGCGTCGATTCCGCGGTGACCACGTCGGTGAAGCCGTCCCCGTCGAGGTCGGCCAGGGCCACCTCGCCGGAGAAGGACAGGGAGCCGGCCGGGTGGAGCACCGGCGGGTCGAACGTCCCGTCGCCGCGACCCGACCACACCTCGACGTCCCCGCTGTTCCGCTTCACCGCCACGAGGTCCGGGATCCCGTCCCTGTCCAGGTCGCCGATCGCGGCGTTGCTGAAGACGGCGCCCGGGATCGGCGGCAACGGCTGGAAGGCGCCCGCTCCCGCTCCGAGGAAGACGTTCCACGACGTGTCGACGACCAGGAGGTCGGTCGTCCCGTCGACGTCGAGGTCGGCTCCGAGCACCACACCGCGCGGCGCGGGAGAGGCGAGGACCACCGGGACGTCGAGCGTCCCCTGCGCGTTCACGGGGAACCGGACGAGTTGCACCGGGATCCCGGGGCTCGAGTTGACCGTCGTCACCAGGTCGAGGCCGCCGTCGCCGTCCGCGTCTCCGAGGTACCCGGGCAGCGGATCGGCTGTCAGTGCGACCGTCTGGAGCAGCTCGAACGAACCGTCCCCCACTCCCTCGGCCAGGACGATCGTCTGCCCCGTGGCGTCGATCGCCACGGCGTCGAGGACGGCATCGCCGGTCAGGTCCCGGAGCTCGAGCTGGTACGCGTTCGCGAAGAGCCTCAACCACGCGCCGTCGCCGAAGGAGAGCGAGCCGTCGCCGTAGTGGAACCCGACGCCGCCCGACCGCCCCTGGATGACGTCCGGGTTGCCGTCCTCGTCGACATCACCGAACGCCGCTCCCCCGCCGCCCGGGATGAGCGTCCTCACGGGGGGCGCGAACCTGCGGCCGCCCAGACCCGCGAAGACGCCGATGCCGATGTCGTCGCCGAGGATCACGTCGAGGACACCGTCGGCATCCACGTCGTCGACGGAGCCGAACACGCCGCGCCCCGGGATGGCGCCGAAGGCCAACGTCTCGAAGGCGTACCCGCCCGAGCCGTCGCCGAAGTAGAGGTTCGCGCCGTCGGCGCGCCCCACGAGCATGTCGAGATTCCCGTCCTGGTCCAGGTCGGTGGCCGTGAAGGAACGCGGTGACGGCCCGACCAGCGAGTCGATCGTGGAAGGAGGGGACAGCGTGCCGTCACCTGCCCCGGCGAGCACCACGACGTTCCTGGAATCCCACCCGAGGATCAGGACGTCGGCGAGGCCGTCACCGTCGTGGTCGGCGATCTCGACGATGCGTGAGTCGACGCCCGGCGTCGGCGTGATGATCGCCGGGAGCGCGAACGACCCGTTCCCGTCGCCGAGCAGCGTCGCGACGGTCGACGAGTACGTGACCGCGACGTCGAGGAAGCCGTCGCCGTCCAGGTCGCCGAGCGCGATCCCCCGGGGATTGCCCGGAAGCGGCAGGACCGTCTCCGGCGCGAACGTCCGCGGCCCCGTGTGCACGAGCGCCGTCAAGTGGTCGACTCCCGCCATCACCACGTCCGGGAGGGCGTCGCCGTCGAGGAGTCCCATCGTCATGACGATCGGCTCCTCGCTGAACGGCCACTCATCGGCGACCTCGTGGGTGCCGTCCCCGCGTCCATGGAACACGAGGAGATCCCCCGGGGGCCACGCGGCCACGACGAGATCCAGGTGACCGTCGCCGTCGGAGTCCACGCTCTCGAATCTCCGGAGACTCCCGCCCGTGGTGCTCATCACGTCGACGATCGGTCCGGGGAACAGCCGGTCGGAGCGCGGCGGCACGCCCACCCGGAGCGACCAGGCGTTCGTCCACTCCACGCCCTCCGCCAGGTCGGGGCGCGACAGGACGGCCTGCGCGTGCAGCGCGAGCCCCGTCAGCGCGGCGGGCATCTCGCGCACGGGGAACAGGAACTCGGCGCGGCCTCCCGGCCCGAGGCGGAACAGACGGTGGGCGAGGAGGCCGGTCGGGTCCAGGACGCTCGGGAACGCGCCCGACCCGGGCGCGCCGAGGAGCAGCGCGCCCCGCTGACCCGGCTGACCGTCCACGACGTCGAACCCGAACGGGCCGCCGACGACGGGCGCGCCGTGCGGCGTCGTGACGCGCGGGCCCGAGCCCACGGCACCGAGGTCGACGTGCACGACCTCGTCGCCCGTGCCCTGGGCGCGAGCGCCCGGCAGGAGCAGCACGACGAGCAGCAAGGTCCGGAACGGCGACATGACGGGACTCCCTTCGACGGTGCGCGGCCCGCGCCAAGTTATCACGGGCCACGCGAACGCAGGGCGAGCGACGCACGGCGGACGAGGTGCGCACCCCCGGACCGGGACGCGCATCGTCACCCCCGCATCTGGCAGACTCTCCGCCCCGAGCGACGGAGTCCCCGCCCGTGACCCACCCGCCCACCGAGACGCGCCGCACGACGCCCCCCCTCCGCGCCGCGCTCGTCCTCCTCGCGCTCCTCGCCGCCTGCGCCGCCGAGCCGCTCGAGAC
The DNA here is from genome assembly GCA_030428785.1 of bacterium. Lineage (GTDB taxonomy): Bacteria > Planctomycetota > B15-G4 > B15-G4 > B15-G4 > JAUIEF01. The sequence goes on from JAUIEF010000047.1 coordinate 7,039, forward strand.
GCGGTACCGCGACTGGTCCGCCTCCGACGTCGAGGGCGCCGCGCTCCTCGCGCGACCCGAGATGTCGCTGCCCGTCCTGTCACAGGACCCCGCCGAGCCCACGAACCGGAAGCTCGAGGGGCTCAACCAGACGCTCGTCGCGTACGCGGCGGGGCCCGTCACGCGCGGCTGGCGCTGGGCCGTGCCCGAGGGCGTCCGCGAGCGCATCGCGAACGTGTCCGACAACCTCGCGTTCCCGCGCCGCGGCGTGAACTGCGCCGCGCAGGGAGAGTGGGCCGACGCCGGCACCGAGCTCCTGCGCTTCGTGATCAACACGACGGTCGGGATCCTCGGCATCTTCGACCCCGCGGAGTCGATGGGCCTCGCGGCGCCGCCACCCGAGGACACGGGCCTCACCTTCGTCGACTGGGGCTGGGAGCGCAGCGACGCGCTCTTCGTGCCGCTCATGGGTCCGTCGACGAAGCGCGACCTCCTCGGCCTCGTGCCCGACACGCTCCTCGACCTCTCGTTCTGGATCAGCGGCCCGCTGTGGATCGTCTTCGGCATCAACGGCGCCGCCGACGTCGTGCCGGTTTACGAGACGCTCGTCGCGACGCAGCAGGACCCGTACGTGCTCGCGCGCCTCGCGTGGACCGTCTCGCGCGCCGCGCAGGTCGCCGACTTCGCGTGGGCGCCGTCCGACGCGCCCGCGAGCGCGACGATGCAGGCCGTGTTCATCGCGCCGCAGGACCCGGACTTCCGGCGCCGCGCGTCGACCGGACACGTCACGATGCCGGGCACCGGCCGCGAGCTCCCCTACTCGACGTGGATGCAGGAGGAGCCCGCCCCCGTCGCGTACCTGCTGCCCGGCCTCGGGAGCCACCGCCTCTCCGGCCAGCCCGTCACGATGGCGGAGACGCTCTTCCGCGACGGCTGGTCCGTCGTCGTCATCAGCAACGCGCTGCACCCGGAGTTCCTCGAGCTCGGCCTCTCGTCGCCGCTCGTGGGCTACACGCCGCGCGACGTGGAGGACGTCTACGACGCGCTCGTCCGCGTCGACGCGCAGCTCGTCGAGCGACACGGCGAGGCGCACCTCGCGCGGCGCTCGCTCATGGGCATCTCCATGGGCGCGTTCCACACGACCTTCCTCTGCGCGCGCCAGGAGCTGCGGCCGGAGGACTCACCGCTGCGCTTCGACCAGTTCGCCGCCTTCGCGATCCCCGTCTCGCTGCGCCACGGCCTGCGCCAGCTCGACGCGTTCTACGAGGCGCCGCTCGCCTGGCCCGACGCCGAGCGCGAGGAGCGCATGGTCTCCGTGCTCCGCCGCGCGCTCTCGCTGGGCGACGGCACCTTCCGCCCCGGCAGCCCGCTGCCGTTCACGGAGGGCGAGGCGCGCTTCCTCATCGGCCTGTCGTTCCGGCTCACGCTCCTCGACCTGCTCTGGACGACGCAGCAGCGCGAGGACCGCGGCGTCCTCCTCACGCCGCGCGACCCGTCGCACCGCACGCCCGCCTACCGCGAGATGCTCACCTACGGCTGGGAGGAGTACGTCTACGCCTTCGTGCTCCCGTGGCTCCAGGAACAGGGCGTCGCGACGACCGGCGCGGAGGTCTTCGCGGCGAACGACCTGCGCTCGCTCGAGGCGGGCCTCGCCGGCAACGAGCGCTTCTGGGTCTTCTCGAGCGCGAACGACTTCCTGCGCCGCCCGGAGGACTCCGCCTGGCTCGAGGCGACGCTCGCGCCCGGGCACCTGAGCCTCGAGGGACACGGCGGCCACATGGGCGCGGCCTGGGACCCCGCCGCCCGCGCGCGCGTCGTCGCGGAGCTGCGGGAGGCGCTCGCCTCCGCGCCGACGACCCCGTGACGCGTCGCGCGCCGGTCAGAACGCGAGGATGCTCGACACGAGCTTGATCTTCACCGAGAGCTTCTTGGTCTTCGTGCCGTCGCTGATCTGGAAGACGAGCTTGTACTTGCCGAGCGCGTCGAGCGGCGGGTCGTCCCACGCGAAGGTGTTCGTCATCGGGTCGAAGGTCGCGCCGAGCGTGTAGGGCTCCTTCGTCTCGTCGACCGTGACGGTCACGTCGTCGCCGTCGAGGTCGCGCACGAGGATCGGCATCTCGAACGGCACGCCCGCGAGGACCTGGACGCCCTTGACCTTCGTGGGCTGCGGCGGCCGGTTCTTGGCGTCGTTCGTGTCCGGGTCCTTGACGTTGATCTTGAACGTCTTCTTGACCGGCTTCGCGACGCCGTCGTCCACCGTGACCTTGAAGGCGTACTTGCCGGCCGGTCCGGGCGCGTCCCAGGTCAGCGTGCGCGCGTCGTCGTCCCAGACGGCGCCGGGCGGCACCGAGTCCGGGTCCGCGGTCACGACGAGCTCGTCCGCGGCCTTGTCCGTGTCCGTGGCGAGCACCGGGAACGCGAAGGCCTCGCCGGTGACGGCCTTCGGCGCGTAGCCGGCGACCTTGGGCTTCCCGTTCTTGAGGTTCGTGAGGTCCGGCGGCGTCGTCGAGAGCTGCATGGCGCTGTAGCGGTCCTTCGTCAGGTTGACGATCTCGCCGCTCCCGTCGTAGACCCGACCGTCGTAGCGCAGCGCCAGGAAGCCGGTGTCCGTGGCGATGATCTGCCGCATGACCTCGTCGAAGTCGTCCTCGGCGTCGCCCGGCAGGTCGACGACCTCGTCGAAGACGTCGTCCTCGTTGTAGACCCTGCCGCCGCCGCGGATCGTCCACCAGCGGCCGTCGGCGCCGAACGCGATGGAGACGTAGATCGAGTTGTCCGTCGCGCTGTCACCGAACGGGAGCTTGGCCACGACCTCGCCCGTGGGCGGGTCGCCCTCGCCGCCGGGGTCCGCGGGGTCGCCGCGCACGACGCTGCCGTCCCTGCGGAGACCGTGCAGCATGCCGTCGAGCGGGTCGATCGCGAGCGAGTCCCAGAAGGTCTCGTCCGACTCGCCCTCGCCGTCGCCCATGAAGTTCCCCGCCTCGAACGCGAAGAGCTTCGTCGTGATGTTGTCGCGGTAGACCGCGCCGTCCGACCGCAGCGAGTAGACGTCCTCGCCGTCCGTCGTCAGGTCCGTGAAGAGGAAGCTGCCGAGGTTGAAGTCCGCGACGCTCTCGCCGTTGCGGCTCAGGCGGCCGTCGGAGCGGAGCGCCCAGACCGCGTCGTCGTCGGTGACGACGACGTCGATCCACTGGTGCTCCGTGATGTTGTCGAACGCGAGGTCGTAGAGCTTGGCGCCCGTCTTGCTGACGCGGCCGTCGAGGCGGATGGAGTAGCCGTCGGCGCCCTTGACGAAGAGGCTCGCCCAGCGCTCCTGGAGGTCGGCGTCCTCCGGCGACTCGTCCTCGTCGAACTTGCTGGGCAGCTTGTCGAGCAACGTGCCGTTGACGGTGAGCTGGCCGGTCTCGTTGAGCGCCCAGAGGTAGGTCTGGGCCGCGGCGTCGGGGGCGACGACGAGGCCGGCGAGGGCCAGCAGGGGGAGGGCGGCGCGCATGGGGCGACTCCGGGATGGCGGACCCGACCATCCTAGGGATGGCGGACCCCGCGCCAAGCCGGAACGCCCCCCGTCACCCCGCCCACCGCGGCGAGGTGCCCCCGCGCCGGCTCAGACCGTGAACGTGATGAACCAGAAGAAGGTCCACTCCGTCCACTCGGGCGAGCTCCGGTACTCGAACATCCCGAACGGGAGCATCGAGAACTCGGTGAACGACTGCGGGACGCGCGTCTCGCTCGCGAGGTACGTGCTCTCGTAGGTCGCGCCGAACTGGAGGATGAAGTCGAGGAACTCCCACTCCGTGCGGTCCGTGTCGGACTCGACGGAGAGCAGGATCGGGAAGTGGAAGTCCAGGTCGTCGTCGAGGTCCTCCGCGAGCGCGAGGCGCCGGACGTGCGGACCGAGCGCGCCCTCCACGCCGAGCTCGAGGCGCCCCGCCGGCGGCTCCTCGCCCGCCCAGGCCGCGCCCGACAGCTCCCCCGCCGGCACGGGCCAGCCCTCGTCGGCGGCGCGGAGCAGCACGGCGCGCCGCACGTCGTCGAGCGCGCGCACGGGCTCGCCGTCGACGGTCACGAGGCGGTCGCCGCGCCGGAAGCCCGCGAGGTACGCGGGCGACCCCGACCGCACGCCGGACACGACGACGACCGTCTCCTCGCGCTCGAACACCGCGCCCGCGAGCGACGGCGGGACCTCGCCGAGCCGCAGCCCCGTGTGCCGCTGCACGGCGCGCGACGTCGCGAGCTTGTGCGCGCGCGTCGACACCTGCTCCACCGAGCGCGAGCCGACGACGAGCGACACCTCGACGCGCTGCAGGCGGAGCTCCTCCTCCGTGTCGCCGGGCGCCCAGCGCTGCACCTCGACGACGACCTCCTGCCCCGGCGCGAGCTCGTCCTGCGTGATCTCCGCGACCTGCTCGCGCGCCGCGACCTCCGTGCCCGCGAGCCGGCGCAGGACGTCGCCGCGTCGCAGCCCCGCCTCCGCCGCCGCCGACCCGGGCACGACCCGGTCGATGTACACGCCCTTCCACGCGGGCACGCCGACGCTCGCCGCGAAGTCGCCGTTGAGCGTGCGCGTCTCGATCCCCAGGAACGGCACGGGCCGCCACGACCGGATCGTCTCGTCGATGCGCGGCGTGCCGCCGTGGTCCGGCTCGAGCTCGAACCAGTGCTCGGTGCCCTCGTCGGTCTTCGTGTACTGGAGCGTGAGCGACGGCTCCGAGCGGTAGCTCCAGTGGCGGTGCATGGAGCAGGCGGGCGTGAGCAGGAGCGCGACGACGGCGAGCAGGCCGACGAGCGGACGACGGTGCGCGGCGCGGGACGAGCGGATCATGACCTTCTCCGGGAGCGGGCGGTTGCCGGGGGAGACGTGCGGGAGCGCGGACGGGTTCCCGACGGTTGCGCGCGGGACGTCACGCCGCGCCCTCCGTCGGGTCCGGGGGGAGGAGCGGCTCGGCGGCGGCCCACCAGCGGCTCCAGCGGTCGAGGTCGCGGCGGTCGGCGTCCGCCGCGGGGTCGGCGGCCTCGTCGCGCGAGGCGAAGAGCCCCGACCACCACGAGGTCGTCGGACGCTCCCCGGCGAGCGCCTCCTCGAGCGCGGGACCGACGTCCGGCCGCGCGTCGAGCTCGTCGCGGTAGGCCTCGAGCCGGGCGCGCGCGACGGCCGCCACGTCGTCGTCGGCCTGCTCGAGCAGGGTGAGCAGCGTCGGCACGACCTCGCGGACGGTGCCGGCGACGCGCAGGCGGACGGTGTCGCCGTCGTGGAGCACGTCGACGGAGCCGGGCCGCGGGCCGGCGTCGGGTCGCGGCGCGGGAGCGGGGATCGCGGCGGCGGGCGCGGGTGCCTCGTCGGCGGACGTCGACGCCGTCGACGCGACGAGCGGTGTCGGCGCCTCGACGGGCGTGGGCGGCGCGGGCGTGTCCGCGCGCGGCTCCTCGGCAGGCTCGCCGGGGGCGCGCGCCGCCCGGAGCTGCTCCCGCAGGAGGGCGAGCGCCTCGCCGGCGCGCGCGGAGGCGTCGTCCCACACCCGGCCGCCGAGGCGCGCGAGGGGCGCCGTGTCGACCGCGACGAGCGGACGCCGCACGACGACCGGCGCGCGCTCCACGGACGCGGGGCCGCGAGGCGGGCCGGCGTCCGCGAGACGCGCGTCGTCGCGGTCGTCGGGGGCCGTCGGCGCGGGGTCGCGCGCCACGGGCGGGCCGCCGTCGACGACACGCGCCGGATCGACCTCGCGCACGGCCTCGCGCACGGCGGGCGGGTCCGCGTCGACGACGCGCGGCGGCCCGGTGTCACGCGCGACGGGCAGCTCGACGTCGGCGACGCGCGGCGCGGCGGGCGCCCCGCCGTCGGCGATGCGCGGACCGTCGGTCACCACGCGACCGCCGGGCACGAGCCAGCCGAGCAGCCACGCGACGACCAGGGCCGCCGCCGCGCCGAGCAGCGGTCCCCACCACGCCGCGGCGCGCCGGCGCTCCGCGGACCCTGCGGCCGCCGCCGCGTGGAGCGCGCGCCGGTACGCGAGGCGCTCGTCGGCGTCGCCCGGCGCCGCCGTCGGCGGCGTGGCCGCGCCGCCCGCCGCCGACCCCGTCGAGCCGCCCGACGCCGCGTCCACCGCCGCGAGCACGGCGCCGACCTCCGCGGGTGCTGCACGCCCCGGCGCCGCGCCGCGCAACGCGCCGACCGCGCGCTCCAGCTCGTCCGCCTCGCGGCGGCACGCGTCGCACCCGGCGAGGTGCGCGGAGAGCGCGTCGCGGTCCGGCTGCGCGAGCGCGTCGTCGAGGGAGACGTCGAGGAGTCGTCGGGCATCGCCGCAGTTCATGGCAGGCTCCCGCAGGTGTCCTTGGGGTGTCGTCGTCCGGCGTCCGCGCGCGACCACGCGTCGCGGAACGCCCGCCGCGCGCGGTGGACGCGCGACTTCATCGTGCCGAGCTCGCAGCCGGCGCTCGCGGCGGCCTCGGCGTAGCTCAGGCCGCCGAGGTCCACGAGCGCCAACGCGGTCCGGAAGGGTTCGTCCAGCCGCCCGAGCGCGCGCTCGACGCGGCGCCGCTCGTCGTCCGTCTCCGGCGCGCGGTCCGGGCCGACGACGGGCGCGTGCGCCGACACGTCCGGCAGGTAGAGCACCTTGCCGCGGCTCCTCGAGCGCAACGCGTCCCGCGCGTGGTTGAGCGCGACGGCGAACAGCCAGGGCCGGAACGCGGCGCCGCGCTCCAGCCGCCCTAGGCCGCCGTGTGCCTTGATCCAGACCTCTTGGGCGAGGTCCTCGGCGAGGTGGCCGTCCCCCACCCGCTGGCGGAGCACCGCGACGACGCGGGGCGCGTAGCGCGCCACGAGCTCCGCGAAGGCCTCCCGCCCGCCCGACGCGGCCTCCGCCGCCAGGACGTCGTCGCCGCGCTCGGTCGGGTCGGTCAAGTCGCTGCTCGGGGAGGGCGATGGAGGAGGCCTCGAGACCGCCGGAGGCGGTCTCGGACGGAGACGCCGACCACGCCGTCGGAGTTCCCGCCCGTTCCCCCGCGCCGACTTTGGCACACTGGGGGCTCGCCCCGCACGGCCGCGCACCCCGCGCCGGCCGTCCCGCGCCGGCCCCGACCGCCGGCCCGCCGCCCCCTCCCGGGCGGTCCCCGAACGGCTCCCGGAACCCTCAGGACCCGCCATGCCCCGCCGCAGCCCCCGCTCCGCCGCCCGCCCGCTCGCCCCCCGCCGCCCCGCGCTCGCCGCCGCGCTCCTCGCCGTCGCCGCGCTCGCGCCGCTCCCCGCGGCCTCCGCGCAACAGGCCTTCGTCTACGGCCTCACCGACGACGGCACGCTCACCGCGAACGCCACCGTGCTCGAGAAGCTCCCGGGCAAGGTCACCGCCGATCCCGCGACCTTCGGCCGCATCTGGTGGAAGGTGCTCGTCGACGGCTCCGACCGCTGGGTCCTGCGCCTCGACGGGCGCGTCCAGAAGAACGGCGAGCTGCTCCACGAGCTCGACTACACGACCGTGTTCGACGGGAGCTGGGTCGACCTCGACCTCATCGACGACGAGCTCTGGGCCATGCGCAACGACGGCGCCCTCGCGCGCGACGGCCTCGTCGTCGTGAACCTCCCCGCCGGCGACTTCTTCTTCCAGGAGTCGGTCGTGCGCGGCCCGGACATCTACACGCTGCGCTCCGACGGCGCGGTGTACCGGAACCTCGAGCTCACGCCCGCCTTCCAGTTCGAGGGCGGCCCCGGTCCCATCACGGGCGCCGACGACGGCGAGGACGGCGACACGATCTGGCGCGCGCTCGCCGTGGACCCCGTCGACGGCACGCTCCACGCGCTGCGCAACGACGGCAAGATCGCCGTGGGCGACCCCGACGGAGAAGGCGATCCGCCCAGCGGCACCCTCGTCGCCGACCTCCCGTTCGACGACATGCTCAACACGGAGTCGCAGGCCGCCGTGCTCGCGGCGATCTACCACGAGCTCGAGTTCCTCGACGACGGCACCTGGCGCGCGCTCAACGGCGAGGGCGAGATCTACGAGGAGGGCTCGCACGTCACGCCCGTCGTCGACCTGCCGGGCGGGCCGTTCAACGGCGGCAGCCAGCTCTACATCGACATGCTCGGCGGCGCGACCTTCCTCACGCTGCGCGCCGACGGCCGCCTCTACGTCGGCACGGACGAGGACCCCATCGTCAACCTGCCCAAGGACGACTACCGCTCGCTCGCGAGCTCGGCGTCGCCCCCCGACCTCACGAACTTCAAGAACTCGCGCCCCGTCGTGACGAAGACCAAGGCCGTGCTCCTCGAGGGCGACACCGGCGTGTCGATCCCCGTGCTCGCCGCGGACATCGAGAAGACCGAGGACGACCTCGTCTTCACGGTGGACCCGGAGACCGTCCCCGCCGGCGCGACCTGGAACCCGACGACGCGCACCCTCGACTGGCCCGACCCCGGGCCGGCCGGCAAGTACTCCCTCAAGGTCACCGTCGACGACGGCGAGACGATGCCGGTGGTCTCCAAGAACCGCATCGTCGTCAAGCCGCTGCACGACAAGCCGAAGAACAGCAAGCCGCAGGTCGGCAAGGTCAAGAAGGCGCGCGCGCTCGTCGGCGTCCCCTTCGTGCTGCCGCTCGTCGTCACGGACCTCGACGGCGACATGGTCACGATCTCCGTGGACGAGACGAAGCCGCCCTTCACGCTCGGCGCGACCTTCGACCCGATGACGAACACCTTCACCTGGACGCCGACGCTCGAGCACCTCGGCAAGCACAAGGTGAAGTTCGTCGCGACCGACGGCATCAAGGCGCGCAAGGCGGCCGTCAAGCTCGACGTCGTCTCGAGCCTGCTCGGGTTCTAGCAGCCCGTGGCGAACGTCATTCGGCGCGAGGACGCCTCCGCTGCGCCGGCTCGGCGTTGCCGGATCCTCGACGAATCCACGGATTCGCAGAGCGTCCGGCGCCTTGATCCGACGCAGCCGAGACGCCCTCGCACTCGAAGCACGTTCACCACGGGCTGCTGGGCCGCCTACCGCTTCGGGTAGGTCCGGAGCACCCACTCGGACCAGGCGTCGTCGAAGGCGTCGTCGTCCCAGCCGAGGGCCTGCTCGAGGGCGCGGTCCTGCCCGTCGAGGACCTCCTCCGTCGTCGGGAGGCGCCCCGTCACGGGCAGCGGCGCCTTGAACGCGTGGAGGAACGCGGCGAAGCCGTCCGCGTGTTCCCGCACGAGGAAGTCGACGCGCGCCCACATCATGCAGTGGTTCGCGAACTCGAGCTCCTCCGCGCCCGGCCAGCGCATGAGCTCGCGCGCCGCCGGGTAGTAGTCGACCTTCACGCGCGCGCGGACCTTGCGGCCCCAGTCCGTCTCCTCGATGACCTGGGACACCGGCTCCTTCATGTACGAGAACGTCGGGTAGTCCTCGTCGATCTCGCGCTGCAGGACGTGCCCGAGGCCCTCGCCCACCCAGCGCGGGAACGCGTGGTAGTAGTCCTTGAAGCCGTCGAGCAGGAGCTGCGTCATGTTGAAGACGACGTGGCAGTGCAGGGAGACGTCGTTCTCGTAGTGCCCGACGAAGAACTCCTCCGCCGTCGCGAACGCCATGCTGCCGCGGCCGTGGAAGCCGAGCCGCAGCGGGCCGGAGCCGTCGCCGCCCTGCCCCTGCCCGTAGCGTTGCGCGTACCGCCCGAGGCTGCTCTTCTTCTCGAGGAGCAGGACGCAGAACTTGTCGCGGCGGCCCAGGTACGGCCCGTTGCCCATGAAGGGGTCGCGCGTCGCGCCCTCCTCCGTCGTCGCGGGGAAGTCGGCGTCCGTCACGCCGAGCACCTCCTGCACACGCGCGTAGAGCGCCTCGAGCCGCGCCGCGTAGAGGTGCGCGCGCAGCCAGCGGTCGAGCGTCCGCGTCCGGTCCTTCACGCGCGGCAGCCGCTTCGACAAGGCGGTGAGCTCGTCCCGCAGCTTGTCCTTGTCCTCCTTCGGGATCTTGTACTCGGGGAGCGTCGAGCCGATCCGGAAGTGCGCCGTCTCGATCCAGAGCGTCTGCAGCGAGCCGAGCGCGCGCTCGATGTCCGGCGTCGAGTGGTCGTCGCCCCACGGCAGGCGGTCGATCGCGACGTAGCCCGCCTCGGCGAGCGCGTCCGGCTCGCCGCGCGTGTAGGGATCCTCCCTCCAGTCGGCGTCCGCGTCGGGCGGCAGCGGCAGGTCGTCCTGCGCCGCGACGCCGCCCGCGAGGAGCAGCACCGCGACCAGGACGACCGTCGGCCGCCTCGGGGTCCCGCTGTGCACGGCGCGCCTCAGGTCCCGGCCGGCTCCAGCTCGCGCAGCCCGGCGAGCTCGGCGAGCAGCTCGTCGCGGTCGCCCTCGAGCTCGTCGATGTCCTTGCGGATGCGCTTGAGCTTCTTGGACTTCGGCCCGCGCTTCTCGAGCTCGTCGCTGAACTTCGCGTGCAGGCGTCCGTCCTCCTGGTCCAGCTCGTCGAGCCGGTCGAGGATGCGGTACATGTCCTGGACGCGGTCCTCGGGGTCCTTGATCGGGTAGACCTCGGTGAGCACCTCGGACATCGCGTTCCAGAGCTCGGTCTGCGACTGCTGACCGGAGAGCGCGCGCTCGATCGCGCCGTCCGGCGTCGCGACGAACAGGTGCGCCGGCTCGTCCTCGTCGAAGAGGTTGCGGAACGGGTGCTCCTCCGCGAGCACGTGGTTCGGCAGCTTCACGAGGTGGAACCAGTGCGAGAGCAGCACCGTCTTGTCGTTGTCGAAGCGCGTGCTCAGGAGGGCGTCGTCGCTGCCTTCGCAGAAGCCGCACTCGCGCAGCACGAGCAGCGGACGCGGGTCGTCGCCCGCGACGCGCCGGTAGGCCTCGTCACGCGGCAGCGCGCGCAGCACCTCCGCGGCGACCGTGCCGCCCTGGGCGAGCAGCTCCTCGCGCGCCTCGTCCTTGTACACGGGGTACGTCCACTCGAGCTCGAGGAGCTCGCGAGCCGTGTCCCCGCGCACGACCGGCGGGATGCCGGCGACGGCTCCCCCACCTCCGGCGGCTCGGGGTCCCCCTCCCGCCGTGGGCACCGGACCCGGTGCCGCGGGCGAACATCACTGGCCGTGGGCGTCGGCGCTCAGCAAGCCGAGCGCGAGCACCGCGGCACCGAGCGTGAGAACGTGCTTCATGCCTCGTCTCCGGTTTCGGACTGGGTGGTCGACTGCGGGACCCGATCCTAGCGCTTCGCTCGCGATCAGGGGGAGAGTTGCTTCGTGATCCCCCCGCCGACCTCGGCCTCGAGGGCGTCCGCCCGGGCCAGGAGCCCCGCCCCCTCGGCGGCGAGCGCGCCCTTGCGCTCGGCGTCCTTGAGCCCCGAGAGGTTGATGAGGACGTTGATCCAGGCGGAGCGGCAGGCGGCGCCGAGGGCGAAGGCGGCCACGGCGACGTCGCTGATGAGGTTCGGGTTCGTGTGCGGGGCCAGGCCCGAGAGCACCTCGAGCCCCTCGACGGCCGTCCGGCAGATGGCGAGCGGCGGCTTCAGGGCGACGTCGAGCGCCTCCTGGATGGCGGCCTTGCGGGCCTCCTTCTCCTCCGGCGTGCCCTTCGGGAGCTTGTAGGCGCCCGTGACGGTGCTGTAGGCGGCGGCGTCCGCCTCGACGAGCTCGGTGAGCCGGCCACGCAGCGTGTCGAGCGCGTCGATCTCCCGGGCCAACGCCGACCGGTGCTCCTCGAAGCCCTTCTTGCCCTCCGTGAAGCGCGCCGCCATGGCGCCGAGCGCCGCCCCCACGGTCCCCACGTAGGCGGCCACGGACCCGCCGCCCGGGGTGGGCTCCTTGGCGGCGGTGCGGTCGGCGAACTCGGCGAGGCTGAGCTGGGTGAGCATGGCGGGGCGTCCCGGAGGGCGTGGGGAACCGGACGCCGGACGCGTGCCGTCGGCCGGCGGGCGCGCGAGTGTAGCGAGCCCGGGCGGAGCGGGCACGCCCGGGCGGCGGCCCGCGGGGCGAGGCCGGGCATGCCATATCGGCCGACCGTCGCGCCATTTCGGCGCGACGCCGGACTCCGCGAGGAGCCGGTTCGCCGGGGCGTTCAGCCGGCGATCGGGCCCGAAGGGCCCGCTCCTCCCCGTTTCCGGCGGTCCTGCGCCCAGGGGCCCATTGGTACGGGCGTTGCTCCGAGCCACCGTGGACAGATCCTCCCGGAGGCCCCGCCATGCCCACGAACGACCGCTTCACCGACCGCGCCCGCGAAGCCCTCGGCGCCGCGGTCCGCCTCACCTCCGAGCGCGGCCACCCGGAGGTCACCCCGGTCCACCTGACCCTCGCGCTCCTCGAGCCCGACGACGGCTTCGTCACCGGCCTGCTCGAGCACCTCGGCGCGGATCGCCGCGCGGTCCTCGCCGACGTCGAGGGCCTGCTCCAGGACCTGCCCAAGGTCTCCGGCGTCGACCAGCAGCCGGGCATGAGCCGCGACCTCGCGAGGATCCTCGACGCCGCCGGCAAGCTCGCGTCGTCGCGCGGCGACCAGTTCGTCTCCGTCGACGTGCTCTTCCTCGCGATCCTCTCCACGGTGAGCGGCCCGCTGCTCGCCGCGCTCGACCACCGCGGCCTCTCGAAGGACGCCGTCGCCTCCGCGCTCGAGTCCGTGCGCGGCGGGAAGACCGTCGAGAGCGAGTCGCCCGAGTCCAGCTACCAGGTGCTCGACAAGTACACGCGCGACCTCACGCGCCTCGCCCGCGAGGGCAAGCTCGACGTCGTCATCGGACGCCACGACGAGATCCGCCGCGTCGTCCAGGTGCTCAGCCGCCGCACGAAGAACAACCCCGTGCTCATCGGCGAGCCGGGCGTCGGCAAGACCGCCATCGTCGAGGGGCTCGCGCGGCGCATCGCCGCCGGCGACGTCCCGGAGAGCCTCCGCGACAAGCGCCTGCTCGCGCTCGACCTCGCCGGCCTGCTCGCCGGCGCGAAGTACCGCGGCGAGTTCGAGGAGCGCCTCAAGGGCCTGCTGAAGGAGGTCGAGGACAGCGAAGGCCGGATCGTCCTGTTCATCGACGAGCTGCACACGCTCGTGGGCGCCGGCGCCGCCGAGGGCGCGGTCGACGCCGCGAACATGCTCAAGCCGGCCCTCGCCCGCGGCGAGCTCCGCTGCGTCGGCGCGACGACGCTCGACGAGTACCGCAAGTACATCGAGAAGGACGCCGCGCTCGAGCGCCGCTTCCAGCCGGTGCGCGTCGACGAGCCGTCGCTCGAGGACACCATGGCCATCCTGCGCGGCCTCAAGGAGACCTACGAGGTCCACCACGGCGTGCGCATCCTCGACGAGGCCGTCGTCGCCGCGGCGCGCCTGTCCGACAAGTACATCCAGGATCGCTTCCTCCCCGACAAGGCCATCGACCTCGTCGACGAGGCAGCGTCCGGCCTGCGCATCAACATCGACTCCATGCCCGCCGAGCTCGACAACCACGAGCGCCGGCTGCGGCAGCTCGAGATCGAGCGCAAGGCCCTGCAGTCCGAGGACAAGCCCGACCGGCGCCGCCTCGAGGCCATCGACGAGGAGATCGCCGAGATCAACGAGTCGGCCGAGCAGCTGCGCCTCGCCTGGCAGCACGAGAAGGACCTCATCGGCACGGTGCGCGGCGCGAAGGAGCGCATCGCGGCGCTGCAGAACGAGTCCGAGCTCGCCGAGCGCAAGGGCGACTACGACCGCGTCGCGGAGATCCGCTACGGCCTCATCCCGAAGGCCCAGGAGGAGACGCGCGAGGCGGCCGCAGCCCTCGAGGCGCTCCAGGAGAAGGGCGCGCTGCTCCCGCAGGACGTCGGCCCCGAGCAGATCGCCGAGGTCGTCGCGCGCTGGACGGGCATCCCCGTGACGCGCCTGCTCAGCGAGGAACGCGAGCGCCTGCTCCACATGGAAGACCACGTGCACGAGCGGCTCGTCGGCCAGGACGCCGCGGTCCGCGCGGTGGCCGACGCCGTGCGCCGCTCGCGCGCCGGGCTCGCGCAGCCGACGCGCCCGGTGGGCAGCTTCCTGTTCCTCGGCCCGACGGGCGTCGGCAAGACCGAGCTCGCCCGCAGCGTCGCCGAGTTCCTGTTCAACGACGAGCGCGCCATGGTGCGCCTCGACATGAGCGAGTACATGGAGAAGCACTCGGTCGCGCGGCTCATCGGCGCGCCGCCCGGCTACGTCGGCCACGACGAGGGCGGCGCCCTCACCGAGGCCGTGCGCCGGCGCCCGCACTGCGTGCTCCTGCTCGACGAGGTCGAGAAGGCGCACCCCGACGTGTTCGGCGCGCTGCTCCAGATCCTCGACGACGGCCGGCTCACGGACGGCAAGGGCCGCACCGTGGACTTCACGCAGACGCTCGTGCTCATGACCTCGAACCTGCCCGGCATGGACGCCGTGAAGTCGTTCTTCCGGCCGGAGTTCATCAACCGGCTCGACGACGTCCTCGAGTTCGAGCCGCTCCCGAAGGAGGCGCTGCTCGAGATCGTGCGCATCCAGCTCGGCGGCCTGAAGAAGCAGATCGCGCTCAACGGCATCGACGTGAGCTTCACGGACGAGGCCGTCGCGTTCCTGGCCGAGGCCGGCTACGACCCGGTCTACGGCGCGCGGCCGCTCAAGCGCGCGATCCAGAAGCACGTCTCCGACCTCCTCGCGCGCGACCTGCTCGCGGGCGTCTTCGAGGCCGGCGACCACGTGCGGCTGGACCGCGGCGAGGACGGCCTCGTGACGACGGTCGAGAAGGCCGAGCAGCCCGAGGACGCGACCGCGAGCTGACGGCGACCCGCCGGTCGGGGGCGCGCGCGACCCGCGCGCTCCCGACCGGGCGCGGCGCCCGTGCCCGCGGCGCCCGGAGCGGTGAGCCGCGCGGGGACGCGCGCGACGCCTCTCCGGATCCACGCTGCGCGGGCGCGAGGCGTTCCGGCACCATGGGGCGACCCGCCGCCGCCCCGCCCCATGCCCGAGCCCGCCGCCACCTACACGATCCTCCACCGCGACGAGCAGCTGCTCGTCGTCGACAAGGCGCCCGGCGTCCTGAGCGTGCCGGCGCCCGGCAGCCGCGAGCGCTGCCTGCTCGACGACCTGCGTCGCGACGGCCTCGCGGTGGCGCCCGTGCACCGGCTCGACAAGGAGACGAGCGGCGTCCTGCTGCTCGACCTCGACCGGGAGATCCGCGCCGACCTCGAGGCGCTCTTCCGCGAGCGCGCCGTCGAGAAGACCTACCTCGCGCTCGTGCACGGCCGGCCCCGCGCGCCGAGGGCGGTCGTCGACGTGCCGATCCTCGACGAGGGGCGCACCGCGCGCGTCGACCGGCGCGGCCGCAAGGCGGTCACGCGCTACGAGACCGTCGAGGCGTTCCGCGACGCGACGCTCCTGCGCGTCCGCATGGAGACCGGACGGCACAACCAGATCCGCGTGCACATGGCGCACCTCGGCAACCCGCTGCTGGGCGACGCGAAGTTCGGCCGCCGCGAGCGCGCGCCGCGCGAGGAGCGGATCCCGCGCGCCATGCTCCACGCCGAGCGGCTCGTGCTCGAGCACCCGGGGACGGGCGAGCGGCTCGACGTGTCGTGCCCGCCGCCGGCGGACTTCGCCTCCCTGCTCGAGACGCTGCGCGACGGCGGCACGGTGTCGCCGCCGGGGAGCTCACGCGGCGCGTCGACGGACGGCGCGCGGAGCGACAGGACGTCGCGCGGACGCTCCGGGTCGCGCCCCGCGCGGGGCCGCGGCGGCAAGGGCCGACGCCCCGGGGGCCCCGGTCACTCCTCGCGCACGCGGAGGAGGAGGTAGAGCAGCGTCATGACGCTCGTGAACGCGCTCGCGGCGTAGGTGAGCCCCGCAGCCGAGAGCACCCGGCGCGCGCCCTCGACCTCGTCCTGCTGCAGGACCCCGGAGCCCTCGAGGAGCACGAGCGCGCGACGGCTCGCGTCGAATTCGACGGGCAGCGTCACGAGCGTGAAGAGCGTGTAGAGCGAGAGCGCGACGATCGACGCCACGAGGAACACCTTCCCCATCGCGCTCGCGGCGAGCACGATCCCCAGGATGAAGAGCGTCGTCCACACCCGCGACGCGAAGGCCGCGACGGGGAAGAACGCCTGCCGGAACGAGAGCGGCGCGTAGCCCTCGGCGTGCTGGAGCGCGTGCCCCGCCTCGTGGGCGGCGACGCCGAGCGACGCGAGCGAGGTCCCGTCGTACACGGCCGGCGAGAGGCGCAGCACGCGCTCCCGCGGGTCGTAGTGGTCGTCGAGCCGGCCCTTCGTCCGCTCGATGGCCACGTCGAAGAGCCGGTCGGCGTCCAGCAGCATCCGCGCGGCCGCCGCCCCGCTGAGCCCGCGCCGGGACCGCACCTTCGACCAGCGTCCGTACGCGGAGCTCACCCGCCACTGCGCCCAGCCCATGAGCGCCGCGCCCAGGAGGGTGATGAGCAGGAGCGGCGGGCTGAGGAAGAGGAACGGCATGGGGAGATCCGGCGCAAGGGAGGGGGCGGGGCCGGCCGATGCTAGCGTCGGCGGCAGGTGCCCGCACGGGCCACCCGGCGGTCCGCGCCGCGCCCGGCCGGGCGGCGCCGCCGGGGGGCCGACGCCGTCCCACGCCGACTGCTAGGATGTCCCCCGCCTCGTCCCCGGGAAGCCGGGAAGCCGCCCACCCCCTCGGTCGTCCAACGGGTTCATGAGATCCTCGCGCGGGAAGAGCACGACGAACACGCCCATCCTGGCCGGGCTCTTCGCCCTCGTGCTCGTCGTGGTGGCCGGCGCGGTCTGGCTCCTGGGCGACGACACGGCCGTGGAGTCGACGGGCCGCGTGGTCCAGGTCGAGGACGACGCCCAGGAGGCCCCGATGACCGTCCCTGAGGGGACGGCGCCCGAGGCCCCCGAGCCCATCGCGGTGCCCGTCGCGCTGCGCTCCGAGCCGGCGACCGAGGTCTTCCAGCCGGCGGCCGGGACGCCCTGCCGCGCGCTCTCGGGCCGGGTCGTCGACGAGCAGGGGACGGGCGTCGGCAACGCCGAGCTCCGGATGTACAAGGGCAACCCGCTGCTGCTCGACGTGAACTTCGCGGGCACGCGCAAGCTGCTCGACGTCGCGGCCGTCTCGGCGGCGGACGGCAGCTTCACCTTCCCGTGCGTGCCGGTGGGTCGCGACTACGTCCTCGTCGGCGAGCACCCGGACTTCGCGCGCACGGAGCTCGCGGGGCTCGTCGTGCAGCCGAACCGCGACCTCGTCGACGTGACGCTCCGCATGGAGCAGGGCGCGACCGTGGCCGGCGTCGTGCGGACCTCCGGCGGCGGGGTCCCGATCGCCGCCGCGCGCGTCGAGCTCTACGACGCCATCGCGAGCGTCCAGCTCGAGCCCGAGGAGCGGCGCCCCTGGAAGATCGTCTTCACGGACAACACGGGCGCCTACGCGTTCGAGCACGTGTCCGCCACGAGCCTCAAGGTGCGCGTGCTCGCCGAGGGCTACGAGTCGCAGGTGCGGATGCTCAGCTTCGCGCTCGACGCCCGGGCCTCCGACCGCACCGTCGACTTCGAGCTCAAGATCGGCACCTCCATCCCGGGCGTCGTCGTCGACACGCAGGGCCGCCCCATCGAGGGCGTGCACGTCGAGGCGACCTCGCTCACCAAGGACTACGTCGGCACGGCCACGGCCTACTCCGACCGGCGCGGCGAGTTCATCCTCGACGGCATGGGCGACGAGCACTTCTACCAGGTGCGTGCGACCCGGAAGGGCTTCTCGAACAAGGTGCTGCCCAAGGTCCACGTCGACAACGGGCAGATCCAGATCGAGATGGACCAGCGGCTGTACGTGGAGGGCGTCGTCCTCGACATCTCCGACCGGCCCATCCGCAACTACTCGCTCACGCTCATGCGGGCGGCGGAGGGGCGCGACCCGCTCTTCCTCAACGACACGCGCAACTTCTCCGCGAGCGACGGCACGTTCGTGTTCGACAACCTCGACCCCGGCAGCTACGCGCTCGAGGCGCGCGCGGCCGGCCTCGCGCCGAGCTGGTCGGAGAACTTCGCCGTCGTGCGCACGGACGACCCGGCGCCCCGGGTCACGATCGTCATGGGACGCGGCGGGACGCTCAGCGGCGCCATCGAGGACCCCACGGGCAAGCCCGTGCCGAACGCGGTCGTGAAGCTCAACCCGAACAACCACGTCGACTCCCCCATCCAGGGCATCTTCTCGCTCCTGGGCAACACGACGCAGCGCAAGGTGCAGACCCGCACGGACGGTCGCGGCGAGTTCGAGCTCGCCAACGTGCGGCCCGGCACCTACCAGCTCGGGGTCAGCCACCCGGAGTTCGCGCCCACGACCGTGAACGACGTGCTCATCCTCGACGACGACGTGGGCAGCAACCCGCCGGTCACCGTGAGCATGCGGCTCGGCGCGACCATCGCGGGCGTGGCGCTCGACGCGAACGGCCGGCCGATCACGTTCTGCGAGGTGCAGATCACCAACAAGAAGACGGCGTACCTCGACGCCGCGACGACCGACGCGCAGGGTCGCTTCGAGTTCCACAACCTCGAGGAAGGCACCTACACGCTCATGGTGAAGCCCGACCGCATCGGGTCGCAGGCCGTGGGCCCGCTCCAGAAGCTCATGTACGCGCAGCGGAGCCAGCAGGAGCAGTTCGTCTCGGGCGGGCAGCAGCTCACCGACGTCGAGCTCTACCTGCCGAACCTCACCGAGCAGAACTGAGCGTCTCGACGAGCTTCTCGAGCACGCCCGCGTTGGCGGGCAGGAAGCGCAGCCCGTCGAGCTCCGTCGCCGCCGCCCAGCGGAACTCCTGGCCCTCGCGTGCCTCGGGCACCGGGCGCGCGTCGACCGCCGCGCAGAGCAGGAACTCGACGCGCACGCGCGCGCCCGGGTAGCTCCACTCGACGACGTCGAACGACCGCACGACGCGCACGGCGAGCCCGAGCTCCTCGTCGACCTCGCGGACGACGCACTCGGACAGGGACTCGCCCTCCTCGCGGCCGCCGCCGGGGAACTCCCAGAAGCCCTGGTAGCGGCCCGGGCCCGGCCGGGTCTGCACGAGGACGCGGCCCTCGTGCACGACGACGGCGGCGGCCACCTCGCGGAGCGCGGGGTCCTCCGTGTCGGTCACGAACCGTCCTCCGCACGCCCGCCGTCCCGCGCTCGGAACCAGTCCGCCATGAGGATCGACCCGGCGACGCCCACGTTGAGGCTCTCGACGCCGGGCGCCTGCGGCACGGTGACGGTCCGGACGCCCGGCAGCTCGGGGACGCCCCGCGTCTCGTGGCCCAGCACGAGCAGGCAGCGTCGCGGGAGCGGGTCATCGGAGCCGCGGCCGTCGCGCGGCGGCTCGGCGAGCACGAGCTCGAGCGACGACTCCTCGGCCGTCGCCCGCAGCGCGTCGGCGTCGTCGAGCCGGGCGTGTCGCAGGTGGAAGGCGGCGCCCGCGGAGGCGCGCAGCGCCTTGGGTCCCGTCGGGTCCGCGCCGCCGTCCGACACGAGGAGTCCCGCGGCGCCGAACGCGCGCGCCGACCGCATGAGCGTGCCGAGGTTGCCCGGGTCCTGGAGGCCCCACGCGACCGGCAGCAGGACGTCGCCCGCCGCGGGCACGCGCGCGTCCCACGGCCGCGGCGCGCGCACGGCCGCGAGCAGTCCCGTGCCGTGCCGCGTGTCGGAGACCCGGTCGGCGTCCTCGTCGCGGAGCGCGACGAGCCGCGCGCCCGCCCGCTCGGCCTCCGCGAGCAGCGCGCCCGCGGCGTCGCGCGCCGCCGCCGTCACCGCGACGAGCTCCGGCGCGAGCCGCGCGTCGAGCGCCTCGCGCAGCAGCGTCGGTCCCTCGACGAGCAGCAGGCCCGACTCGCGCCGCTCGCGTCGCCGCGCGAGCCCCGCGAGCGTGCGCCGCTCCGCGCGCGTCGACTCGGGGAGCCCGGTCGCCGTCACGTCGTGCGTCGCCACGCGGCGGTGACCTCCGAGCGTCCGTCGGGGCGGATCCAGCCGCCCGACATCTCGACGCTGTTGTGGTCGAGCACGACGGCGCCCTCGCGCGTGACGAGGATGAGCCCGGACGCGCCGCGCCGGTCGCCCTCGTAGTCGACGAGCTCCGCGAGCGCGTCCCGCGCCGCCGCGCCCGGCGCGTGCCCCTCGGAGAGCAGCTGCACGCAGCGCCGCGCCGTGCCCTGGCGCATGAGGACCTCGCCGACGCCGGTCGTGACGCACGCGCCGTGCCGGTCGTCCGCCCAGTAGCCGCCGCCCACGACGGGCGAGTCGCCGATGCGTCCCGGCCGCTTGAGGCTCATGCCGCCCGTCGACACGGCCGCGGCGAGCCGCCCCGCGGCGTCGAGCGCCACCGCCCCCACCGTGTCGAGCCACGGGCCCTCGTCGCGGCGCCGCGCCTCGCGCGCGCGCTCGTCGAGCAGCCGGCGCGCCCGCTCCGTGACGAGCTCCTCCGGCGCGCAGGACGGCACGCCGAAGGCCTCCGCGAGCGTGTCGCTCTCCGGTGCGCCGACGAAGCGCCCGAAGTCGCCGTCCTCGGAGAGCCGGCGCGCGAGGAGCACCGGGTGCATGCAGCGCCGGACGCCGGTCACCCCGCCGTAGCGTCGCGAGGCGCCGTCCATGAACCCCGCGTCGAGCACGGCCGTGCCGTCCGACGCGAGCGCCGCGCCGCGGCCGGCGTTCGTGATCGTCTCGGACTCGAGGTACGCGACCGCCGCGCACGCGGCCTCGGCGGCGCCGTCCTCCAGGCGCGCGAGTCCGGCGGCGAGCGCGCCGCGCACGCCCTCGAGGTACTGGCGCCGGTCCTCCTCGCCGGGCAGCGCTCCCGCGCCCCCGTGCACCACGAGCACGGGGCCCGACTGCTCTCCGTCCGTCACCACACGCGCATCCAGAGGGTCTTGAGGTAGTCCGTCTCCGGGCACTCGAGGTGCACCGGGTGGTCCGGCCCGGGGCCGGTCGACCGCACGATGCGCGCGCGGCGTCCCTCCTTGCGCGCGGCCGTGCGGACGAGGTCCGTGAAGTCGTCGCGCGCGAGGAGCCCCGAGCAGCTGCACGTCACGAGCAGCCCGCCGGGGCTCAGCAGCTTCACCGCGAGACGGTTGAGGTCGTGGTACTTGCCGCGCCCCTTCTCGACGTCGCTCCGCGTCGGGATGAACTTGGGCGGGTCGAGCACGAGCACGTCGAAGCGGCGCTCGCCCTGCTCCACCTGGCGCATCCAGTCGAATGCGTCCGCGTGCACGAAGCCGACGCGCACCTGGTTGAGGTTCGCGTTCTTCTTCGCGGTCGCCAGCGCGACCTCGTCGAGGTCGATCGCGGTGACGCCCGCCGGGTCGCCGGCCGCCGCGGCTGTCACCGCGAAACCGCCCGTGTACGTGCAGACATCGAGCACCTCCTTGCCGGCGCACCAGGCCGCGAGCTCGCGCCGGTTGTCGCGCTGGTCGCAGAAGAAGCCCGTCTTGTGGCCGGCCTCGAGGTCGACCTGCCAGCGCACGCCGTGCTCGCGGACGCGGAGCTGCGCCGGGCAGTCGGGCGAGCGCATCCGCAGCGGCCGCACGCCCTCGAGGCGCGCGATGCGCGGGTCGAGCGAGACGCGGTGGTGCGCGGTGCCGAGCCGGTCGTGGAGCAGCGCGAGGACCTCGTCGATCCACGGGAGCCAGCCGGCGCTGAAGAGCTCGACCGCGAGGACGTCGCGGTACCGGTCGACGACGAGGCCCGAGAGCTCGTCGCCCTCGGCGTGCACGACGCGCCAGGCCTCGCTGCCCTCGACGAGCCCGGGGACGCCCCGGCGGAGCGACACCGCCCGGTCGAGGGAGGCGGCGAGGTGGTCGCGGTCGAAGCGCACGTCGCCGGTCGTGAGCCGGCGCAGCGCGATGTCGGAGGTCGCGTTCCAGAAGGCGTCGCCGAGGATCTCCCCGCCGGGCGCGCGCACCGTGACGACGCCGTGCGCGGGCAGGGAGGCCGTGCGGCTGCGCACGAGGCCCTTGCGCACGAAGGGGTGCGGGCTCGGGTGGATCGTGAGGTCCACGACGGGCCGCTCGGTGGTCCGGGTGTCCGACATGGCCGCCGAAGATGCCACGCGCCCGCGGAGGTTGCCACCGGCGAGCCGCGCGGCCGCCCGGCGTCCGGCCCCGCGCCCGACCTCAGCGGGCGAGCAGGCGCTCCGCCGCGGCGAGCACCCGCGCCGGCTCGAGGCGCGTCATGCAGCGGTGGTCGATCGGGCAGACCTTCTTCTGGCACGGGCTGCACGCCACGCCGGTGCGCACGACGAGCGAGGCGCCGAGGTTCGTGTTCGTGAAGCGCGGATCGGTGCTGCCCATGACGACGACCGTCGGCACGTCGAAGGCGGGACCGAAGTGGCGCGGCCCCGTGTCCGTCGACACGAGCAGCGTGAGCCGCCGCACGACCTCCTTGAGCGGGCCGAGCCCGAGCGGCACCTCGGCCGCCGTGACCACCGGGGTCCGCGCGTGCGACGCGATCGTGCGCGCGATGCCGTGCTCGGCCGGACCGCAGAACACGACCGCGCGGCCCCCGTGCCGTTCGACGAGCGCGTCGGCCACGGCCGCGAACTTCTCCGGGTACCAGAGCTTGCTGGGCCCGAACGACGAGCCGGGGTGGATGCCGAAAAGCGGCCCCTCGGCGCGCAGGCCCTCCGCGCCGAGGCCGACCGCCTCGAGCCAGCGCTCCGCCTCCGCGCGCTCCGCGTCCGTCACCGCGAGCCGCGTGTGCGGGTCGCCGCGCGGCACGCCGCACGCCTCGCCGAGCCGGAAGCCCTCCTCGACCATGGGCACGGGCAGGTGGTGGTAGCCGCGCTCGCGACCGCGCGGCACGGCGTGCGTGAGGAGCAGCGACCGCCCGCCGCCCGCGAAGCCGACGCGCGTCGGCACGCCGGCCGCCGCGACGACGAGCGCGGAGGACGTGCTGTTCGTCATGACGAGCGCGAGGTCGTGGTCGCCGTCGCGGAGCGCACCCGCCGCGCGCAGCATCCCCGCGACGCCGGCGGCGCGCCGCGCGGGCAGCACGACGAGC
>JAUIEF010000048.1 GCA_030428785.1 bacterium
GCCGAGAAGCCGACGATCGCGGCCATCGCACCGGTGGAGATCGCGAAGAGCACGACCCACGCGAAGAGGTACGCGGGGAAGTCGCCGAAGGCCTCGCGCAGGTAGACGAACCAGCCGCCCGAGCGGGGATACGTCCCGCCGAGCTCCGCGAAGCACCACGCGGCGCACAGCGCGATGAGCCCGCCCACGACCCACAGCGCGAAGAACGCGCCCTCCTCGGGGACGAGCTCGGCGACGCTCTGCGGCGTGAAGAAGATGCCGATGCCGACGATGCCGCCCATGACGAGCAGCGTCGCGTCGAGGGCGCCGAGCCGGCGCGCGTCGCGGTCGGGCGCGCTCACGGGCGGCGCGTGCTCACCGGGGCGCGTCGTCGTGAGCGGGTGCGTCGCGCACCGGCGCGGGCGCGTCGCCCACGACGACCGTCGTGCCGTCCGCGCGGAAGAGCGCGAGGTACTCCTCGTGCGGCGGGAGGCCCACCGTCGCCCGGCGCGCGTCGACCGACCCCGGCTCCTCGAGGCGGTGCACACGTAGCGTCCCGTCGGGGTCCGTCGTGAGCTGCGTGCCGTAGCGCTGCAGGCCGCCGAGCGCGAGCTGCGTGCGGTCGTGCAGCAGCGCGAACGACTGGCCGATCGCCGGGTCCGCGCGCGCCTCCTCCTCGAGGAGCGGGAGCACGGTGCGCATGAGGCCGAGGTGCCCGCTGTGCTGCACGAGCAGGAAGGCGGCGTGGTGGGCCGGCCGCCCGAAGCGCGCGACGTCGATCCAGCCGTGGTCGAGGACGTACCCGATGAGCTGCCGCGTGTTCTCCTGGTCGATCGCGGCCATCTCGCGCAGCACGTCGGCGGCCTCGCCCTCCGTCATCGCGTGCTGGAACGCGGCGGGGTCGTGGGGGAGGTGCTCGGCGCGCGCCGCGGCGAGCGCGTCGCCGAGGCGGCGGCGCACGTCCTGGTCACGTTGCTCGCGGACGAGGAGGTCCGCGACGATGTCGGCGAGGCGCGCGGGCGCGGGCGTCTCCTCGCCGAGCGGGAACGGCTCGATGCGCGTGCGGTGCGGCAGCCGGTCGAGCCGCTCGAAGGTCCGCGGCGCGCCGCCGCCGGCGACGAGCACGAGCCGGTCGCCCTCGAGCGCGACGGTCTCGCGGAGCGCGGCGCCGCCGGCGACCGGCGTGCGCACGAGGACGTCGCCGTCCCAGGTGACGTCGTGGAGCGTCTGGCTCGCGCGCCACGCGAGGACGCAGCGGTCGTCGACGAAGCGGAGCAGCGTGACCTCGAGCGGGTCGTCCTCGCCGACGGAGCGCCAGGCGCCCGAGAGGCGCTCGGCGAGCGGCGCGTCGTCGTCGGGCGCGGCGACCGCCGGCGCGACGAGCGCGCACGCCGCGAGGACCGTCGCGAGGACGCGGAGGAGCGGGAGCATGGCGCGCATCCTACGCCATCGGCGCGCCCGGCAGGGCCGGCCCGCCGCGGCGGCTGCCGACCCCGGCCGGCGACGCGACGGCTCACGCGTCGGGCAGGCCGTCGAGCGTCTCGAGCATGCGCCGCCGGTACTCGAGGAACGCCGCGCGCCCGTGGGGCGTGAGCGCGAGGAGCGTCCGCGGCTTGCGGTCGACGAACGTCTTGTCGACGGCGACGTAGCCCGCGCTCTCGAGCTTGCTCACGTGGGACGAGAGGTTGCCCCACGTGAGGCCGGTCTGCCGCTGGAGGAAGGTCGCGTCGGCGCGCTCGACGAACGCGAGCGTCGCGAGGATCGCGAGGCGCGCCGGTTCGTGGACGAGCTTGTCCACGCCGAGCAGGCCGTCGACGGCGAGGTCCTCGTCGCCGGGCCGTGACGCGGCCGTCGCCGCCGTGTCGTCGTCCGGCGGAGGGCGCGAGCTGTCGCGCGGGGTCGCCATCAGCCGGGCGTGCCTTCCTCGAGGCGCGGGTGGCTGCGCAGGAACCGCACGAGGAGGGCGGCGCCCGTCGCGGTGATCACGGCGCCGCCGATCATGAGAGCGAGCCGCAGCGGATCCATGGCGGCGACGTCCTTCGTGAGGAGTCCGCCGAGCAGCAGCACGCCGCCGTACGCCAGCGCGCGGCGCGCGTGGACGACGACGCCCGCGACGACGATCACGGCGGCGAGCGAGGCGAGGAACGGCAACCCCTCCCAGCCGTGGAGCGCCTCCCGCACGGCCGCGCCGTCCTTCGCGGAGAGGTACCAGAGGAGGAGGCCGGCGAGGACGGTGGTGCCGAGGGCGCCCGTGAGCACGAGCTGCTTGCGGCGCATCTTCGCGCGGCGGCCCGGGCCGAACTCGACGTAGCCCAGGCGCGGCTCGGTGATCGCCTTGTGGAGCGGCAGCCAGAGCGGGACGACGAGCGCGCCCCAGACGCCCGCCATGCCGCCCAGCTCCGTGCCGAGCGTGGCGCCCATGGCGAGGACCGCCAGGCCGATGAGGAGGTCGGCGAGGCCGTCGTCGAAACGGGACCGGAAGGCCGCTTCCTCGCGGCCGTCGAGGTCGAGAGGGTGGGTCGTCATGGCGTGGGCCTCCTGAGGTCTGCATGACACTGTACTTTGCAATGCAAAGTAGCGCCACCCCCGACCCGTGCCCGCTCGCGGGAAAATGCACCGAACCCACACACCCCGGGCGGTGGGCTTGCATGTACCGTGGGTACCCACATCGCCGGAAAGGGCGGTTCGGGCGCCACGGGGGCGCCTCCTCGGGCTCACGGCCCCGATCCGAAACGAAGGAGACGCGCTCCATGCATACCCGTATGCCGGTCCTGCTCGTGCTCGCCGCGCTCGCGACGCCCGCGAGCGCCCAGCTCGACGACCTCCAGCCCGGGCGCAACTACCCGACCTCCGTGCAGGACTTCGGCGCCGGCCGGTCGGAGAACATCGACGTGGGCGACGCGGACCGGGACGGCGACCTCGACGTCGTCGTCGCCAACGGCGGCGACGGCGGGCCCCAGGCCAACGCCTTCTACCTGAACCTGGGCGGCATCCAGGGCGGGGTCGAGGGCACCTTCCAGGACGACTCGGCGGCGCGCTTCGCCGGCGTCCCCAACGACACGAGCCGCGACGTCGAGTTCGCGGACTTCGACGGCGACGCCGACCTCGACCTCTTCGTGCACAACCGCGGCAACACGGTGAACGGCGGCGAGGTCTCGCGGTCCTACACGAACCTCGGCGGTCTCCAGGCCGGGAGCGTGGGCTTCTACACGGAGTCCACGGACACCTTCTGGGGAACGCTCGTCGGGGTGCCGCTCACGCAGGAGGAGGGCGTCCAGGACGGGCAGGGACCGTTCCGCGACTGGTCCTGCGACTGCGACTTCGGCGACTTCGACGACGACGGCGACCTCGACCTCTTCCACACGAGCTACGGCCCGAACATCAACGGCAGCATCGACTCGCGCATCTTCCTGAACGACGGGCTCGGGCGCTTCGACGAGCTCTACCCGTGGGCGAACCCGGGCGCCGACATCCGGCTGCACACGCTCGACGCCGACCTCGCCGACTTCGACGGCGACTTCGACCTCGACATCATCGCGAGCAGCCGCGACAGCCAGGCGCGTTACTACCGCAACAACCTCGTCGGCACCGGCTGGGGCGGCAGCCCGTTCACGGACCTCACGCAGGAGTCGCTGGTCGCCACCGGCGCGGGACTCTCGGGCTCCTCCAACTACGAGGTCGAGTTCGGCGACGCGGACGGGGACGGGGACTTCGACCTCTGGATGGTCGACTACACGAACTTCGACGAGGAGCTGCTCCGCAACGACGGGACCGGCCGCTTCTTCAAGTCCGAGCTCATCAAGGGCGACCCCAACCAGGACGAGAGCGAGGCCGACTTCCTCGACTTCGACGGGGACGGCGACCTCGACGTCTTCCTCGCGAACTTCTCGGGGACCAACCGGCTGTTCCAGTCGAGCCTGGCCGACGGCGTGCCGCTCACCCAGGGCGTGTACCACCGCACCGACGCCGCGCCGCTCGCGCCGCACCCCGAGCTCCCGTCCTCCGGCAACGGCGGCACGAGCCTCGACGCCGACTGCGCGGACATGGACGGCGACGGCGACCCGGACATCGTCATCGGGAACGACGCCAACCAGATGAACCGCTACTTCGAGAACGTCCTCGGCGTGCCGGACACGCACGCGCCGACGTTCCACAAGATCACGCTGCAGGGCGACAAGTCCGACGGCAGCGACACGGTCATCCACGCGCAGGTCCGCGACAACGACCCGTGGTACATCGTCGCGTACGACGCGGTGGACCTCGTCTACAGCGTGGACGGCGGTCCGTCGACCTGCGTGCAGATGCGCAGCCAGGGCGGCCAGCAGTTCCGCGGCGTGATCCCCGGCGAGCTGAGCGGGACGATCGCCTACCGCGTCGAGGCGACCGACGGCTGCGGCAACACCGGGATCTCCGCGACGACCTCGTACGTGCAGACGAGCGCGGGCGCGCCGCTGTGGCAGAACATCGGCTGCGGGACGACGGGCGTCGCGGGCGACCCGTACCTCGCGCTGTCGGGCACGCAGGTCGGCGGAGAGCCGGTCAGCCTGCAGCTCGTCGACGCGGCGCCCAACGCGTTCTTCCTGCTGTGGCTGTCGTTCAGCAGCACGCCGTTCAACGCGATCGGCGGGCAGGTCCACGCGTTCCCGTACAGCACGCAGGTACTTGCGTCGACGGACGCGGGCGGCACGCGCCTCGCGACGACGAGCTGGCCCGTCGGTCTGCCGACCGGCACCGAGGCGTGGTGGCAGGTCATCGTGCAGGACGCGTCGTCCGTGCACGGGCTCGTCCTGTCGAACGCCGTGAAGAGCACCTCGCCGTGACGCGGCGACCGCGTGCGCGCCGCCGCGCACCGGATCGAACCCCACGTTTCCCGAGACCGGAGAAGAGCTCGTGAACACGTCCCGTCCTCCGCGCGTCCCGCGCACCCTCGGCGCCGCCGCGCTGCTCCTCGCGCTCGGCCTGCCGACGCCGCTCGCCGCCCAACTCACGGACCTCCAGCCGGGCCGCAACTTCCCGACCGCGGCCATCAGCTTCGGGGCCGGCCGCTCGGAGAACATCGACCTCGGGGACGTCGACAACGACGGCGACCTCGAGGTGGGCGTCGCGAACGGCGGGGACGGCAGCGCCCAGGCGAACACGCTCTACGTGAACCAGGGCGGGCTCCAGGGCGGCACGGAGGGGACGTTCCTCGACGAGACGGCCACCCGCTTCGTCGGCGTCCCGAACGACACGAGCCGCGACATCGACTTCGCGGACTGGGACGGCGACGGCGACCTCGACGTCTACATCGCGAACCGCGGGACCACCGTGAACGGCGGCGAGGTGAGCCGCGCGTACCGCAACCACGGCGGCGCGCAGCAGGGCACGATCGGCGTCTTCTCCGAGGACACGGACGCGTTCTGGGGGACGCTCGTCGCCATCCCGCCGAGCCGCGAGGTCGGTCCGCAGGACGGCGAGGGCCCGTTCCTCGACCACACCTGCGACTGCGAGTTCGCGGACTTCGACGACGACGGCGACCTCGACCTCTTCCACAGCGGCTACGGCCCGAACATCAACGGCACGTGGGACAGCCACGTCTTCCTCAACGACGGCGCCGGCCGCTTCGACGAGCTCTGGCCGTGGGCCGACCCGCTCGCCGACACGAAGATCCACACCTTCGACATCGACGTCGCGGACTTCGACGGCGACTTCGACCTCGACGTCTTCGCGAGCAGCCGCAACAGCCAGGCGCGGTACTACAGCAACAACCTCGTCGAGAACGGCTGGGTCGGCGACCCGTTCACGGACCTCACGCAGGACCGGCTGCTCGACAACGGCGCCGCGCTCCAGGGCTCGAGCAACTACGAGGGCGAGTTCGCCGACGTGGACGCCGACGGCGACTTCGACGTCTGGCTCATGAACTACGCGAACTTCTCCGACCGCATCCTGCGGAACGAGGGCGGCGAGTTCTTCCTCACGAACTGGATCCGCAACGACCCGGCCGTCGACGACGAGGACATGAACTTCCTCGACTACGACGGCGACGGTGACCTCGACGCGTTCCCCGCGAACTTCTCCGGCACCAACTACCTCTACCAGTCGAGCCTCGCGGACGGCGTGCCCCTGGACCTCGGGCTCTACCACCGGACGGGCGCCTCGGGCGGGCTCGCGCCGTGGGCCGAGACGCCGGCCTCCGGCAACGGCGGCACGACGCTCGACGCCGACGTGGGCGACCTGGACGGCGACGGCGACCCGGACATCGCCCTCGCGAACGACGGCAACCAGAACAACCGCTCCTGGGAGAACGTGCTGGGCGTGCCGGACACGCACGCGCCGGTCTTCCTGGCCGTCACCGCGCAGGCCGACAAGGCCGACGGCTCGGACACGGTGGTCCACGCGAGGATCCAGGACAACCACGCCTACTACATCATCGCGTTCCACGACGTCGACCTGATCTACACGGTGGACGGCGGACCGGAGACCTGCGTGCCGATGCGGCACCAGGGTGGGCAGCAGTTCCGCGGCGTCATCCCCGGCGAGCTGAGCGGCACGATCGCGTACCGCGTCGTCGCCGCGGACCGCTACGGCAACACGGGCGTCTCGTCGACGACGACCTACGTGCAGACGAGCAGCGGCGCGCCGCTGTGGCAGAACCTCGGCTGCGGCACGACCGGCCTCTACGGCGACCCGCAGCTCGCGCTCTCGGGCACGCAGGTCGGCGGGCAGCCCGTGAACCTGCGGCTGCACGACGCCGCGCCGAACGCGTTCTTCCTGCTGTGGATCTCGTTCGGCAGCACGCCGTTCGCGGCGCTCGGCGGCGACGTCTACGCGTTCCCGTACACCGCGCAGGTCCTCGCGGCGACGGATGACGGCGGCATGCTCGACGTCACGACGACCTGGCCGGGCGGGTTGCCCACGGGCACGGAGGCGTGGTGGCAGGTCGTCGTCCAGGACGGCAGCTCGATCCACGGGCTCGTGCTCTCGAACGCCGTGAAGAGCACCTCGCCGTAGGCGAAGGCCGACCCGTCCGGATCAGCGCGCGTAGCCGATCGCCTCGAGCTGGCGGATCTCCGCGTCCGACGACCCGTCGCCCGCCGGCGGCGTCGCCGGCTGCCGGGGGAAGCGCTCCTCCCACGCGAGCACGAAGTCGCGCAGGCGCAGGAGGACGTCGGGCCGGCTGCCGGCGCGGTCGGTCAGCTCGCCGTCCGGCGTCTGCCCGCGCTCCTGGAGCTCGAAGGTGGGGACGCCGTCGTGCTCGGCGCGGTTGTGCACGTACTGCCAGTCGGGGTCGACCGCCGAGATCTTGTGCAGCTGGCGGAAGGAGGTCTCCGTGACGAAGACCTCCGGCAGCGGCGCCTCGTCGGCCTCGCCGCGCACCACGGGCGCGAGCGACACGCCGGTGGCGCCCGGGAGCGGCGGGAGCCCCGCGAGGTCGAGCAGGGTCGGCACGACGTCGAGCAGCCGTACGTCCTGCGCGACGCGCCGCCGCGCCGGACGCCACGCCGGACCGCCGACCACGATCCACGGCACGCGCGTCATCGACGGGTAGAGCAGCGTGCCGTGGAGCGTCGAGCGCTCGACGTCGGGGTGGTCCGTGAGCCCCTCGCCGTGGTCGCTCGTGATGCAGAAGAGCGCGTCCTCCCAACCGGGTCGCGCGCGCATGTCCTCGACGAACGCGGCGACGTCGTCCGTGAGCTGCCGCACGTGCCGCAGGTAGTCCGTCGCGCGGGAGTCCTCGAAGCCCGAGGCGTACTCGGGGCGCAGCATGCCCTCGCGGCCGTACTCGTGGACCTCCATGAGGTCGACCTGGAGGTAGACCGGGGCGACGGCCTCCTGCCGTTCGGCGAACGAGCGGGCCTCCGCGAGCAGCTCGCCGGCGCGGTGCAGCGGCGCCTCGGTGAACAGCACCTGGTCCTCCCCGATCTCGTCCTCCGGCCGCGACCACACGACGGTGCTGTCGACGTACTCGTCGAAGCCCTGCGCGAAGTTCAGGCGTGAGTTGAGGTGCGGGTTCGCCGTCGCGCCGAAGGTCGCGTAGCCGGCGGCGTCCAGGTGCTCGGCGAGCGTCACGACGTCCAGCGGGAGCGCCTGGTCGCCCTCGCGGTAGAGCCCCAGCGTCCGCGGGTACCGCGACGTGAGCAGCGAGCCCACGGACGGCAGCGTCCAGCTCGTCTGCGAGAGCACGGACTCGAAGACGACGCCGTCCCGCGCGAGCCCGGCGAGCGCGGGCGACGGGTCGTCCGGGTGGCCGTAGCTGCTGAGCACGTCCGCGCGCAGCGTGTCGAGCACGAGGACGACGAGGTGGGGCGCGTCGGTGGGGCGGGGCGTGTCGGCGACGGCGTCGCCCGCCGGCTGCGCGGCGTCGCCGCAGGATGCGAGGAGCCCGAGCGCGGGGCCGAGGGTCAGCGCGGCGAGGACGGGCCGCGAGCGCCCGGGGCGCTCCGGAGCGGGACGACGACTCATCGGGAGAGCGAGGGGGGAGAGCGGACGCCGGCGGCCGGTCGCGCGGCGCGTCGGGTCACCGTATCACGGGACCCGGGAGTCGGCGATCGGGGAGTCGGCGGCCGGGGAGCCTCGACCGACGCTCACTCGCTGTGCAGCGCGACGCGGTTGCCCTCGCTGTCGAGCACGATGGCCCGGTGCCCCCACGGTCCGATGGGGTGCGGCGCCACGAGCACCTCGCCGCCCTGCGCGACCGCCGCGTCGACGGCCTCCTGGAGCCGCCCGTCCGCGTTGAGATAGAGGAGCGGACCGTCCCGCGAGGGCGTCATCGAGTCGTCGACGGCGAGGCAGCCGGCGACGTCCCCCTCGCCGTGGGCGAGCACCGCGACTCCGGGGTGCTCCTCGGTCACCTCCGCGCCGAGCACGGCCGAGTAGAAGCGCATGGCGCGCGCGAGGTCGCGCGCCGGGATGTCCACCCATACGAACGAATGGGCCATCGGTCGACTCCGGGAGGGCGTCGCGCGCGGACGGCGCCGCGACGGGCGCGCCAGGATAACCCGCGCCGCGCTCCGCGACCTCGATGCGGCATCCCGATGACGCGCCTCCCGGAGCGGGCGCCGGCCTGTCATGATCACGGCCTCTCCATCCCGGCGCGATCCCTCCAGATCCAGGAGATCGCATGACGTCCCGTTCCCCGTCCGAGTCGACGCCCGTCCGTTCCCAGCCCCGACGCGGACCCGCGCGCCGCCGACCCCCGGCCGCCCGGCGCCTCGCGCTCGGTCTCGCGCTCGCGCTCGTCGGTGCGCCGGCGCTCCGCGCGCAGGCGACGCCGCCGTCGCTCGCCGACGGCCAGGCGCTCGTCGCGCAGGGCGACTACGCCGGCGCCGAGGAGGTGTTCCGCGCGCGCACCGCGGCGAACGCGTCGGACGGCGTGTCGTGGTTCTACCTCGGCTACGCGCTGCACGCGCAGGGCAAGCTCGAGGAGGCCGTGCCGGCGCACGAGAAGGCGGCGAGCTTCCGTCAGCTCGCGTCGCCCGCGGGCTACAACGCCGCGTGCGCGCACGCGCGACTCGGGCACGTCGACGAGGGCATCACCTGGCTCCAGCGCGCGATCGCCGCGGGCTACGGCGACCGGAACACGATCGCGACGGACAAGGACCTCGACCCGCTGCGCGACGACCCGCGCTTCGCCGCGCTCCTGCCGCCGCTGCTCCGCGGCTCGGAGGCCTTCGTCGAGCGACCGCGCGTCCTCCACGAGCTCGTCGGGGAGAACCCCGGCGACGAGTTCGGCTGGGTCGCGCGCGTCGTCGGCGACCTGGACGGCGACGGCGCGGCGGACTTCGGCGCGACGGCGCCGAGCCGCGCGAACGGCGGTCCCCAGGCGGGTCGCGTGACGATCCACAGCGGCCGCTCGGGCGAGGTCTTCCACGTGTTCGACGGGCAGCCCGGCTGGCGGCTCGGCAACGCCGTGGCGGGGCGTGTCGACGTCGACGCGGACGGCGTGCCGGACGTGCTCGTCGGCGCGCCGGGCACCGGACCGGTCGCGGGGCGCGCGCTCGTCTACTCGGGCGCGAGCGGCGAGCTGCTCCACACGTTCAGCGACGGCGAGGCGGGCGACCAGTTCGGCCTCAAGGTCTGCGGCCTCGAGGACCTCGACGGCGACGGGCACGACGAGGTCGCGGTGGGCGCGTGGAAGTCCGACGTGCACGGCGTCGACGCGGGGCGCGTCGCGGTGTTCTCCGGCGCGACCGGCGAGGAGCTCTTCGGCATCGCGGGCGAGGTCGCCGGCGAGCAGTTCGGCTCCGCGATCGACGGGACGAAGTCGGGCGGTCACCGGCTGCTCGCGGTGGGCGTCGTCAAGGGCGGCGCGCGCGGCAAGGGCGCGTGTCGCGTGTACCGGTGCACCGCCGAGGGCGCGGAGCTCGCGTTCGCGTTCGAGGCGGAGCCCGCGGGCGCCAACCTCGCGCAGTACTTCGTGACGATCCCCGGCGACGTCGACGCGGACGGCGTGCCCGACGTCTACGCGTCGGACTGGAACCACGGCGCGAAGGGTCCGTCGACGGGGCGCGTCTACGTGCACTCCGGCGCGACGGGCGAGCGCGTCCTCGTGCTCGAGGGCGGGACGGCCGGCGAGGGGTTCGGCACGAGCGCGTCCGACTGCGGCGACGTCGACGGCGACGGCCACGCGGACCTCGTCGTGGGCTCGTGGCAGCACGCCGCGGGCGGCGCGTCCGCGGGCCGGTGCACGCTCCACTCCGGCGCGGACGGCCGCGTGCTCGCCACCTGGACGTCGCGCCAGGCGGGCGACACGCTCGGCTTCGACGCGGTGGGCCTCGGGGACGTCGACGGCGACGGCCACGCCGACTACCTGCTCACCGCCGCCTGGAGCCTCGTGGACGGCCCCAAGCAGGGCCGCGTCTGGGTCGTCGCGGGTGAGGCCTTCGACTGAGCCGGGCGGCGGGGCGGAGCGGCCGGGGACGATCCGCCCCACCCCGCCGCCCCGCTTGACGAAAGCACGTCGCACCGGGATTCCTGGTTGAAGGATCCTGGAATCCTTCAACAATGCGGGCATGACCCCGCCGCCGCCGAAGCCCTCCACCGCGTCCCGTCCCCGGAAGGCCGCGCGCCGGTCGCGCGCCGCGTCGGCGGACCGCGTCCACTGGATCCGCGACCCCGAGACGATCGAGGCGCTCGTGTCGCCTGTCCGCCAGAACCT
Source organism: bacterium (assembly GCA_030428785.1). GTDB lineage: Bacteria > Planctomycetota > B15-G4 > B15-G4 > B15-G4 > JAUIEF01. The sequence goes on from JAUIEF010000048.1 coordinate 11,117, forward strand.
CGTCGACCGGCTCGAGGCGGTCGGCCCGTGCTCCGTGCGCGAGCTCGCCGAGTCGCTGCGCGTCGCGCCGGACTCGCTCTACTACCACGTCAAGCTGCTCGTCGACGCGGGCGTGCTCGTCGCGAAGGGCTCGCGGGAGACGACCCGCCGCGACGAGACGATCTACGACGTCGCGCGCCGCAACTGGCACATCCGCTACGAGCCCGACCAGCCGGACAACGCGCGCGCCGTGCGGCGCCTCGCGGCGAGCATCCTGCGCCAGGCGGAGCGCGACTTCGAGGCGGGGCTGCGCGATCCGGCGGCGACCGTCTCGGGCCCGACGCGCAACCTCTGGTCGCTGCGGCTCGAGGCGCCGCTCACCGAGGAGGAACTCGGCGCCGTCAACGAGCACCTCGCGGCGATCCTCGAGATCCTGCGCAAGCCGCAGCGGGAGGGCGCCGAGGGCACGCTCTGCGCCTTCAGCTGGCTGCTCGCGCCCATCGAGGAGACGCGCGGCCGGCGGCGCGCGGCCCGCTCGACGGAGGCCTGAGGGCGCGCCGTTCCGCCCCGTCCCTCGCCGGTCTACGCACTCGTGCGCAAAACTGACAGTGAAGTCAGGTGATAGCGTCCGGGGCTCGTCAACCGGCCCCCGGGAGAACCCCTGATGTCCCTCCGTCGCCTCGCCCTCCTCGCAGCCCCGCTGCTCGTCTCCTGCAACGCCGTGGCCCTGCCGCCGCGCGCCCAGGAGGACGCCCGGCCCTGGACCGACCGCTTCCAGGACCCCGTCTCGGCTCCGATCACCTTCGAGAGCCCGGTGGTCCACACGAGCGTCCGGCCCATCTTCCTGCACCACGAGTTCCACGAGACCGGTCTGCTCGACGGCGGCTACCTGCGCGGCGTCGCCGTCCAGGCCCGGTACGCCGTGACGGACCGCCTCGCCGTCATCGCCGTGAAGGACGGCCGCTTCAAGCTCGACACGGGCGGCAAGTCGCCCATCCCCGACGGCACCGGCTACGCGGACATCGGCGGCGGCGTGAAGTACGTCGTCCACGAGGACCCGGACTCCGGGTCGCTCTACACCGTCGGCCTGATCTACGAGGGCACCAACGGCGACCGCTCGGTGCTCCAGGGCAACGGCGAGGGCATGTGGCGGCCCTTCGTGAGCGGCGCCTGGAACGTCGACACCTACAACGTCGTGGCCACCGTCGGCGCCAACCTGCCCGTGAGCGGCGGCGACGAGCCGCAGACGCTCGACTGGCACCTCCACTTCAGCCCCGACACGGAGGACGACTTCGTGCCGCTCATCGAGGTGAACGGCATCCACTACATGAACGAGGGCCGCAACCTCCCGGTGAACTTCGAGGGCGTCGACTACGCGAGCCTCGGCTCGACGATGGTCAAGGGACACGACGTCATCACCGGCGCCGTCGGCTTCCGCTACGCGGTGACCGAGATGGGCAAGCTCGGCTTCGCGTACGAGCACCCGCTCACGAGCCGCGAGGACATCTTCGACGACCGGTACACGGTCGACTGGATGCAGCGCTTCTGAGCGGCGTGACCGGGGCCCCCGCCCGCGGCGGCGGGGGCCCCGGCCCCCGACGGACCCCGGCGCCGGGTTCGCGCCCCGGCCGGTCTCCACTACAGTGGGAGCCTGAGATCCCCGGGGGACGGGCCATGGAGTCCGGTCGAGCCGCCATGCTGTCGCTCTTCGTGCTGTTGTGCGTCGCGGGGTCCGTCCCCGCCGCGCCGGCGCCGCAGGACGACGCGTCGGGCGGCATGACCTTCGTCGCCGTGGGGGAGGAGACGACCTTCCGGCCGCGCAAGGTCTCCGCGGCCGAGGCGCAGGCGCCGCCCTTCGCGGGGCTCGGCCGCGCCGCGGTCCTCGCGCTCCGCCCGACCGCCGACGGACCGCTCACCGTGACGGTCACGTCGGCGCACGCCGACGTCCTCGTGCGGCAGCTCGACCTGCAGGGCGCGGTCGTCGGCGAGGACGACGACGGCGACGTCGGCTGGGACAGCCGCCTCGTCGTCGAGGGCCGTCGCGGCCGGCCGGTGCCGCTCGTCGCGGGGTTCAAGGAGGGCGTCGACGGCGAGCTCGTCGTGCGTGTCGACGCGGGCGACGTGCCGCCGCCGTCGGGCCTCGAGGCCGCCGTCGCGCGGGTCGACCGCCTCGAGGCGCACGCCGAGGTGTGCTACGCGCGCATCCCGGCGTACGAGGCGCTCGGCAAGGGGCCGGGCGACACCGCCAAGGCGATCGCGGCCGGCCGCTTCCACCTCGCGGGCGACCTCGCGTACATCGTCGGGATGCACGACCGCTGCGAGCGGCTCTACGCGCGCGTGCAGCCCCTCGCCGAGGAGATCGGTCACCGGCTGCTCGAGGCGGTCGCGAACGGCTGGCGCGGCGGCGCGCTCGTCCGGCTCCGCCGCTACGACGCGGCGGGACCGAGGCTCGACCGCGCCATCGAGCTCGCCGCCGGGCTGCGGACCTCCGAGGTGACCGAAGAGCGGCGGGGCGGTCACGACATCGAGATGTTCTGCCGCGGCCTGCGGGCGGAGGTCGCGCTCGACGAGGGCCGGCTCGCGGACGCGCTCACCGACGTCGACCTCGCGCTCGCCATCGCGCGCGACCTCGATGACGCGCCGAACGAGGCGGTGCTGCTCGCGCGTCGCGCGGTCGTGCTCGAGGCCCGCGGTGATCGCGCCGGGGCCGACGCGTCCGTCGCGTCCGTCGAGGCGCTCGTCGCGGGGCTCGCGGATCGCGACGCGGCCGTGACGGCGCTGCTCCCCGTGACGGACATCCTCCAGAAGCGCGCGGACTTCTCCGGGGCGCGCGACCTGCTCCTCCCCGTGCTCGACGCGCCGGTCACGCCGCGCAACCGGGCGGCGCTCGTCGGGACCCTCGCCAACCTCGCCTGGACCACCTCCGACATCCTCGAGGCCCAGGAGCTCTACGAGGAGACGCTGCGCATCTCGCGCCGGATCGGCGACACGGCCAACGAGTCGGCGGCGCTCGTCGCGCTCGCGCGCTGTCACGAGGCGCTCGGCGAGCACGACGCCGTGCGGCGCTGCCTGCTCGAGGTCGTCCCGCTCGTGGACGCCATGGACGAGGGGCGCAGCCGCGCCGCGCTGCTCCGCGAGCTCGCCGGGCTGCGGACGGCCGTCGGCGAGTACGCGGAGGCGCGCCGTCTCGTGGAGGAGGCCCGTGCGCTGGCCGCCCGGACGGGCGACACGGAGAGCCTGCGCCACTGCCTCTCGTCCGAGGTCGCGCTCGACTTCGAGGAGGGGCGCGACGCCGAAGGTCGGGACCGGGCCGCGGAGCTCGTGCGCCTCACGGAGGACCGCGGCCACGCCGAGCGGTCCGTCGCCGCGAACGCGCTCGCCGCGTTCGAGCGCCGGCTCGGCCGGCTCGACGCCGCGCGCGACGCCAGCGAGCGCGCGCTCGAGCACGGGCGCGCGTCCCTCGACCCGACCACGCACGTGCACGCGCTCTACACGGCGTGCCTCCTCGACGCCGAGGTCGGCGACCTCGAGCGCTGGGCGGCGCGTCTCGCGGAGGCGGACACCCAGTTCGCGCGGCTCGGCATCGACCGCTTCGCGCCCGACCGCGCCGCGAGCCTGCGCTCGATGCTCCACGGCTGGAGCCGGCTCTCGCAGGAGCACGTGGCCGCGGCGCTGCGGACCGGGCCGACGGACGACGCCGCCCGCGAGCGCATCGTCCGCGACGGCTTCGAGCGCGCAGGCTTCTGGAAGGGCCGGTCGCTGCTGCACGGCATCGCGGAGCACCGCACCGGCCGCCGCTCCCAGGAGGTCATCGCCGCGCGACGGCGGCTCGGCGACGCGACCGCGAGACGCGCCGCGCTGCTCCGTCGGATGGCGAGCGCGCAGCGCGACGGCGCGCGGCTCGAGGAGCTCGCCGGGCTCGAGTCCGCGATCGCCGCCGCCGACGACGACATCGAGCGGCTCGTCCGGGAGCTGCCGCCCGCGCAGGGCGACCTGCTCCTCCCGCGCGGCGTCTCCCCCGACGTCGTCGCCCGCGTCCTGGACGACCGCGTCCTGCTCGAGTTCACGGAGGGGCGCGACGCGGTCTACGCGTACGTCCTCGACGGGGGGCGCCTGACGTTCCGGGAGGTCGGCGCGATCGAGCACGTGCGCGCCGCGGTGGACGCCTTCCTCGCCCGCATCTCGGACCCCGCCTCGCTCGGCACCGTCGACGAGGTCGCGCGGCACGGCCGCGTGCTCCACGACATGCTCTTCGCGGACGTGCCCGCCGACGGCGAGGTCGTCGTCGTGCCGACGTCCGGCCTGTCCGCGCTGCCGTTCGAGGCGCTCGTCGTCGCGGCCGAGGACGAGCCGCGCACGTTCGCCGACGTGACCTTCGTGGTGGACGCGCACGAGGTGTCGTACGTGCCGTCCGCGCCGGTGCTCGTCGCGCTCGCGGAGGAGGGCGCCCGCCGCGCGCTCACCGGTCCGGCGCTCATCCTCGGCGACCCGGCGTACGGCGACGCGTCGCGCGTCGGATCGCCGACGGACGCGGCGCGCTCGACGTCGCGCCCCGAGGCCTGGCCGCGGCTGCCCGGGACGCGCGGCGAGGCCCTGGAGATCGCGCGCCTGCTCGCCGCCGTCCGGTCCGCGGCCGCCGAGGTCGCTCCGGAGCCCGACGAGCGCGACGTCGTCCTCGAGACGCCCGCGTTCTCTCTGCGCCTCGGCGCCGAGGCGTCGGCGGAGGCCGTGCGCGGCGACCTCCGCCGCTATGCGATCATCCACTGGGCCAGCCACGGGTGGGCCGACCTCCAGGACCCGCTCGCGAGCGGCGTCGTCCTCGCGCCGACGGCGGACGACGACGGCTACCTGAGCGTCGCGCGGATCCTCGACCTCGACCTCGAAGCGGAGCTCGCGGTGCTCTCGGCGTGCCGGACCGGCCGCGGCGCCGACGTCGGCGGCGAGGGCGTGCAGTCCGTCGCGCGCGCGTTCCTCTTCGCGGGCGCCCGCGCGGTCGTCGCGAGCCTGTGGCAGGCGGACGACCGGGAGACCGGCGTCGTCATGAAGGGCTTCTACTCGGCGCTCATCGAGCAGGGCGCGTCGCCGGAGCGGGCCCTCCGCGAGGGGCGGCTCGCCGTCCGGAGGTCACCGGGCGGTGACGGCGCGTTCGTCGGCGCGGGGCGCGTGGGACGCGGACGACCGGTCGCCCGCGTCCCCCTGCCAATCGAGGCGCGCGTGGGGCACCCGTACTTCTGGGCGCCCTTCGTGTACGTCGGCGCGCCGCGCGACTGACGTCCGTTCAGGTCGAGGAGAGCGTGATCGTCCCGCTCGTCGAGGTCGACCCCGTGAGGATCGTCGGGTCCTCGCTGTGCGGCTGACCGCGGTACCAGAACTTGAGCTGCACGGTGTAGGTGGCGCCCGACGCCGCCGGCGCGGCGGAGGCGCCCATCGTGCCGGAGCTGGGACGCTGCGCGGACTCCTGGAGCTTGTTCTCCGGGTCCGTGTGCGGGTTGCTGTCGTTGGACGCGCCGTACACGGACAGCGTCTCGAGCGGCGGGTCGTTGACCGGGATGGACACGGACACGCTCACCGTCGGGTTGCCGGACGCGAACGTGACCACGGCCGTCGTCGCGTCGACGATCTGGCCGCCGCCCGAGGACTCGAGCTCGAACCCCTCGCCGCCCGGTCCTCCGGGACCGCGGTTCTTCTGGTCGGACATGGGAACTCCCCCTTCAGGATGGATGGACGTCGGAGGCGGGGCGGATCGGGGGCTCGGGCAACGGGACGCGCGTTCGTGCCGACGGCGTCCGCCTTCCGGCCGGATCCCGCCTCCGGGATCGATGCTAGGCGGGGTGTCGAATTCCGTCAACGATGCGCGCGCGTCGTCCGCGCCGTCTCGCGCGAGCGACGCGTCGTTCGTGTTCGCCGGCGGTCCGACTGGTCCCGTGGGTGCGCTGCGCTTCGGGGCGGGTTCCCGAGTCAGGTCGCCGCGGCGACGCGCGCGCCGAGTTCCCTCACGACGGACACGAAGCCGTCCACGTCCTCGTCGCGGGTGCGCCAGTTCACGAGCGCCGGACGCAGAGCGACGCGGCCGTCGTGGGTCGTCGTGCCCGCGTAGAAGCGACCGTCCTCGAGCAGCGCCTCGCCCAGGCGTGTGTTGAGCGCGTCGAGTTCGGCGGCGTCGACGCCGGGCGGCGCGTAGCGGAAGCACACGATGTTCAGCGGCACGTCGGCGAGCCGCTCGAGGTCGTCGACGGCGTCCACCGCGCGCGCGAGCCGCTGCGCGAGGTCGAGGTGGCCCTCGACGAGCGCGCGGTGCCCCGCGCGCCCGTACGCGCGCAGCGTCGCCCACACGGCGAGCGCCCGCGCGCGCCGCGAGCCCTCCGGCCCGCGCACGCCGAACACCGGCCGCTCCTCGTCGTCCTGCGCGAGGTACGCCGCGTCGTACGCGAAGACGCGCGGGAGCCGGTCGCCCTCCGCGAGGAACGCGAAGCCGCAGTCGTAGGGGACGTTGAGCCACTTGTGGCCGTCGGAGGTCACCGAGTCGGCGCGCTCGACGCCCTCCGTGAGCGCGCGGGTCCTGGGCGAGAGCCGCGCGAAGAGCCCGAACGCCCCGTCGACGTGGAGCCACGCGTCGTGCGCGTCGGCGAGGTCGGCGAGCCGCGCGATGTCGTCGAAGTCGCCGGCGTTCACCTCGCCCGCGTTCGCGACGAGGATCGCCGGCTGCCCGTCGAGCGCGCGCAGCGCCGCCGCGAGCGCGTCGACGTCGAGGCGCCCCGTGCCGTCCGCCACGAACCGACGCGCCGCGTCGCGCCCGTGCCCGAGCATCGCGAGCGCCTTGACCGTGCTCGCGTGGACGTGCCCGCTCGTGAGCACCGGCATCGGCGGCAGCCCGGCGATCCCGCGCTGCGCGACGTCGACCCCGTGCCGCTCGCCCCACCACTGGCGCGCCGCGGCGAGGCAGGTGAAGTTCGCCATGGTCGCGCCCGTCGTGAGCAGGCCGCCGCGGTGGGGGAGCTCGAAGAGGTCGGCGAGCCAGCGCAGGGCGAGGCGCTCGAGGCGCGCGGCCAGCGGCGACGCCACCCACGCGTACGCGATCTGGTCGAGCACCGACGCGAGCCAGTCGGCGGCGAGCGCCGCCGGCGTCACGCCGCCCATGACGAAGTGGAAGAAGCGCGGCCCGCTCGAGGCGGTCGCCGCCTCGAAGCCGTCGTCGAGCAGCTCGCGCAGCGCGACCGCGGCGCCGACGCCGTGCTCCGGGAGCTCGCCGTCGAAGCGCGCCTCCGCCTCCTCGAGCCCGGGCGACCGCACGGGCCGCTCGTCGAGTCCGTCGAGGTACGCGAGCGACTCGCGCAGGACCTCCTCGAGGACGCCGCGCAGCTCGTCACGGCGCGGAAGGGTCGGGGCGCCATCGGGCATCGGGGCGTCTCCAGGCATCGGGGCTGCTCCGTCGGGAGGCGCCGAGTCTAAGGATGCGGCGGCGCGTCCCGCGGCCCGACGCCGGGACGACACGAGACACGCGCATTGCCTGCAGACGATCATGGGCCGGCCGACGACCCGACGACCCCAGCGCCCCGCGGAGACGACACGTGACGACCCGGACGACGACCCGACGGACGACGCTCCCCGCCGCCTGGCTCCTCGCGCTGCTCGCCGCCTGCGCGCAGACGGCTCCCGCCGACGTCGCCGCGACGGCGACCGTGCCGCCCGTCGCGCAGGATGCGACGGCCGAGACCCCGGCGGCGCCGACCGTCGTCACGGACCCGCGCCGCTCCGAGATCCTCGATGTCGCGCGCGCGTACGCCGAGCACGAGTGGACGGCCTCGCCCGCCAACGCGCTGCACGGGCCCGACGTCGACGGCATCCACGTCGACACGCCCGACGCGTCGCACCGCGAGGACGGCTTCCTCACGGACGGCAGCGTGAACGTCGGCGTTCCGTACAAGTGGGGCGGCTTCTCCTCGCTCGAGGACTTCGACGCGGCCGTCGCCGCGGGGCAGCCCGCCGGGCAGCTCACGGACGGCGTGAACCTCGACGCGAGCGCCCACGCCGTGGGTGTCGACTGCTCCGGCTACGTCGCGCGCGCGTGGAACCTGCCCATGAAGCAGTCGACCCGTTCGCTCGGGCGGCTCTGCTTCGAGCTCGGCTCGTACGACGAGCTGCTCCCCGGCGACCTGCTCAACAAGTTCGATGCGCACGCCATGCTCTTCGTCCGCTTCGACGACGAGGAGCACACGTGGGTCCGCGTGCTCGAGGCGGCGTTCCCGAAGGTGAAGGAGTCGTCGTACCCGCGCGACCGGCTCGAGGAGCTGGGGTTCCGCGCGTTCCGCTACAAGCCGCTCGACGAGCGCTGGGCCTCCGTCGAGCGCGCGCCCGTCGACGTGCGCGTCACGCCCGGTCAGGGCGGCTTCCAGGCGCGCGGCGAACCGGAGTCCTTCGACGTGGACGACCCGCCCTCCGGCGTCGACCTCGCGTCCGTGCTCGACGGGCGCTTCGCGGACGGCCTCGCCGCCGCCGAGCCCGGCGACTGGGTCGCCTACCGCGCGGGCAACATCGACGGTCCGCTCGCCCTCGCCGTGCAGCGCGTCGTGGCGGGCACCTACGACGGGCCCGCCGTCCAGACGACGACCTCCCTCGGCGAGCGCTCCATGGGCACCCTCGAGCAGCACCCGGCCGCGGCGCCGTTCGCCGGCCGCCTGCTGGGCCTCGAGGACTCGGGCCAGCCGCTCGACGCGATGGCCGTCGTGTCGGGCGTCGTCACGCCCGGCGCGTGGGTCGACGGGGACGTCGAGCTGCCGGCGCGCCGCGTGGAGCTCGTGCTGCGCGGTGCGATGACCTCGCGCAGCAACGCGCTGCCGCTCGACGTGCGGATCACGGCGATCGTGAGCCCCGAGGTGCCGCTCGAGGGCGTCGTGAGCTGGGACCGCCGCACGCGCTACGAGCTGCCGTCCGGCGAGGTCGAGTCGACGTTCCGGTACCGGCTCGAGGGCTTCGGGCGCGCGGGTTCCGGCTCCTGACGTCCCGCGCGACGCGCACCGCGTCCGTCGGTTGAAAGCCGCGCGCGCGCGATCCCAACGACGCGCTCGTGCCCGCCGCGTGACCGGAGGAGAACCCATGCGAGCGTCGACCGTGCCGTGCCTCGTCCTGGCGATGGCGACCGTGCTCTGCCTGCCCGCCTGCGACGACGACTGGGCCCTCGTGGGCGAGGAGCTCGAGCGGACGGTGGACGAGGTGGGCGACGCGCTGGCGCTCCTCGATCCGTGTCCCGCCGACGCCTGCTGCGGGGACGCCGCCCTCGGACAGGCGATCGAGCGCCTCGCCGCCGTCGTCGGCACGCGGGCGGTCCGGGCGCGACAGGTCGTCGGTCGGCGCGCCGCCGGGCTCGAGGCGCGGCTCGAGGAGCGCGGCCGGACGTGGGCGCGACGGGTCGACGAGGCGCTCGTCGAGGCCGGGCGGGCCTCCGACGCGCTCGCCCGCGAGGCGGAGGCCGCGGCCGACGACCTCGGGGCCGGACTGGAGGCCCTCGGGGACGAGCTCGAGCGTTCGGCGGAGGAGCTGGGCCGGGCCCTCGAGGGCGCCCTGGACCAGCTCGGCCGCGAACTCGAGCAGGCGGGCGAGGAGCTCGAGGGCATGGCCGAGGACCTCGAGCGATGGTGGAGCGAGGCCGGCCGGGACCGCTGACCCGACGGCGGCCCGACCCGCGCGCTTGCCGGATCCGGCGGACCCGCTACGCTGGGGGCGGAAAGAGGGTCCGGCCATGGCCAACCCAGGCATCACCTACTCGATCGACGAGAGCGAGGGCATCGTCCGCGTCGTGCACCACGCGGAGCAGGAGTTCCGCGAGTGGGCGGCCGTGATGGACGCCATCCTCGTCGACCCCCGCTACCGCCCCGGGATGGGCTTCCTCGTGGACCGGCGCGCGGTGGGACCGCTCGAGACGCCGCAGCTCCACCGGATCGTGTCGTTCATGGGGAGCCGGCTCGACGACGGCTTCGCGGACACGAGCTGGGCGATCGTCGTGGGCGGCACGGCCGACTTCGGCATGGCCCGCATGAGCCAGGCGCTCGCCGCGGACCACCCGACGGTCATCGAGGTCTTCCACGACGAGGAGGCGGCCCTCGCCTGGCTGCGGAGGCGGCTCGCGGAGCCCTCGGCCTGAGCGGCGTCGCGCGCCGCGCGCGGGAGCTCAGCTGTCGAGGCCGAGCTTGTCGAGCTTGGGCGCGATGACGAACCGGCAGTACGGCTGCTCCTTGTTCTGCCGGTAGTAGTCCTGGTGGCTGCCCTTGGCCTCGTAGAAGGTCGTCGCGTCCGCGATCTCCGTGACGATCGGGTCGGTGAACACGCCCGACGCGTCGGCCGCCTTCCGCGACGCCTCGGCCGTCGCCCGCTGCTCCGGTGAGTGCGTGAAGATCACCGAGCGGTACTGCGTGCCGACGTCGTTGCCCTGCCGGTTGAGCGTCGTCGGGTCGTGCAGCTTCCAGAACCAGCGGAGCAGCTCCTCGTAGGAGAGGACGTCCGGGTCGAAGGTGATGCGCGCGACCTCCGCGTGCCCCGTCGTCCCCGAGCAGATCTGCTCGTAGGTGGGGTCCTCCACCTCGCCGCCCATAAAGCCGGAGGTCACGTCGAGCACGCCGTCGACCTGCTCGAGCACCGCCTCGACGCACCAGTAGCAACCGCCGCCGAGAGTGGCGATCTCCGTCTTCCGTTCCGACATGGGGGCGCTCCGCGGGAGGGCGACACGGTAGCACGCGGTCGCGGCGCGCCTCCTCGTCGATCGGGCGCTCCGCCGGGACGAACCTTTACGTATGCGCGATCGCGCATTAAAGTCGGCGACCGTCCTCCGAGCCCACGAGGACGCTCGCCCGTTGCCCGCGGGAGAGCTGGAGCGCCGACCCGAAGGGGGTCCTCTTGTCCTTGCCCGTCTCCGGACGGCCGGGTCGCCCGCCCGCCGTCCCGCTCGCAGTCCGTGCCTGCGTGCTCGTCGCGTGCCTCGCCGCGCCGACGCTCGCGCAGGAGATCCGTTCCACCGCCGGCGGCGGCGCCTGGTCGTCGCCCGCCACCTGGTCCCGCGTGTCGGGGTCGGGGGCGCTGCCCGGTCCCGGTGACCTCGTCGTCGTCTCGCCCGGCAGCCCGGTCGTGCTCGACACGGACGTCGGCATCGGCGACCTCGCGCACCTCGACGTGCAGGACGTGCTCACCGTCGAGGACGCGCGCGACTACGCGCTCGGCGTGTCGCGGATCGACGTCGGCAAGGGCGGCACGGGGCCCTCTGGAGCCGGCTTCCACGTGGGGTCCGCGACGCACCCGTTCACGCACCGCTTCGAGCTGACGCTCACCGAGGCCTGGCTGTCGTCGGACTACACCGACCCCCTCGGGCCGGCGGAGAACAAGAGCCTCGTGGTGCACGGCGGGGCGACGCTCGAGCTGCACGGCCGCACGCTCGACGCGGCCAAGCAGGGGGGCGGCTACGCGCCGATCCCGAGCTGGATGCGCCTCGCGGACGGCCACGGCCTCGCGCCGGGTGACGACGAGGTCGTGCTCGAGGCCGCGGCGAACGGCTGGCTGCCGCGCGACCGCGTGGTCGTCGCGTCGACGGACTTCGACATGGAGCAGGCGGAGGAGCGCACGATCCGGTCCGTGGACGGCGCGCGCCTCGTGCTCACGGACCCCGTCGACCTCGCGCACCACGGCGTCGTCGAACGGGGCCTCGTGGACGAGCGCGCCGAGGTCGCGCGGCTCTCGCGCAACGTCGTCGTGCAGGGCGACGCGCTCTCGGCGGCGACGGAGCGCGGCGGCCACGTCATGTTCCACGACGGGCAGGGTGCGCTGCCCTCGCCGGTCGTGCACGTCGCGGGCGTGGAGTTCCGGTACATGGGCTGGAAGGGCCGCCTCGGCCGCTACCCGATCCACTTCCACCAGGTGGGGAGCGTCGCGGGCAGCTCCATCCGCAGCAGCTCGATCCACCACGTCTACAACCGCGCGATCACGATCCACGGCACGCACGACCTCGTCGTGGCGGACGTCGTGGCCTTCGACGGCTACGGCCACCTCTTCTACCTCGAGGACGGCTCGGAGACCGGCAACGTGCTGCGCCGCAACCTGGGGCTCGTGACCCGCGCACCGGACCACCCCGACGGCCAGCCGCTCGGCCAGCCCGCGGTCGAGACCGGCGCGCCGTGGTTCACCGCCGAAGACGCGAGCCCCGCGACCTACTGGATCACGAACTTCGACAACACGTTCGAGGGCAACGTGGCGGCGGGCTCCGACGGTCACGGCTTCTGGTACGAACTGGGCGTGGGGGTCAAGCCCGTCGTGCCCGCGCGGTTCCGCGGGAACACGGCGCACAGCAACGCGGTCGACGGCTTCCACCAGGAGACCGGCCGCCTCGTGACGGTCGACCCGTCGCAGCCCGACCCGCTCTCGCAGCTCGACAGCGAGGCGGTGTTCGAGGACTTCACGGCGTACAAGAACCGCAACGCCGCGGTCTGGCACCGGTCCTACGGCGTGTGCCGGTGGCGCGGGACGCGGGTCGCGGACAACGCGATGGGGTTCTACCTCGCGTCGGAGGGCTACCAGCGCGACGCGCCCATCTGGACGCTGTCCGAGGACCCGCCGTACCACCAGCCGCCGTTCACGGACGACCCGTTCAACGAGCCGGCGTACGCGTTCTCCGCGATCGGCGCGCCGGGCTTCAGCTTCCAGATCCTCGAGTCGTCGGTCGTGCTCGGCGAGACGGCCAACGTCGGCAACCCGACGGGGCCGCACGAGCTCAACTGGATCCCGGGCGCGCGGTCGCTGCCCAGCCCGACGAACCCCCAGCGCATGCTCAAGGGCCTCGAGCTGTACGACGGCGCGATCCTCGTCGAGGACACGCACTTCGAGGGCTTCCGCGACACGCCGCTGCCGTTCGCGGTCAACAAGCCCGGCGGCATCTTCACGACACGCTCCTCCGCGGCCGTGACCTCCGAGGGCTGGCACTCGAAGACGCTCCCGGGCGACCCGTGGGGCGTCGACCCGCGCAACGCGATCCGCACGTCGACGTTCACCGACGTCGACCACGCCGTGCTCTTCCCGCAGCCGCACCCCGGCAACGCGTTCACGTTCCTCGGGCCGCCCGTGCCCTCGCAGGACTTCTGGGTGGGCGAGGGGCCGAACGGCGTCGCGAGCGCGCTCGTGTTCGACATCGACGGCAGCCTCCCCGGCAGCGCGCCGGACACCTACCACGTGAACAACACGCCGCTCCTGCGGCCGGCCGGCTTCCCCGCGCCGACGACGCTGCCGGGCGCGCCGCACTACGCGGAGCCGCTCGTCGTGCCGGGCCCGGGCACGGCCGGCAACCACGCCTACGGGCAGCTCGAGTTCGACATCGTCGCGCTCACGTGGGGGCTGCCGTGGATCCGGTTCGAGGCGGTGGACCGCCCCGGTCAGCAGGCGCTCGTCTACACGCCGGGCACGTTCTCGCCCTTCGGCTGGCAGACGAGCCACCCGATCACGCTGCTGCTCGACGACCCGGACGAGCCGGGCGTCGAGCACTACCGGCTCCACTATCCCGGGCCGCCGCCGCAGCCCGCGGGCACGCCCGAGCACGACCCGGCCCTCGACCCGCGCGACCTCGTCATCCGGCTCCAGTTCTCCGAGCCGGGGCGGAGCGTGCTGCTCGAGATCCCGTACGACGGCGGCGGGGGCGGGCCCTCGCGCGTCGAGTACGCGAGCGGGCTCATGCCCGACGTGCACCTGCTCGCGGCGCCCGTGTCGAGCGTGAGCGAGGTCGAGGACGGCGACGGCACGCAGTACCACTACGACGCCGCCGCGCGGACGCTCTGGCTCAAGCCGACGCTCGGCGCGTGGACGTCCACGGCGCTGCACCCGATCTTCGACGGGCGGGAGATCAGCTACTTCGTGCAGGGCTGACGCCGGGGGACGGCGCGCCGCGCGACGCGGGAGCGGCCTACTTGAGGTAGCCGAGCTCGCGCAGCCGGCGGCGGTCGTCCTCGTCGAGGTCGGCCGCGAGCTCGTCGAGGTCGCCGGCGAGCCGCGCGTTCGCGCTCTCCACGCGATCGAGCCACTTGCGGAGCACCTCGATCTTCCCGGACTGGATCGCGCTCACGTCCGCGACGTCGCCGAGGCGGTCCTCCACGAGCTTCATCTCGTCACCGTGCCGCGTCACGAGCAGCGTCCAGCCCTCGGCGCGCACGCCCGCGATGCCCGACGCGATGGAGCCGGTGAGCATCGGGCGGCCGCGGACGTTGCCCGTGTCGAGCGCCCGCGCGAGCGACTGCCCCTGGAAGCCAGGCGGCACGGGCACGTCGAGCAGGTCGAGGATCGTCGGTGCGATGTCGATGCTCGCGACGCGCTGCGACACGCGCAGGCCGGGTCGCGCGCCGGCGCCGACGGCGATGAGCGGGACGAGCGCCTGCTCGCGGTAGGGCGCGCCGCCGTGGCCGATGACGCCGGCCGGCTCGTTGAACGACTCGCCGTGGTCCGACGTGAGCACGAAGAGCGTGTCCTCGTACCACGGGAACGCGCGGAACGCCTCGAAGAGCTCCGCGAGCTGCTGGTCCATGTTCGCGATGCCGTTGTCGTACCGCCCCTTGCGCGCCTCGAGCGCGGCCGAGCCCTTGTCGGCGAGGTACATGTACACGTACATCATGATGCGGTCGTCGAGGACCTCGTCGCGGGACGCGGCGTCCTCGATGCCGGCGCGGATCGCGAACTGCGGGAAGATCCCCTCGATCCACGCGATCTCCTCCTCGGAGATGTCCTTGGCGCGCCGGCCGACCATGTCCATGAGGCGCCGCGCGTCGACGGTCTCCGACTCCGGGATGCCCGCCGCGAAGTCCTCGCCGTAGGGGTTCGGCTCGTCGAAGGGCTGGTGCACGTCGTAGAAGTGGAGGAAGAGGAAGAACGGCTCGTCGCCCAGCTCCCGGAGGTGGGCGAGCACGCGCTTCGAGAGCTTCCGCGCGGGGACCTCCTCCGTGACCATGAGGTCGAACCCGCGGTCGAGCCCGTAGAGCTCCGACACGAAGAGGCAGCTCGTGAACGCCGCGGTGGCGAAGCCCGCGGCCCGGAGCTCCTCCGGGAGCAGCGCCGGCTGCGACGGGAAGCGGCGCTCGGGGTTCCACACGCCGTGCCCGCTCACGAAGCGCGACGAGAGCATCGACGAGTGCGAGGGCAGGGTCCACGTGGCCTGCGCGACGGCCTCCTCGAAGACGACGCCCCCGGCCGCGAGCTCGTCGAGGAAGGGCGTCGTGTCGCGCTCGTACCCGTAGGCGCCGACGTGCGCGGCGCCGAGGTTGTCGATCGAGACGAGGACGACGTTGCGCGGCGGGTCGAGCGGCGGGCGCGGCTCGGCGGGCGCCGCGGGGGACGGCGCCTCGGGGGCGGGAGCCGCCGACGCGGGCGTCGACGCGGAGATCGGCGCGGCGGCGTCGGACGCGTCGCCGGAGATCTCGTCGGGTCCGCAGCCGGCGAGGCCCAGCGCGAGGCCCGCGACGAGGGTGCGCCACGGCCGCGCTCGGCGGGGCGTGCGCCGCGGGGGGACGGTCCGGGTCGACGGGGAGGGCACGGCGGGGGGGAGGACTACCGGACGGGAGGCGGCGCGTCGACGGGGGCGCGGCGTCGCCCGGCCGTCGGAGGATTCCACCGAAAGCTATCACCCCGCGCGCGGGGCGGCCAGCCGAGGCGGCTCCGTCCCGGGGGCGATTCCGGCGGTCGCGGAGCCTAACATCGGCCCCGCCCGCGGTCCCCGCGCGCGCCGGGATCTCCCGGGCGTCCCCGCCGGCGCCGACCGCGAGCCCGATCGCCGCCATGATCGTCGACCTCCACGACACGCCCGACGCCGACCTCCCGGAGGTCGACGTGTGCGTCGTGGGGAGCGGCCCGGCGGGCACGACGCTGGCCCGGGAGCTCGTCGGCAGCGGGCTGCGGACGGCGGTGCTCGAGAGCGGGCGCCTGCGTCCGACCCGGCACGGCGACGCGCTCCGCACGGTGCGCAGCGAGGGCGCGGTGCCCATCAAGGACTACTCGCGGGAGCGCGTGCTCGGCGGCGCGTCGTCCACCTGGGCCGGGTTGTCGAGTCCGCTGGACCGCGTCGAGCTCGAGCCGCGCCCCGGGCCGGGCATCCCCGGCTGGCCGATCGGCCGCGACGAGCTCCTGCGCTTCTGGCGCCGCGCGGCCGACGACTACCGCTTCGCGCCGCTGCGACTCTACGAGCCCGGCGGCTTCGACGTCGTGCGCGCGCAGGGCGACGCCGCGCCGACGTGGGAGGAGCTCGAGGAGAAGGTGTTCCTCGCGGCGGCCGAGCCGCAGCACTTCGGCAAGGAGCACCGGCACGTCTTCGAGGGCGGGGAGACGGACCTGTTCCTCGACGCGACGCTCGTGCGGCTCGTGTCCGAGCGCGACGCGGACGGCGAGCGGGTCGTGCGCGGCGTCGTGCGCTCGTCCGACGGTCGGGAGCGCACGATCGCGGCGCGGGCGTTCGTGCTCGCGACGGGCGGCCTGGAGAACGCGCGCGTCCTCCTGAACTCGCCGGGCCCGGACGGCGTCGCGCTCGGCAACGCGCACGACCAGGTCGGCCGCTGCCTCATGAACCACCCGAAGGCGTACCACGGCGTCATCCGCCTCGCGGAGCCGGTGCGCGAGCTGCCGCTGCTCTTCGGCTGCCTGCACAAGGGCTACGCGGGCTACGCGGGGCTGCGCCTGCCCGACGCGACGCAGGAGCGGCTGGGCCTGCTCAACGCGTACGTGCGTTTCGAGCCGCTCTTCCCGTGGTCCGACAACCTCGGCGTCGAGTCGTTCGTGTACATGGCCAAGCGGAGCACGAAGCTGCTCGGTGCGTGGAAGCGCCGCAAGCAGGACGAGGTCGTGACGCTGCGCGACTACTCGGAGACCGGCGACGACAGCGACCTGCAGAACGCGCGCAAGGGCGTGCTCGACCGGCTGGCGCTCGTGGGGCACGTGGTGCTCCACGCGCCGAGCGTCGTGCGCTACCTCTTCGCGCGCGTCACGGGCCGGGCGCCGCTCGTGCGGCGCGTGCGCGTGCGGAACTTCATGGAGATGGAGCCGCACCCGGACAACCGCGTGACGCTGGGCGACGCGCGCGACGCGAACGGCGAGCCCGAGACGGTCGTGCGGCACGGCCCGACGGAGCGCGACAAGGAGTCGCTGTGCGTGCTGCACGACGTCCTCGCGCGCGAGCTCGAGCGGACGGGCTTCGGCGTGCTCGAGTCCTCGCTGCGCGGCGCCGACCCGTGGCCCGTCGACCTCGACGCGAGCCACCACCTCGGGACGACGCGCATGGGCACCGACCCCGCGTCGTCCGTGACGGATCCGACGGGCCGCGTCCACGGCGTCGCGAACGTCTGGTGCGCCGGCGGCTCGCTCTTCCCGACGAGCGGCTGCGCGAACCCGACGCTCACGATCGTCGCGCTGTCGATCCGCATGGCGGAGCACCTGCGCGCGGCGCTCGGCGGGGGGGCGGCCGCGTCCGTCGGCGCGGGTGCCGGGGACACGCCCGGCGAGCCCGTGGGCTCGGCGCGGGTCGTGTCCGACGCCGTTCCGAGCCCGGGCGCGTCCGGCGTGACGGCGGGTCCGGCGTCCGGCGCGCGTCGCCGCGTGCTCGTGGTCGGGGCCGGCGGGCGCGTCGTCACGGACGTCCTGCCGGCGCTGCGCTCGCTGCCGGACCGCTACGAGGTCGCGGGCGTCTTCGCGCGGAGCCGGCGCGCGCTCGAGGACGGCACGCCGACGCGCGACTTCCGCTCGCTCACGGACGAGGACGTCGCCGCGGCGGACCTCGTGTACGTCGCCGTGTCCAAGCCGGCGACGGCGCGCGTGCTCGACCGGCTCGCGCAGCACGAGGTCGGGCACGTGGACCTCCTCGTCGACACGCCCGTGCTCGCGTTCAAGCACCTCGGGCACCTCGCCGCGTTCGACGCCTTCCGCGCGGCGTGGGTCGCCGAGGACTGCACGACGCTGCCCTGGCTGCCGCTCGTCGGGTCGGCGCGCGCCGCGTGGCTCGGCCCGCTCCGCGAGGTCGAGTTCGACCGCTCGGCCTACCGCTACCACGGCTTCGCGCTGCTGCGCACGCTCTTCGACGGCGCGTCGCCGCGGTCGGCGCGTCGTCGCCGCATCGCGGGCGGCGCGCGGCTCGAGCTGCGCTTCGCGGGCGGGCGGCGCGGCACCGTGATCGAGCCGCGCGACTACGCCGCCGGCACGTGGCGCATGACGGGCGAGGGCGGCGTGCTCGTCGACCGCGCCGACGTCGCGCCGCCCGGCGCCAAGGTGCTCGAGCTCGTGCGCGACGGCGACGTCGGCACGGGCTTCCGCATCGACGGAGACGTCCTCGAGCTCACGCCGGAGGAGTCCCGCTTCCTCGGTCCCGTCGCGCCGGCCGACACGGTCACGGCGCGCACGGAGGACCTCAAGCGCGTGGGCCTGCGTCGCCTGCTCGTCGACGTCGCGGAGGGTCGCGGCGCCTACGACCTCTGGCACGGCCTCGACGACATGCTCGTCGAGTACGCCCTCGACCGCGTCGGCCGCTGGCGCGCGGGCCCGCTCACGAGCCTCGAGCGCCCGACGGCACGCAAGGTGCTCGGAGGAGTGCTCGGCCTCGTGAGCCGCTGAGGGACGGCCGCGGCTCCGGTATCGGCTCCGGTATCGGCTCCGGTATCGGCTCCGGTTTCGGCTCCGGTTTCGGCTCCGGTTTCGGCTCCGGTTTCGGCTCCGGTTTCGGCTCCGGTTTCGGCTCCGGTTTCGGCTCCGGTTTCGGCTCCGGTTTCGGCTCCGGTTCCACGTTCCGGCCTGGAGGTGTTTCGCGCCCGAGCGATTGCGCGGAATTCAAGTGTCCC
>JAUIEF010000288.1 GCA_030428785.1 bacterium
GACCATCGCCACGATGGTGCTCGTGCTGCTCGCCCTGGCCTCGGTGCTCTACATCTACGGCTACCACCGTGAGGTGTTCCCGGCGACCGTCCAGCGTGCGCTGCAGAACATGAGCATGGCGCTGACCTAGGCGGGCGACCGATGGAGGTCCTGTTCGTCGCACACCGGGCGCCGTACCCGCCGGACAAGGGCGATCGCCTGCGGGCCTGGCGTCACCTGACGCGGCTCGCGGCCCTCGGACCGGTGGACATCGTGGCGCAGGCGGACTCCGAGGAGGACGCCCGCGTGGCCCGGCAAGGCCTCGCCGAGCTGTGCCGGGAGGTGCACGTCTTCCCGAGGCGGCGGCTCGAGGCGCTCGCGCAGGTGGGGCTCGCGTTCACGACGGGCCGCAGCCTCACGGTCGGCTGGCACACGGACGCGCGCGTGGCGCGCGCGCTCGCGGACCTCGACGCGCGGCACGACTACGACCTCTGCTGGAGCTTCTCGTCCGGCACGGGGCCCTGGATGGACCGGCTGCGCGTCGGCCGGCGCATCATGGACCTGTGCGACGTCGACGCGCTCAAGTGGGAGGCGCTCGCGCGCGACGGCGGCTGGCCGCGGTCCTGGATCTACGCGCTCGAGGCGAAGCGGCTGCTGCCGCTCGAGGTGCGGCTCGCCGAGCAGGTCGACGCCTGCCTCGTGAGCACGAACCAGGAGGCCGACGACATCCGCAGCCGCGGTCGGCCCCGGCGGCTCGAGGTGCTGACCAACGGCTCGCCGTGGGAGCAGTTCGTCGACCTGCCCGCGCCGTCGGAGGCGCCGCCGGTGGTGGGGTTCCTCGGTCAGATGGACTACCCGCCGAACATCCAGGCCGTGCGGCACCTGGCGCGCGACGTGCTCCCCGTCATCCGCCGGACCGTGCCCGACGCGCGGCTGCGGATCATGGGGCGCGCGCCGGCGGACGAGGTGCGCGCGCTCGAGTCACCGGGCGAGGTCGAGGTGACGGGCGCCGTCGACTCGATCCCCGAGGCGCTCTCCGGCGTGCGCGTGTTCTGCGCGCCGCTCGATCGCGGTCGCGGCATCCCGAACAAGATCCTCGAGGCGCTCTCGGCCGGACGCGCGACCGTCGTGTCGAGCTGGGCCGCGCGGGCCCTCGACGGGAGCCCGGGGACGCACTACGTCGTCGCGGACGGCGCGGAGGAGCGCGCGCGCGTCCTCGCCGAGCTGCTCGCCGACCCGGCCCGCTGCGACGAGCTCGGCGCGGCGGGGCGGCTCTACATCAAGGAGCACCACGACTGGGAGGACGTCCTCGACCAGCTCGAGTGCCTCGTGAAGGAGGTCGCCGCCGGTGCGTGACATCGTCGTGTTCCTCCTCTTCGTCGGCATCCTGCCGCTGAGCGTCATCCGGCCCTGGCTGGGCATCTGCGCGTTCACGTTCCTGGCCTACAACCGCACCCAGGACCTCACCTGGGGGTTCGCGCGCACGCTCCCGCTCTCCCAGCTCATCGCGATCGCGATGGTCATCGGCTGGCTCGCGGTGGAGTTCCGGCCGATCCCCATCCGTTACCACCGCATCAAGGCCATGATCGGCCTCATGATCGTCGTCACGTTGTCGATCGTGATGAACCGCGTGCGCTGGGACACGCAGGGCGACAAGTACAGCGACCTCGTCAAGGTGCTCTTCGTGTCGTTGCTCACCGGCGCGATGCTCATCAACCGGCACCGCCTGCGCGTCATCCTCGCGGTCATGGCGGTCGCGCTCGGGTTCTACGGCGCGAAGAACGGCCTCATGTACGCCCTGGGCAGCAAGTCGATCGCCGGCCCGGGCGGCATGCTCAAGGACAACAACGACTTCGCCCTCGCGATGGTCATGAACTTCCCGCTGCTGTACTACCTCGGGAAGGAGATGCGGCCGCTCAAGTACGGCAAGTACATCTCGCTGTTCATGAAGGCGGCGTGCTGGATGTCGCTGCTGACCATCATGTCGACGGGCTCCCGCGGCGCGTTCCTCTCGCTGGGCGTGGCGTCGATGCTCATGGCGTACAAGACCAAGTGGAAGGTCCCCGCCATGGCGGCGCTCGTGATGCTCGCACTCGTCGGGGCGGCGCTCGCCCCGCAGGAGTACAAGGAGCGCATCTCGAGCATGTTCGTGAGCGCGGAGGAGCAGGACGACTCCGTCCAGGGCCGCTTCACGTCCTGGCTCGTGGCCACGAACATGATCAAGGGGAACCCGGTGTTCGGCATCGGGTTCAACAACATGGTCCACGAGTACAACCGGTACACGCAGGGCATCTACAACGAGGAGGGCACCACCGAGCACTTCGCCCGCGTGGCGCACAACTCCTACTTCCAGATCTGGGCCGAGTCCGGAACCTTCGCCTACCTGCTGTTCATGTTCATGGTGGTGGGGTCCATCATCTCGCTCGAGCTGCTCTGGCGACGATCCAAGGGCACACCGGACGAGTGGATCACTCCGTACTGTCACGGGATCCAGGTCTCCATGTGCGCGTTCATGGTGGGCGCGACCTTCCTGAACCGCGCGCACTTCGACTTCATCTACCAGCTCGTCGTCATCGCGACGGTGCTCCCGACGATCCTCGCGAACGAGCGCGTCACCGAGCGCGTGACGGCGCCCCGGCGCGGCCCCGGACCGGCGCGCAGCGTCTGGGTGCGCCACGGCAACCCGTTCATGAAGGTGACCACGCGATGAACGCCCGGCGCGTGGCGATGGTGGTGCCCGACCTCGCGATCGGCGGGCTGCAGGGCATGGCCGTGGGCCTGGCCCTCGCGCTCGACCGTGCCGAGCACGAGCCCGTGTTCTACACCTTCGACGCGGAGGGCCCGAACAAGGCCGTCCTCGACGAGGCGGGCATCGCGTCGCACCACCTGCCGCGCGAGCAGGGCGTCGACGCGGGCTACGCGCGACGGCTCGCGGAGCGGTTCCTCGCCGACGACATCCACCTCGTGCACTGCCACAACGTGACCGCGCTCTTCCACGGGGCCCGCGCGGCGTGGCGCGCCGACCGCCTGCCGTCGCTCTTCACCGAGCACGACCGCGAGATGCCGGCGCCCTGGCGCCACCGCGTGCTCCACCGCTGGCTCGCGCGGCGCGTCACGCGGACCGTGGCCGTCTCCGAGCAGCTGCGCCGCGACCTCGTCCGCTTCGAGGGCTTCCCGGCGGCCCGCACGAGCAGCCTCGTGAACGGCATCCCGGACCCCGCCGCGCGCTTCGCCGGCGACCGGGCCGCGGCCCGCGCCGAGCTCGGCTGGGACGAGACGCCCGTCGTCCTCGCCGTCGGCAGCCTCACGCCGGTCAAGAACCACGAGGGTCTCCTGCGCGCGTTCCGCGACCTCCACGGCCGGCTCGACGGCGCCGTCCGACTCGTGCTCGCCGGCGACGGTCCGCTGCGCGAGCCGCTGGAGGCCCAGGCCCGCGACGGTCTCCCCGAGGACGCGGTGACGTTCCTCGGCAACCGGAGCGACGTGCCGCGCCTGCTCGCCGCCGCGGACGTCTTCGTGCTCCCGAGCCATCGCGAGGGGCTCCCGCTGAGCCTCGTCGAGGCCCACGCCATGTCGCGGCCGTCCGTCGCGTTCCATGTCGGCGGCAACCCCGAGGTCATCGTCGAGGGCGAGACGGGCGCGCTCGTCCCGTACCCGGACGAGGGCGCGTTCGCGTCGGCGCTGGAGTCGATCCTCCGGGATCCCGATGGGGCCCTGGAGCAGGGGCGCGCGGGCCGCCGCCGCTTCCTGGACGTCTTCACCCACGACCGGATGGTGTCGGCCTACGTGGCACTCTACGAAGAACTCCTCGCCGTGAGGGCCGCCTGACATGTGTGGCATCGCCGGATTCGCCGTCGACCCGGGACGTCCCGTGCCGGAGCCCCTGCTGCTCGAGCAGATGACCGCGAGCCTCGAGCACCGCGGCCCGGACGCGCAGGACACCTTCACAGACGGGCCGTTCGGGCTCGGACACCGGCGCCTCGCGATCATCGACCTGTCGGGCGGGCGCAACCCGCTCTACGACGCCGAGGAGCGCGTGGCGCTCGTCTTCAACGGCGAGATCTACAACCACCGCGAGCTGCGCGCCGAGCTCGAGGCCGCCGGCTGCCGGCCGCGCACGGGCAGCGACGGCGAGGTCATCGTGCACGGCTTCCTCGTGTGGGGGCTGGCCGGCATGCTCCGCCGGCTGCGCGGCATGTACGCGTTCGCGCTGCTCGACCGCGTGAAGCGCGAGCTGCACCTCGCGCGCGACCCGCTCGGCATCAAGCCGCTCTTCTACGCGCAGACCTCCGACGGCCTGTTCTTCGGCTCCGAGATGAAGGCCATCCTCGCGGCGCTGCCGACGCGCCCGCGCCTCAGCCGGCGCGGACTGCTCGAGGCGGTCTCGCTCGGCTTCACGCTGTCTCCCGGGACGATCTACGAGGGGGTCTCGTCGCTCGAGCCGGGCGCGTGGCTGAGCTGGTCGAACGGCGGGATCACGCGCGGCCGCCACCACG
>JAUIEF010000049.1 GCA_030428785.1 bacterium
GCCCCCAGCCCGGCGGCGCGAGCCGGGCGACGAGCGCGAGGAGCAGCAGGGGGGAGGCGGACACGGCAGGCCCGACGGAGCGCCCCCCTCGGCGTTGCACGTCGCCTTGCTATCCTGCGCCGACATGTCCGTCACCGGGTTCTTCGCCGGCTCCTTCGACCCGCCCACGCTCGGGCACGTCGAGCTCGCGACGCGCGCGCTGCGCGTCGTCGACCGGCTCGTCGTGGGGGTGGGGCGCAACGCCGACAAGGCGGGCTGGCTCCCGGTCGAGCGCCGGCTCGAGCTCCTGCGCGCCGTGCTCCCCGCGGGCGTCGAGGTCGTCGCCTTCGACGGGCTCGCGGTCGCCGCGGCGCGCGACGCCGGCGCGACGGTCCTCGTGCGCGGCGTGCGCGGGCCGGAGGACTGCCACGGCGAGCTCACGATGGCGCGCGCGAACACGCGGCTCGACGACGGCGTCGAGACGGTCATCCTCCCGTCGTCGTCGGAGATGGCGCACATCTCGTCGCGGCTCGTGCGCGAGGTGCACCGATCGGGCGGCGACGTGACGGTCTTCGTGCCGCCGGCGGTCGCCGCGGCGCTCGCGGACCGCGACGCATGACGCCGCGCGACGGCGGCACGACGCACGACGGCAGGACGGCCGGGCCCCGCGCCCGGCGCCACGCAGACCGGATGGAGATCGGCACGTGACGGAACACCGCATCGTCTCGACGGACCGGGCGCCCGCCGCCATCGGCCCGTACAGCCAGGCCGTCGTGGGGCACGGCCTCGTCTACACGAGCGGCCAGGTGGGCATGGACCCGGCGTCGGGCGAGCTCGTCGAGGGCGGCGTCACCGCGCAGACCGCGCAGGTGCTCGCGAACCTCGCCGCCGTGCTCGAGGCCGCGGGCAGCCGCCTCGAGCTCGTGCTCAAGACGACCGTCTACCTCACGACCATGGACGACTTCGCGGCCATGAACGAGGTCTACCGGCAGGCCTTCGACGACGTGCTCCCCGCGCGCTCGACGGTCGCCGTGGCCGGCCTGCCCAAGGGCGCGCTCGTGGAGATCGACGCCGTGGCCTCGCGGGGCTGACCCATCGAGCTCGCCGAGGAGATCGCCGCCGTCGTCGCGATGCTCGCGTCGATCCGGCCCGTCCTGCGCGGGGCGCTGAGCGCGTCGAGCCACGTCTCGTGGCCGCGGGCCCTCGCGCTGCTCGCCGGCGCGCTCGCGTCGACGACCTGGACGGTGGGGCTCCTCGCCCTGCGGTCGTACCTCGTGGCCGACCAGGTCTTCCTCCTGCCGAACGGGCTCGGCCTGGCGCTCGCGGCCTTCGGCGGGATGCTCGGCGTCGCGACCCTGCTCGCGCCGCGCGGCGAGGACGGCATGTCGGAGCGGGAGGCGATCCGGTTCGCGACGCAGGCGGGCGCCATGGCGCTCTACGTGGCGGCGCCGGCCCTCGCGGCCGCGGCGCTGGGGCTCACGCGCCTCCTGCGGGCCACGCTGCCCTGGACCCTCGTCCGCATGCGCTGGCGGAGCACCGCCGAGGGGGCCCTGCTCCTCGCCCTCTGCGCCGGGCACGTGCTCCAGGGGCTGCCGCTCGGCGTCCTCGGGACGGGGGGCCTGCGGCTCCTCGCGGAGCAGCACCTCCCGCTCTGAGCGCCTCCTCGGCGGGATCTCGCGACGGGTGGCGGAGGCGCGCCCGGAAAGGCCGTCCCCCGGGGCCGCCCGCTCGACCGCAACGCCTTGTGACACAACGCCTTGCAGCCGGGCGCGTGCATTGACAGCGGCCCCGCCTCCCGCTACGTTGCCCGCTCCTCCGCCGTGCGGTGCCGGGACGTCCCGTGGGCCGGGACGACGGACCTCGCCCGGGTGTGATCCCGGGAACCGCCCGGTGTCCTGCACGGAGGGCGGGCCGACCCCCGGCGTTCCGGCCGCAGCGCCGCCGGGGCCGTCGCCCCGCTCACTCCACGATCCGACGATCCGCGTCCCCGCGAGAGAGCCATGACCTCCTCCCCGACCGCCCCGCGATCCCGCCTCCCGCTCGTCCTGAGCACCCTCGTCGTCCTGCTCGTCGCGACGACGGCGAGCCGAGCCCGGCAGCCCGCCGAGACGACGGAGACGGAGACCCGGGCGGCCGCGCCCGCGCGGGCCGCCGCGGACGGCAAGCTCGTCATGACCCCCGCGCTCGAGGCGGCCGGCGTCACGGAGGCCGACCTCCAGGGCCCGCACGACCCGCCGGTCGACCGGCTGCACCCCGACGGGCAGGTCGAGCCCGCGCTCGGCGGACGGCTCATCATGCACGTGTCGAGCGAGCCGCCGAACCTCAACTTCGCCATCGAGAACTCGGCCTCCATCCGCTGGACGCACTACGACGTGCACGCGGGCCTGCTCCAGTTCAGCCCGATCACCTGGGAGTACGAGCTCGACGTCGCCGAGGCCTACGACATCGAGGACGCGCTCTTCCTGAAGGGCGGCCCGGGCGACGACTTCACCAACATCCGCTACGGGAAGATCGTCGAGGAGACGGCCGACGCGTACGTCCTCGAGAGCGGCAGCCGCTACCACCCGATGGAGCGCACGACGGTGCCGAAGGCCGAGGTGGAGAGCGTCGAGCGCGAGACCGTCTGGACGTTCACGCTGCGCGACGACGCCCTCTGGCAGGACGGCCACCCGCTCGACGCGAGGGACGTGCACTTCTCGTGGTCCATCTACGCGAACCAGCACGTCGACTGCGACGAGAAGCGCTTCAAGTACGAGAAGATCAAGCGCGTCGACGTCGGCGGCGAGCTGCCTGAGCGCGTCGTGCGCTTCTTCTGGGACGAGCAGTACTTCGGCACGCAGGGCGCCTTCGGCCTCGACTTCTGCATCCTGCCCAGCCACCTCTACGACCTGCTCGACCCGGACCACCCGCGCCACGACCCGAACGCGTCGCTCGAGGCGCAGGGCACGGAGATCAACGAGAACGTCCACAACATCGAGTGGGTGGGGCTCGGGCCGTACCGCGTGACGACCTGGGAGCGCAACCAGTACCTCGCGGCCGAGAAGGCGAACACCTACTGGAAGAAGGCGCCCGAGGAGTCCGGCTACCTCGACGAGATCCGCTGGCGGTACATCAAGGACGACGACGCCGCCTGGCAGGCGCTGCTCAACGACGAGCTCGACGTGTTCAACCGCGTGAAGTCGGAGGACTACTTCGGCGAGGCGACGCGCAGCGAGACGTTCCGCAGCCGGGCGTACAAGGCGCTGACCTACGTCGGCAACATCGGCTACACGGCGTGGAACACGCGGCGCCAGAAGCTCTCCGACCCGCGCGTGCGTCAGGCGCTGGGCCATGCGTTCGACGTCGCGGGCTGGATCGAGACGAACTACGAGGGCAAGGCGCTCTGGTCCAAGTGCACGAGCTTCTGGTTCGGCGACCAGTACGCGCGTGACATCGAGCCGCTCGAGTACGACGTCGAGGCGGCGGAGGACCTCCTCGCGGAGGCCGGCTGGTACGACCGCGACGGCGACGGCATCGTCGACAAGGACGGCGAGCAGCTCGTCATCGAGACGCTCATGCCGAGCGGCAACAAGGCGAGCGAGAAGTTCCTCCAGGCGCTCCAGGACGCCTACCGCAAGATCGGCGTGAAGATCGAGATCAAGACCTACGAGTGGGCGACGCTGCTCGAGAAGGTCCTCGACCGCGACTTCGACGCGGTGAACATGGCCTGGACGCTGCCGACGCCCGAGAGCGACCCGATGCAGATCTGGCACAGCAGCGAGTCGGGCAAGCGCACGAGCAACCACGCGGGCATGAACGACCCCGAGGTCGACCGGTTCATCGACGAGGGCCGCCGCGAGCTCGACTACGACACGCGGATGGAGATCTGGCACCGGCTCTACGAGCGGATCTACGAGCTCCAGCCGTACCTCTTCGGCTGGAACGTCCCGCGCAAGATCGCGATCTCCAAGCGCGTGCACGGCCTGAAGCTCTACAAGTTCGAGCCCGGCTTCCGCATGCGCGACCTGTACCTGGAGGCCGGCACGCCCGGCACGCGTCCGATCGCCGATCGCTGACGCGATCGAGCGACCAGAGACCGCCTCTCCCCGGGCCGACCGCGCGTGCTTCAGTACATCCTCCGCCGCATCCTGTGGATGGTGCCGACGATGTTCGGCATCACCGTCCTGCTCATGCTGGTCATCAGCTCCGCGCCCGGCGACCCGGCGGCGATCGCCACCGCGGGCAGCCTGGAGACGCAGGCCGAGGCCGGCGCCGACACGGCGAGCACCTACGAGAAGTTCCGCGAGCGGTTCCACCTCGACGAGCCGTTCCACGTGCGCTACGGCCTCTGGGTGAGCGACGTCGTGACGCTCGACTTCGGCCCCGAGTTCTTCCGGCCGAACACGCAGGTCTCGACGGAGCTCTGGCGCCGGCTCAAGGTCACCGTGCCGCTCTCGCTCATCGCGACGCTGCTCAGCTACCTCATCGCGCTGCCGCTCGGCATCCTGTCCGCCGTGAAGCGCGGGACGTTCATCGACAAGCTCATCACGCTCGGGCTGTTCCTGCTCTACTCGCTGCCGACGTTCTGGGCCGGCCTCATGCTCATGCTGGCCTTCGGCGCCTCGGGGCTCGACTGGTTCCCGGTCATCGGGCTGCACGACAAGGACGCGTCGACCTTCGACACCTGGACCTACGTCTGGGACACGGTGTGGCACGGCGTGCTGCCCGTCGCCACGATGACGTACGGCGGCGTCGCCTACCTGTCGCGCCAGATGCGCGTCGGCATGCTCGAGACCATCAAGCAGGACTACATCCGCACGGCGCGCGCGAAGGGGCTCGACCGCCGCACGATCATCTTCAAGCACGCGGTCCGGAACTCGCTCATCCCGGTCATCACGGTGTTCGCGACGATCCTGCCGATCCTCATCGGCGGGTCCGTGCTCGTCGAGACGATCTTCAACGTGCCGGGCATGGGGCTCTACGCGTTCGAGGGCCTCGTGTCGCGCGACTACAACATCGTCATGGCGACGGTCACGATCTCCTCGTTCATGACGCTGCTCGGCTTCCTGCTCTCCGACATCCTCTACGCGGTCGTCGACCCGCGCATCGCGTATGAGTAGCGAGGCGAACGGGGGCGGTGCGGCCGGCGGCGCCGGTCGCCGGCAGACCTACAGCAAGGACTACTGGGACATCGTCCTGGGCGAGCTGTCCAAGCGGCGGTCGGTGCGGCTCGCGACGGTGCTGCTCGTCCTGCTCTACGCGGTGGCGATCTACGCGCCCTTCCTCGCGAACGACCTGCCGCTCCGGTTCGTGGGCACCGACTACAGCGAGTACCGCGGCGCGCACCGGCTCGTGACGGTGGCCGCCGGCGACCTCGTGCGGAAGGCCGAGCAGGGCGAGGCGGGCTTCGACGAGTGGGAGGCCCGGGAGGAGGAGCGCGGCGCCCAGCTCGAGGACTCCGCGAAGGAGCACTGGCTCGAGTCGCGGGCCGGCGCGCCGACGTCGTTCGAGGCCTGGCTGCAGCTCGACCGGGGCTCGCTGGACATCCGGCTCGAGACCATGCAACGGCAGCTCGCGCCGGAGCACCACGCGCTGCTCGACACGGCGCGGGACGCGGCGGACGCGGTCGTCGACGCGGCGGTCGCGGGCGACGCGGAGCGCGTGGCGACGGCCGGGCAGCGGCTCACGGACGCCGCCGGCGAGGTCAAGGGGACGCTCCGGGCGGCGAAGTACGGCGAGGAGCCCGAGGACGGACGCACCGTGGCGCTCCAGCCGTTCGAGTCGTGGCCCGTGCTCGGGACCCTGACCTGGGGCGACGTCTACTTCATGGTCCTCTGGGCGCTCGTCATCCTGCTGCCCGTGTGGAACCGCGTCTGGAACGGGCTCGTCCTGGGCGGCGACCGCCCGCGGATCCGGAAGGCGCGCCGCCCCAAGGTGGCGCTCCTGGTGGTCCTCCCGGCGATCGCGGCGCTCGCCTGGCTCGCCGTCGCCGGCGACGACCAGGCGAAGCTCGAGACGACGAGCCTCAAGGAGGCGCTCACCGAGGGCAAGGCCGAGGCCGTCGAGGTCGTGTTCCCGCCGATCGTGTTCGGCATGGCGGAGCAGAACCAGAGCGAGACGTTCCGGCCGCCCACCTGGAGCGACGGCGCGGGCATCGACGACGAGGGGTACTACCTCGAGGGCGCCCGCTCCCAGCGCGTCGACGAGGCGACGGGTGTCGCGCAGAGCGCGACGCCGGTGCGCGTCCGCTACGGCGAGCCCGAGCGCAACGACACCGGGCGCCACCTGCTCGGGACGGACAGCCTGGGCCGCGACCTCATGGCGCGCGCGGTGTGGGGGGCGCGGATCAGCCTGGCGGTGGGCCTCATCTCGACCGTGCTGCTCGTGTTCATCGGCACGGTCGTCGGCGCGCTCGCCGGCTACTTCGGCGGCTGGGTGGACATCGTCATCAGCCGCATCATCGAGGTGTTCCAGTGCTTCCCGGTGTTCTTCCTGATCCTCATCGTGGTGGCGTTCCGGGGGCCGAGCATCCTCAACATCATGGTGGCCATCGGCATCTTCCGGTGGACCGGCGTCGCGCGTCTCGTGCGCGCGGAGTTCATCCGGCTGCGCAGCCAGGACTTCGTCGTCGCGAGCCAGGCGCTCGGCATGACGAGCGTGCGCACGATCTTCCGCCACGTGCTGCCCAACGCGATGGGGCCCGTGCTCGTCGCGGCGACCTTCGCGGTGGCGAGCGGCATCCTCACGGAGTCGGCACTCTCCTTCCTCGGGTTCGGCGTGCAGCTCCCCGTGCCGAGCTGGGGCTCGCTGCTCGTCGAGAGCCGCAACCCCGAGTACTGGTGGATCCAGGTGTTCCCGGGGCTGCTCGTGTTCGTCACGGTCATCCTCTACAACCTCGTGGGCGAAGGCGTCCGCGACGCCCTCGACCCGCGGCTCAAGGAGGCCTGAGCGGATGAGCAGCGGCCAAGCAGCTTCCGGCGGCGGCGCGCCCACGCCCCCCGGCCACGGCGGCGACGTGCTCCTCGAGATCCGCGACCTGCGGACGTGGTTCGACACCGAGGAGGGCACGGTCAAGGCCGTCGACGGCGTGAACTACGTCATCCAGCGCGGCGAGACGCTCGGCGTCGTGGGCGAGTCGGGCTGCGGCAAGAGCGTCACGGCCATGAGCATCCTCCAGCTCCTGCCGCGGCCGCCGGCGCACTACGCGGGCGGCGAGATCGTCTTCGAGGGGCGCGACCTGCTGACGCTCTCCGAGGCCCAGCTCCGGAAGGTGCGCGGCAACGACATCGCGATGATCTTCCAGGAGCCCATGACCTCGCTGAACCCCGTGTACACCGTGGGGAACCAGATCGGCGAGGCGCTCATGCTCCACCGCCGCATGACGCCGGCGGAGGCGCGCGCGGCCTCCATCGAGATGCTCGCCAAGGTCGGCATCCCGTCGCCGGACAAGCGCATCGACGAGTACCCGCACCAGATGTCCGGCGGCATGAAGCAGCGCGTCATGATCGCCATGGCGCTCGCCTGCGACCCGGCGCTGCTCATCGCGGACGAGCCGACGACCGCGCTCGACGTGACCATCCAGGCGCAGATCCTCGACCTGCTGCGCGACATGCAGCGCGACCTGGGCATGTCCATCCTGCTCATCACGCACGACCTCGGCGTCGTCGCGGAGATGAGCGACCACGTCGCCGTCATGTACGCGAGCAAGGTCGTCGAGTACGCGACGACGGAGAGCCTCTTCGAGCGGCCGCGGCACCCGTACACCTTCGGGCTGTTCCAGTCGCTGCCCGAGATGCACGCCGCCCACGACGAGCGGCTGCGCGAGATCCCGGGCACCGTGCCCAACCCGCTCGAGTTCCCCAGCGGCTGCAAGTTCCGCGAGCGCTGCTTCAAGGCGAGCGACCGTTGCGCCGCCGAGGAGCCGCCGCTCGAGGACGTGGGGGGCGGGCACCTCCTTGCGTGCCACCACCCGGTGACGGACGAGGAGCTCGCGCGCGTGTCGTCCGCCGGCGACGCGCCGTCCACGGAGGCCGCACGATGAGCGCGACGGGAGCGGGCGGCGGCGCCGCGACGAGCCGGCACGACACGAGCGGCCTCGAGCCGGCGCACGAGAACGCGCTGCTCAGCGTCCGCAACCTCAAGAAGTACTTCCCCGTGCGCAAGGGCCTCCTCTCGCGCATCGTCGCGCACGTGAAGGCCGTGGACGACGTGACCTTCCGCGTCGGCGCCGGCGAGACGCTGGGCCTCGTGGGCGAGTCGGGCTGCGGCAAGACGACCGCCGGGCGCGCGGCCCTGCGCCTCATCGAGCCGTCCTCGGGGCTCGTGAGCTTCGAGGGGCGCGACGTGCTCGCCGCCCGCGGCGCCGACCTGCGGCGGCTGCGGCGGCACATGCAGATCATCTTCCAGGACCCGTACGCCTCGCTGAACCCGCGCATGTCCGTCGCGGACATCGTGGGCGAGGGGCTGAAGGTCCACCGCCTCGTGTCGAGCCGCGCCGAGCTCGAGAGCCGCGTGGGCGAGCTCCTCGAGCGCGTCCGGCTCGACCCGAGCTTCGTGAACCGCTACCCGCACGAGTTCAGCGGCGGGCAGCGCCAGCGCATCGGCATCGCGCGCGCGCTGAGCCTGTCGCCCAAGTTCATCGTGTGCGACGAGGCGGTCTCCGCGCTCGACGTGTCGATCCAGGCGCAGATCATCAACCTGCTCATGGACCTGCGCGACGAGCTGGGCCTCAGCTACCTCTTCATCGCGCACGACCTCTCCGTCGTGCAGCACATCTCCGACCGCGTCGCCGTCATGTACCTCGGCAAGATCGTGGAGCGCGCGCGGACGGACCAGCTCTTCGCGGACCCACGCCACCCGTACACGCAGGCGCTGCTCTCCGCGGTGCCGAAGGCCGACCCCAAGCGCCGCACGGAGCGCATCGTGCTCCAGGGCGACGTGCCCTCGCCCATGAACCCGCCGCCGGGCTGCGCCTTCCACACGCGCTGCCCCGCCGTCCTGGACGTGTGCCGCGTCGAGGCCCCGCCGCTGCGCGACGCGGGCGGCGGGCACACCTACAGCTGCCACCTCGACACGTAGCGGGCGCGGCCGGACGCCGCGCCGGTCGGGAGCCGCGCCGGCTCAGGGCAGGTCGACGGGCACCGCGACCTTCGCGTCGACCTCGAGCAGGCCCTGGAGCACGACGCCGTCCGGCGCCACGACGAGCTTCCAGCGCCGCGTGCCGACCATGAGCCGCACGTGGTACGCGCGCACCGCCCGCAGGCCGTCGCGCACCTCCTCGTACTCGGCGACGCCGGCGCCCGGGAAGCGCTCGGCGACCGTCTCGCGGACGGGCTCCGGCGCGGACTCCTCGGGCACCTCGAGCTCCTCGTTCACGAGCGTGCCGTCGGCCCGGAAGACCGCCGAGACGCGCAGGCCGTCGACGGAGCGCGAGAGCTGGTAGAGCACCTGGCGCCCGTGGATCTCGACCTGCGCCGAGGTGTACGGGTTGCCGGGGTGGAGGCGGTCCATGGCGGCACGGACGGCCGGCGGCGTGTCCCCGGCG
This sequence comes from bacterium, assembly GCA_030428785.1. Lineage (GTDB taxonomy): Bacteria > Planctomycetota > B15-G4 > B15-G4 > B15-G4 > JAUIEF01. Next base: position 9,503 of record JAUIEF010000049.1, read on the forward strand.
GCGATCGTGTACTCCAGGCGCGCGACGGCCCCGTCGTCGTCCACGAGGACGTCGAGGGCGTCCGCCCCCTGCGCCCGGCCCACGTCCACGAACTCCGGGCGGAGGAGGCCGCAGCCGGGCAGCGCGAGGCCGGCGAGGAGCAGGAGGACGATCGGGCGCATGGAGGGCTCCGGGGACCGGCCGACAGGATACCGATCCCCGCGCTCCGGGGCCGCCGTCGCGGGGGCACGGCGGAGGACCCGTCGCCGGCGCGCCCCGCCGACCGGACGGCGCCGGACCGCCGCGCGCACGCCCCTCAGCGCACGAGCCGCGGGTCGAGGGCGTCGCGGAGGGCGTCCCCCAGGAGGTTGAGCGTCCCGAGCGTGAGCGCGAGCGCGAGCCCCGGGAAGACGACGAGCCACCAGCTCACACCGAGCACCGTGAGGCTCTCCAGGCCCTCGCTGGCGAGGATGCCCCAGGAGACGCCGGGCGGCTCGACGCCGAGCCCCAGGAAGCTCAGGAAGGCCTCGAAGAGCATGACGCGCGGCACCGTGAGCGTGAGGTACACGACGACGACGCCCCACAGGTTCGGGAGCACGTGGGCGCGCACGATGCGCGGGCCGCCGGCCCCGAGCGCCCGGGCCGCCGACACGAAGGGCGCCTCCCGCAGCGCGAGCACCTGCCCGCGGACGATGCGCGCCATCGTGAGCCAGCTGATGCCGCCGATGACGAGGTAGAGCACGGAGAGCCGGTCGAGGCCCAGCGCGCGCATGCGCCCGGCGAGCTCCTCGTCGCGCAGCACGGCGATGAGCAGGATGACCACGAAGAGGAACGGGATGGAGTACGCGACGTCGACGACGCGCATCATGAGCTGGTCGAGCCGCCCCCCGACGTAGCCCGCGACGAGCCCCCAGCCGACGCCCACGACGGCCGACACGAGCGTCGCGAGGAGCCCCACGAGCAGCGAGACGCGGCCGCCCCAGAGGACGCGTGCGAGGAGGTCGCGCCCGAGGTCGTCCGTGCCGAGCACGCCGGCGAGCTCCGCGTCGCCGAACACCTGCGCGCGCAGGGCCGCGGCCCACGGGTGGTCGTCCGCGAGCTGCCCGAGGCTCACCGGGTCGGCGACGCGCCAGGCGCCGCCGGGACCGGCCGACGCGACACGCGCGTCCATCTCCGAGGGGAGCGGCAGCGGGAGCGCCGGCGCGACGGCCGCCAACGCCACGACGATCGCCAGCACGACGAGCGCGGGCCGCGTCCCCGGACGCCGCACGAGGCGGCGCCACACGCCGGGCCGGGCGCGGAGCGGCACGGCGCTCACGTCGAGCCCTCCACGCGCGGGTCGAGCAGCGCGTAGCCGAGGTCGACCGCGAGGTTCGCCGTCGAGACGAGCACCGTGTAGACGATGACGACGCCCGACGCGAGGTAGTAGTCGGCGTTGAGCGCCGAGTCGACGAAGTGGCTGCCCATGCCGGGGATCGCGAAGATCTGCTCGACGACGAGCGAGCCGGAGAGGATGCCCGCGAGCGCCGGCCCGAGGAAGCTCACGACGGGGAGCATCGCGGGGCGCGCGGCGTGTCGCCAGAGGACCGCGCGTCCGGTGAGCCCCTTGGCGCGCGCCGTGCGGATCCAGTCCTCGCCGAGCACCTCGAGCAGGCCCGTGCGGAAGAGCCGCGCGATGGACGCCGCGAACGGCAGGCCCAGCGCGATCGACGGGAGCACGAGGTGCGCCGGCGACGTGAGCCCCGTGAGCGGGAAGAGCCGCCAGTGGAAGACGAAGAGCAGCACGAGCAGGCCGGCGATGACGAAGTTGGGCAGCGAGATGCCGAGCGTCGCGCCGCCCATGACGAGCGTGTCGACCCAGCCGCCGCGGCGCGCGGCCGCGAGCGCGCCGGCGCCGAGGCCGATCGCGAGCGCGACGAGCAGCGCGCAGACGCCGAGCGTCATGGAGACCGGCAGGCTCTCGGCGAGCACCTGGTTCACGGAGTAGTCGCGCAGCTTGAGCGACGGCCCGAGGTCGCCGCGCAGGAAGACGTTGCCCATGTAGCGGACGTACTGCTGGGGCAGCGGCGCGTCGAGGTCGTAGCGCGCGAGGAGGTTCGCCTTGATGGCCGGGTCGATGTCGCGGCCGTCGTCGAACGGGCCGCCGGGCACGGCGTGCATGAGCGCGAAGCACACCGTGACGACGACGAGCACGATGCCCGCGACGCCGAGCAGCCGGAGGAGGAGGGTGCGCGGCGTGATCACCGGGCGGCTCCGTCCGGGCCGGCGGGCGACGCGCTCCCGCCCCGCGGCGCGGCGTCGGGCACGACCGAGAGGTCGCGCAGCGGGTGCACGTCGAGCAGGTTGTCGTGGAAGCCGCGCACCCGCGTCGACACGAGGTTGATGTTCACGCGCTGGTAGACGGGCGCGACGCACCACGCCGCGAGCAGGATCGCCTCCGCCTCGCGGTAGAGCGCCGCGCGCCGCGCAACGTCCGGCTCGCCGCCGGCCTCCTCGACGAGCGCGTCGTAGCGCGGGTCGCCCCAGCCCGTGCGGTTGTTGCCGCCGCCCGTGACGAAGAGCTCGAGGAAGGTGCTCGGGTCGAGGTAGTCGCCGATCCACGCGCTCCAGGCGACGTCGTAGAGGCCCTGGACCGTGCTGTCGAGGTAGACGCCGAAGACCTGGTTCACGAGCTCGCACTCGAGGCCGAGCGTGCGGCGCCAGGCGGCGGCGACCGCCTCGCAGAAGTCGCGCGTCGTCTCGTTGTGCGGGTAGAGGAACGAGAAGCGCGGGAAGCCGCGGCCGTCCGGGTAGCCGGCCTCGGCGAGCAGGGCGCGCGCGCGGGCGACGTCCGGCGGCGGCAGCCGCGCGGGCTCGTAGCCGGGGAGCCCGTTCGGGACGAAGGAGTCGAGCGGCTCCTGCCCGCCGCGCATGACGTCCTCGGCGAGCGCGCGCCGGTCGAGGGCCAGCGCGAGCGCCTCGCGGACGCGCGGGTCGCGGAAGGGCGAGTCGCGCGGGGCGTCGGCGAACGCGCCGCCGTGCGTGTTGAAGCGCAGGAAGGTCGTGCCGAGCTGGCCGCCGACGACGAGGTCCTCGCGCCCGCGCAGCGACGCGTAGAGCCCGGGCGGCGGCTTGACCATCCAGTCGACCTCCCCCAGGAGGTACATGTTGAGCTGCGTCGTGACGCCCGCCGCGGCGTAGGCCGTCACGGAGCCGAGCGCGACCTCGTCCCGGCCCCAGTAGGTGGGGGAGCGCTCGAGGCGGATGCGGTCGCGCAGCCGTCGCTCGACGAGCACGAACGGGCCGTTGCCGACGAGACGTCCGGCCTGCGTCCAGAGCGGCCCGTGCTCCTCGAGGCAGCCGCGGTGGATCGGCGCGAAGGTGTAGTACGAGAGCAGCGACGCGAGGTACGGCGTCGGGCGCACGAGGCGGATGCGGAGCTCGCGGTCGGACACGGCGTCGATGGCGGGCGGCGGCGCCGGCGCGTCCGGGCCGGCCCGCGTGTACTCGCGCGCGCCCTCGACGCACCAGAGCAGGTACGCGTTGCGCGACGCCGTCGCCGGCGAGAGCACGCGCCGCAGGCTGTGCTCGAAGTCGTGCGCGGTGACCGGGTCGCCGTTGCTCCAGCGGGCGTCGGCGCGCAGGTGGAAGCGCCACTCGAGGCCGTCGGCCGAGGTCTCCCAGCGCTCGGCGACGCCGGGCAGCGGCGCGTTCGTCGCGGGGTCGGGGCGCGTGAGGCCCTCGAAGAGCGCGCGCAGGATGCGCGCGTCCGGGACGCCGGTGGAGACCGCCGGGTCGAGGCTCGACGGCTCGGACTGGTTGCAGAAGGCGAAGTCGGCGCGCGGCGCGGTCGTGCGTCCGGCGAGGCCGACCGCCGCGAGGAGGAGCGCGAGGCCGAGCGCGCCGGCGACGAGGCTCGTCAGGCGGTCGCGGGACACGGGAGCTGCCGCGGGGGCGCGGCGGAGGCGGCGCCGCTCATGAGCCGACGGGCAGCTCGAAGTCCTCGTGCAGGCGCGGGACGAGCTCGTCGAAGCTGGAGATGTCGTAGTCCGGCGGCGTCGCGCTCTCGACGTTCGCGAAGCGGTTGTCGCGGCGGACGCGCACCGTGACCATGCCGAGCGAGTTCGGCGGGTCGATGTCGTGCGCCGGGCTGTCGCCGCAGTACATGACCTCGGTGGGGTCGAGGCCCAGCCGCGCGCAGGCCCGGCTGTAGAGCTTGGGGTTGGGCTTGCTGATACCCATCTGGTCGCTGATGACGACCGCCTCGGGGTGGAGGTAGGGCACGACGCCCAGCAGGAGGAGCTTCTCCGCCTGCTTGATCTCGAGGCCGTGGGTCACGATGCCGAGCGGCAGGTCCGTCTGCTGGCTCAGCTGCTCGAAGAAGGGCAGCACGTCGGGGAACGGCTTCAGCTCCTGCTTCGTCGCGTGGTAGCCCATGATGCCGGCCGCGATGATGAGCCCGCGGTTCGTGCCCGACCACGACTCCCGCGGCAGGCGCAGGAGCAGCTTGTCGAAGTGGTTCGGGTAGTTGCTCGTGAACTCGGCGATGACCTCGTCGAGCTCGCGGCGCACGACCTCGACGGGGAGGCGGAGGCCCTGGTGCACCATCGCGTGGACGGCGTTCCAGCGGGCGCGACGCGCGAACTCGGTGGTCGAGTAGAGCGTGTCGTCGACGTCGAAGAAGATCGCGGACAGGCGGCGTGCCACGCCACGGATTCTCGGCGGCGGTCACCCGCCGATCAAGGCGGATCCGGAGACGGTGGGGCGGGGACCGGCCGGACGCGTGCGCCGCGCGCGGTCCCTCGTCCGCCCGCGCGCGTCAGCCCTCGTCGCGGAGGTAGCCGAAGTCCGTGATGTTCGCGCGGATCACGATGATGAGGTCGGTGACCTCGTCCACGAGGCCCTTCTCGCGGAAGAAGAAGCCCAGCACCGGGATGTCGGCGAACCAGGGGGACTCGGCCGTCCGGTTCTTGTAGCGGACGTGCTTGAAGCCGCCGAGCACCACGGCGCCGCCGTCGGGCACGACGACCGTCGTCTGGGCGTCCTGCACCTCGAGCACCGGGATGGCGAAGGTGACCGGCGAGCCGTTCGGGCCGAGCAGGGTCGTGACCGTGCGGAAGGGCCGCTCGAGCTCGGCGACCGTCGTCTGGACGTCGAGCGTCACGTACTTGCGGTCGTAGCTGATGGTCGGACGGACGTCGAGGACGATGCCCTCCTGCGCGACGCCGATGACCGGGTCGGCGATGAACGCGCTCGTCGCGACGTCCACCTCGAAGCCCTGCACGAACGAGACCTGGTTGACGACCGTCACGAACGCGCGCTGCGTGTTGCAGACCGACACCACCGGGGCGCTGATCTCGAACGCGTTCTCGCTCTTGCTCACGAGGTTCATGACGATGTTGATCTCGGTGTCGTCCAGGATCGTGAACTGGAACGCACCGCCGCCGACCGTCGAGAGCAGGTTGCCGAGCGGGTTCTGGAAGAAGTTCTCGGACGACGCGGCGTAGACCTGGTCGCCGCCGTCCTCGAAGAACACACCGGCGTTCGGGTTCTGGTTGCCGTCGCCCAGGTTGTCGAGACCCTGGGTCGGGTTGCCCGTCACGCCCGCCGAGTTGAGCTGGTAGAACTGCGAGAACTCGCCCTCGGCGTCGAGACCGCGCAGGTCCGTGCCGATCTCCTCGATGAAGGAGTCGGTGATGCTGAAGAAGCGCGACTCGAGGGTGACCATGCTCGTCGAGAACGCGCGCAGGTCGTTGAGGAAGCCCGCGACCTCCGCCTGCACCTCCGGCGTGTGGATCACCATGAGGTTGTTGTTGTCGACGAAGTCGATGTTGTAGGCGTCCGACAGGTCCCAGTCCTCGGTGGCGATGTTCTCGCGCACGAGGTTCAGCACCTCCTCGGGGTCGATGAGCGTGATCTGCTCGAGCTCCGAGTTGAAGATCGTCGTCTCGTTGTCGTCACCGGCCTCGCCGGGGAGCGCGATCTCGCGGATGTTCGTGCCCTTGAAGTCCGTGAGCTTGAAGGTGAGGTCCTGGATCGGGTGGACGCGCACCACGGGCTTCCCGGCGGCCTTCTCCTTGTAGGTGATGTAGGCGCGGCCGTTGCGGACGGTCCAGGCGAGCTCCTCGCCGACCTGCTCGGTGATGATGTCGAGCACGTCCTTCACGGAGAGGTTGCGGAGGCCCGTGAGCGTGACGGTCTCGCCGTTGTCGTCGAGCTCGAGCGCGACCTCGGGGTCGACGGAGACGGGGATGTCCGTCGAGAAGTAGATGTTGTTCGCGACCTCGGTGATCGTCTTGTCGTCGAACTCCACGTCCATGCGCGCGTCCTTCATGCGCTCGAGGAGGGCCGTGCGCTCGGGGTCGACCGCCTCGAGGCCCAGGGAGTTCTGCAGGCCGCGCAGGCGCGAGATGCGCGCCCAGTGCGCCTTGTCCGGGTCGGTGAAGATGTCGGTGTGCGGGATGCGCACGCGCTCCATCTCGTTGCGCCAGCGGTTGAACTCCTCGCGGCGGCGCTGCACGAAGAGCCGGTCCGCGTGCTCGCGGGCGGCGTCGCGCGCGGCCTCCATGATGGCGAGGCCCTTCGTGTTGTGCTGGTCGATCTCGAGCACGGCCTCGGCCATCTCCTTGGCGGTGTCGTACTCGGCGCGGTCGAACGCGTTCGCGGCGTTGATGAGCAGGCTCTGGATGCGCTGCTCCTCGCGGCGGATCTCGAGGTCCTCCTCGTCGCTCATGCGCCGGTAGGTCTCCTCGCGCTGCCGCTGCTTGATCTGCGCGGCGTGCGCGGCCTCGGCCTGCTCGGCCTGGGCGAGGAAGGCGTCGGCCTCCGAGGGCAGGTCGCCCCAGTCCATCTCGCCCTCGGTCCAGGCGATGCGGTTCACGACGCCGCGCGCCAGCGTGACGGCGAGCTCGTGGTCACCGGCCTCGAGGGCCTCGCGCGCGGCCGACAGGTCGGTCATCGCGAGGGTGCGGCGCTGCTGGCGCTGCGCCTCGTAGCGCTCGCGCGCGGAGCGACGGAGCAGGGCGGCCTCGGCCTCGGGGCGGCCGAGCAGCGCCTGGATCTCCTGGAGGTAGCGGGCGACCTCGCGGTTGGCGGGGTCGAGCGCCGACGCCTTCTCGAGCTCGGACTCCGCGGCGCCGAAGTCGAGGCGCTCCTCGAGCTCGCGCGCGTTCTCCATGTAGTGCTCGACGAGCAGGAACGTCTTCTGCGCCATGAGCTCGCGCCGCTGACGCTCGGCCTGCATGGCGTCGTCCTGCTGGGCGGCCGCCGGGACCGCGACGAGGGCGGCCACGAGGAGGGCGAGGGTCCAGGGGATCCGGGTCTGCATCAGGGGTCTCCACCTGCGGGCTGCGTGCCGGCAGTCGTCCGTCGGTGCGATGGGGGTGTCAGGCATCCCAGGTGACTCCCGCGAAGGTGAGGTCGGTCAGCTTCTCGAGGATGCACTGATCGACGACCTTCACGACCTGCTCGTAGTTCACCTTGGGTCCGGGGTACAGCGTGGCCTTCTGCTCGGGGTCGAGGCTCACGAAGCTGCGCAGCCGCGAGCGGAAGGTCGCCATGTTGGGCATCTTGCTGCCGTTGATGCCGACGACGATGCCGTGCTCGCCCGTCGGGTCGGCCTTGATGTCGATCTCGAGCTTCTCGAGCAGCTCGTCGACCTCGCCCGCGTTGACGCCCACGTCCTTCGGCAGCTCCGTCTCGAGCTTCCCCTCGAGCACTTTGAACTTCATGGTCACGATGAAGAAGATCAGGAGGAGGAAGACGACGTCGATCATCGGCGTCAGCTCCATCTTGACTTCCTCGATCTCCGCCTTCTTGCGTGCCATCTCGTTCTTCTCGTCGTCGGGGTGTTCGGGGGACGTGCGGGGGCGTCGGTCCTACGGCTGCTCGTTCTGCGCGGCGGCGAGCTGCACCTTGTAGATCTTGATGCCGTTCTCACCGCAGATGCGCATGACCTTCTGCACCTCCTTGAACTTGGTCTCCTTGTCCGCGCGGATGAGGAGACTGCGTTCGGAGAGGCCCTGCTCGTCGAGCTCGCCCTTCGCGACCTCGGACGCGAGGTACGCGCGCAGCGCGTCGATGGCGCCCTGGTCGTCGAGCGTCTCGTACTTCCGCTTCTTGATCTCGATCTTCCCGTCGGGGTAGATGTTCACGATCATCCGCCCCTCCTCGGTCTTGTCGTCGACCGCCTTCTCGGCGACCGGCAGCTCGATGTCGGCCAGGTCCTGCTGGCTCATGTCGCTGACGATCATGAAGAAGATGATCATGAGGAACACGACGTCGATCATCGGCGTCATGTCCATCTCGACTTCCGTGCCCTGGCGTGCCTTGCTCTTCGCCATGTGGAGGTCCGGGGTGGGGGAGTCGGGAGACGGGGTGCGGGATCAGGGACGCGCGATCAGGCGTCGGCGCGGCGGAAGCGCTCGAACAGGTCCTCGACCACGGCCGCGATCTCGAGCGAGTACGCGACGACGCGGTTGCGGAGGAACACGAAGGCCGCCGTCACCGGCACGGCGACGATGAGGCCGAGCAGCGTCGTGATGAGCGCGCCCGAGATGTCGCCCGCGAGCTTGTCCGGGGTCGCCTGACCCTTGGACTGCGCGATGACCTCGAAGGCGCCGATCATGCCGTTGACCATACCCATGAGACCGAGCATCGGCGCGACGCCGGCGATGAGCGAGAGCCACGACAGCCGCGCGTGCAGCTTGATGGTCTCCTCCTCGATCATCTCCTCGAGGGACTTCTCCATCGCCTCGAAGGACGCGTTGAGCTTCGGCAGGCCGGCCGCGACGATGTTCGTGAAGTAGCAGGGCTCCGTCTCGCAGAGCTCGATGGCCTCCTGGTACTCGCCGGCCTCGAAGAGCGCCTCGACCTCGTCCACGAGCTCCGGCGGCGCGAGCTGGTCGCGGCGGATCGCCATGATCTCCTTGATGATGAGCGTCAGCGCGACGACCGACAGCGCGATGATGACCATGCCGATCGCGCCCGCGTTGTCGAAGAACGTCGCGGCGGCGTTGGTCTCCGTCGCCACGGGGGCGGCGGCGGCGGCGTCGTCCTGGACCATCGTCGCGGCCAGGGTCGTCGCCGGCGCGGAGACCGCGAAGGCGAGGGACATGAGCAGGTGGGGGACCTTCATCGCGGGGGATCTCACCGTGTGTGTCGAGACGTGTCTCAGGGAAGAAGTTCGCGTGCGAGCCGCGCCCAGCGTGTGCCGGGGTAGCGCCGCTCGACGTCCTTGTAGTACTGCTGCGCGCGCGCCCGCCCGTTGGGCTCGCGGCCGGCCTCGTCGAGCGCGTCGCAGCACCGACCGAGGTAGTAGAGCGCCTTGGCGTGCTCCTCGGGGACCGAGGCGCCGAGGACCGCGACGCGGGCGAAGCCGAGCTGCGCCTCCTTCTTGCGTCCCTGGTCCAGGAAGTCGGCCTCGGCCTGTCCGTTGAGCGCCGCGACGCGGATGGCGGCGTCGTCGCCGCCGTCGCGCTCGAGCGCCTGGAAGAAGGAGCGCGCCGCGGCGAGGTCGCCGGTGGCGAGGATCGCGGAGCCCGCGCCGCTGCGCGCGGCGAGCGCGAGGGCGGCGAGGTCGTCGGCGAGGTCCTGCCGGTCGCCGAGGTCCCGCGCGCCGTCGGTGGCCGCGCGCTGCGCCGCGTCGAAGGCCGCGCGGGCCTCGGAGCCCTTGCCCGCGTCGAGCAGGTTCTGGCCGCGCTCGAGGTGCGCGCGCGCCGCCCAGTCCGGCGTGACCTTGCCGCTGCTCGCGAGGCCCAGCACCTGCTGGATGTCCTGCTCCGCGCGCGCGGCGTCGCCCGTGGCGGACGCGAAGCGCGCCGAGAGCAGGAGCGCGTCGGGCGTCAGCCGGTGGTTGCCGTGCTCCGAGAGGAAGCGCTGGGCGGCCTTGGCCGCCTCGGCGTTCTCGCCCCGGGCGCCGTGCGCCTCGGCCAGCCCGAGCAGGGCGTGCGCGGAGACCCAGGGCGGGTTCTTGTCGCTGATCGCCGCGGAGAAGAGGTTCACCGCGTTCTGGTGGTCGCCGACCTCCATGGACTCGCGCGCGCTCTCGTAGGCGGGCGAGCCCCGGCCGTATTCGATGTGCACGACGCGGTCGGCGGGCCGGTTCTCCGTGCGGTCGCTGCCCTCGCGCGTGAAGCGCACCTCGTCGAGGGTCTCCTCGACGATCGTCGCGCCCGCCAGCGGGGTCACCTCGCCCCGGTTGTTGAGGACGTCGACGCGCCCGGCCTGCGCGGCGCCCGCCGGCGCCAGGAACCCGATCACCACCCCGAGGGCGAGGAGGGCGGACGGGATCCGCCGGAGGACGGGGAGCGAGGGCACGGGGGACTCCGTGGATTGCGCGGTCGGGGGCCGGAGCAAGCGCGGCATTCTAGGGCAGGTCCTGGAAACGATCAATGTGGACCGCCCGCTCCGGAGGCCCTCCGCGAGGAGGTCCCGGCGCGCGTCGGCCGCGGTGTCGGTGGGTGTCGAGGACCGGTCAGCCCGTGGGCAGGCGGCGCTCGAGGTACTTGAACTTCGGTGCGTAGAGCGGCGAGTAGCCGAGGCCCTCGGCTTCCTTCTGCTCGATGGTGTCCTTGTCGTAGTTGGGCTGCAGCAGGCGGAGCTGGTCGAGGACCTGCCGGGCCTGGCGACCCTTCTCGGGGTTCGCGTTGCGCTGCCGGTACCACGTGTCGATGGTGCCGAGCTTGGCCTCCCACCAGAGCGCCGTGTACTTCGCGCTCTGGGAGGCGCCCTTGTAGAGGTCGACCCAGATGTCGTGGGCGTCCTCGTAGTCGCCCGATCCGGGGATCTCGACGACCGAGCCGTCGTCCTGGAGCTCGAGCCAGCCGCCGAAGCTGCGAGCGGCGCCGCGCTTGATGGAGACGGCGGGGCTGCGCGTCACGAGGTCCTTCCACAGCGGCCGCGAGCGGGCGAAGTCGTGCTGCGCGTCGAGCGCGCGGGCCTGCCCGACGAAGGCGTCGTCGAGGTCGCTCTGGCTGATCTTGCCGCCGTGGACCTCCTCGGCCTTCTCGAACATCTTGAACGCGGCCTCGGGGTCCGCCGCGTCGAGGTACCACTCGCCGGTCGTGAGGATGTTGCGGTAGCTCGAGTACCCGTCGGCGACGCAGTACCGCTCGAGCGCCTCCGCGGCGCGGTGGAGCAGGTCGCGCGCGCGGGCGTCGTCACCGGCGTCCGCGGCCTCGACCGACGCGTCCTGGAGCGCGCTCGCCACGCGGAAGGCCGCGCTCGACACGAGCGAGGCCTTGGCGGCCGGCTCGCCCTCGAGCACGTCGAAGGCGTCCTCGGCCTCGGCGACCTGCCCGGCCATGGCGTGGGCCAGCACGCGCTGGTACTTCACGCTCACGTGGTAGCTGTCCTGCGTCGGGACGGCGGCCTCGTAGCCCTCGAGGAGCGTGAGCGCCTCGGTGGGCCGCCCGAGGTCGAGCAGCAGGTCCGCCTGGAAGTACCGCGACTGCGCGAGCGCGATCTCGCGCTTCTGGCGCGCCGCGTCGTTCGTCGGCTCGAGGCGCGCGTCGGCGACGCGGTCCTCGAGCTGCTGGAAGCGCGCGAGCGCGTCGTCGTTCCGGCCCGCCTCGACGAGGCAGCGCGCCTGGAACACGATGGCGCGCTCGTAGTTCGTCGACGACTCGGGCACCGCCTCGAACTCGGCGAGCGCCGCGAGGAAGCCCGCGACGTCGCCCTTCGCGACCTCGTAGAAGGTCTCCTCGGCCTTCTGGAACTGGACGTCCAGCTCGAGGCCCAGCTCGAGGATGCGCTGGCTCGCGCCGTCGCGCAGCGCCTTGTCGAAGGTGTCCTGCGTCTCGGTGAAGCGGCTCGCGTAGCTCTGGTACATGAGCTGCGCGGCGGTCTCCTGGCGCGTCACGTCGTCCGCGTGGCGGTTCACCGCGACGTCGAGCGCCTCCTCGAAGGCGACGGCCGCCTCGAGGTGCCGCGAGAGCTGGCGCAGCGAGCGACCGGCGCCCATCCACGACTCGTACGCGAACTCGTCGAGGTCCGCCTCCGTCTCGGCCAGCGAGGCGGCGCGCGCGTAGAAGTAGGACGCCTCGTCGTGCTTCTGCTCGGTGCGGAAGCCGTCGGCCGCGGACTTGAGCGCGTCGGGCGAGTCGATGCGCACGTCGCCGCTCGTCACGAGGCTCGACAGGAAGACCTCCGCGCGGCCGCCGACGGGCGAGCCGCGGCCCTCCTCGGAGACCTTGAGCGCGAGGTGGCTCGCCTCGCTCGTGCGGCCCAGCTCGAGCAGCTTGCGCGCCCAGTCGAGGAGCACCGTGTGGCCCTCGCGGCCCATGGGCACGCCCTTCTCCTGGTGCTCCGCGAGCATCGTCTCGATGCGCTGGTTCGCGCCGGCGAGGTCCCCGTCCTCCGCGTCGAGCACCGCGAGGTAGCCCCACACGTTGTCGAACAGGCCCGCGACGATGCGCTGCACGCCGGCCGGGAAGAGCGCGACGATGTTCTCGCCCTCGTACTCCCAGAAGATGGGGGTGCCGAGCTCGAGGATGTTCTCGAGCAGCTCGCGGGCGTCGCGCACCTCGCCGAGCTTGTGGAGCGCGCGCGCCATCTCGTAGGTCGCGCTGTAGTAGACGAGCGACTCCTCGCTGACCTCCCAGAGGAACTCGTCGATGTGCTCGATGGCCTGCTCGAGCCGGAACTCGCGGTCCGTCGCGACGTCGGCCCAGTCCACGGAGTTGAGGCCGCGCAGGTAGAAGGTCGTCGCGGCGCGGAACGCCATCTCCTCCGCCCGGTCGTTCTTCTCCTCGCCCTCGAGCTGCTCGGCGCGCGCCCGCGCCTCGTCCTCGAGCGCCTTGAAGACCTCGTCCGCCTCGCGGAAGTCCGAGTCGGCGAGCGCCTGCGCCGCGGCGTCACCCTCGGCGTAGCGGTCCGCGTACTCCTTGCCGCGCTCGCTGAGCGTCTTCGCCAGGTCCTCGAGCGCGTCCGTCATGCGGTCGAGGTACGCGTAGTCGGAGCCCGGTCGCGACCAGTCGCGCAGCGCCTCGACGGCCCGCGTCATCGCGGCGAGCCGCTCCTCCGGGTCCGGCGTCGCCTCGCTGCGCCGGATGTCGATCCGCGCGCGGATGAGGCTCGCCTCGCCCGCCAGGTCGACCTCGTCGCCGGAGAGGCCCTCGATCCGCTGGTACGTCCGGCCGGCGACGTCGTCGGCGAGGTCGTAGAACCGGGAGACCGCCAGGGCCTCGGCGAAGCGGAGGTCGTCGGCCAGCAGGTCGGCCGCGTCGTCGGCGCTCGGGCTGGGGGCCGCGAGGAGGACCGTGGCCGGGACGAGTGCCGCGAGCAGGCTGGGTCGGTTCATGGGGCGGGGGAAGGGTGTCGTCGCGTGGGGGAGGTCGGCCGGCGGCGCCGGCCGCGGATCAGCGGAGGAAGCCGGTCGTCGGCTCGTCCTCCTCCGGGGCCATGATGCGGGCCGTGAGCAGGATGAGCAGCTTGCGCTTGCTCGTGTACTGGCCCTGGCGCGCGAAGAGCGAGCCGATGATCGGGATGTCGGCCAGGAACGGCGTCTCGGAGCGGAGGTCCTGCTCGATGGAGGTCTTGAGGCCGCCGAGCATGAGCGTCGCGCCGTCCGGGATGGTGGCCGTCGTGCGCAGGCGCTGGATCTTCAGCTCGGGGAGCTGGATCGTCACGTTGTTCGCGTTGGGCGTGCCCAGCGAGACGAGCGCCTCGGGGAGCGGGTCGCCGTCCGCGTCGGGCACGAGCTCGGCGAGCGTCGGCCGCAGCTCGAGCGTGATGAAGCGGCGGTCGGCGGAGGCCACGGCGCGCACGTCGAGCACGATGCCGTCGCGCACGACGCCGAGCTCCGGCTGCGCGATGACGGCCGCCTGCGCGATCTCCGGCTCGAAGTCCCGCACGTAGGTGCGGTTCGTGAGCACGTTGATGTTGCCGCGATGGCCGCTGCGGATCGTGAGGCTCGGCGCGTTGACGATGTTGCTGTTCTGGTACTTGGTGACCGCGCGCAGGACGGCGTTGACGTTCGTGTCGTCGAGGAAGAGCGCCTCGAGCGAGAAGCCGCCGCCGCCGGAGAGCACGTCGGACTCGCCGAGCACGGTGTCGAACAGGTGCTCGGTGCGGCCCTTGAGGTCGCCGTTGACGCCGGGGTAGTACGCGCCGGTGTCGATGCCCGTGCCGATGCCGGACGGGTTGCTCGGCGTGCCGACGCCGCCGGCGTTCGGCTGGCCGAAGTCCTCGAGGCTCGTGCCCTGGGCGGGGGTGAGGCCGCGCAGGTCGACGCCGATGTCCTCGAGGAAGCTGTCCTCGACCTCGATGAAGCGCGTCTCGATGTGGACGAGCGTCGTCGTGTTCTTGCGCAGGTCGTCGAGGAGCTGGCGGATCTGCGTGTGGACGTCGGGCGTCGTCTTGACGACGAGCGTGCCGGGCATCTGGTTGATGCTGCGCGCCGGGTCGTCCGTCCAGGTGTCGGGCGCGATGTTGTCCTGGATGAGCGAGAGGAGCGTGTCCTCGCTCACGAGCGGCAGGGGCTCGTCCTCCTCGACGCCCTCGGTGAAGCTCTCCTCGTCCGTGCCGGACGGCAGGAGGTTGAAGTCCTGCGTCGGGTGGTCGACGGGCGTGAAGGTCAGGTCGCGGATGTCGTACATCTCCAGGACGTAGTCACCGCGCGTCTCGGTGCTCGTGATGACGCGCACGACGCCGTTCTGCACCGTGTACGTCATCTCGGGGATGCTCAGGTCCTCGAGGATGATCTTGAGGATCCGCGAGACCGGCAGGTTGTTCCGGTCGACGATGTCGTAGGTGTTGCTGTCGGCCTCGTCCTGCACGTCGGGCGACATGAGGAAGTTCACGCCGGCCACGCGCTGCAGGTGGTCGAGCACCTCGGTGAGGTCGGCCTGCTGGAAGTCGATCGGGATGCGGATCTGGTCGAGGCGGTCGAGGATCGCCTGGTCGGCGTCCGACCGCTCCTGGCTGCCCGCGAAGGTGCGCGCGCCGCGGTCCTCGATGCGCTTCCACTCGCGCGCGTCCGGGAACTCGATGATGTCGTTCTGGATGATCGTGTCGTGCTCGAGGTCGTCGAAGGTGTCGACCCAGGCCTCGCGGTACTTCTTGCGGATGGTCTGCGCGTCGCGCTCGTAGGTCGCGCGCGTCGCGATGCGGCGCAGCTCGGAGGCCTCCTCGTTGCGCGGCGCGATGCGCAGCAGCTCGTCGAGGCTCTCGACGGCGCTCTGGAAGTCGTCCCGCAGGAAGGCGGCGTTCGCGGACCGCATGAGCCCGTCGACCTTGAGCTGGATGCGGTTGCGCTCGGCGAACTCGAACTCCTCCTGACGGCGGCGCGCCTCGTCGGCGACGGCGGCCTCGCGGGCCTCCTGCGCGCGACGGACCTCGGCCCGCGCGTTGTCGACGAGCGCCTGCACGTCGCCCTCGCGCACGCCCTCGACGTTCACGTCGGGGTTGAAGCGCACGAGCGACAGCGCGTCCTCGAAGTGCCGGAGCGCGTCCTCGGGGCGGCTCTCGGCGAGCGCCTTGCGGCCCTGCTCGATGTGGTTGCTCACGAGCAGCCGCTTCTGGCCGCGACGCACGTTCTCGAGGTCGCGCGCGTTCTGCGCCACCGCGCTCAGCTCGGCCTGGTCGTCGCCCATGAGCGTGCCCGTCTGCGCCCAGAGCTCGCGGGCCACCGGGTGCTCGGGGTCGAGCTCGTACGCGTGGACGAACTGCTCGTGCGCGCCCGCGACGTCGCCCGCCTCGAGGAGCGCCAGGCCCTCGTCGATGAAGCTCTCCACGAGGAGCGTGAGCCGCTGCTCGACGAGCTGCGTGTGCGCGCGCGCGTCCTGCACGAGCTGCTCGACGTCGCCGCCCTCGCCGCCGCCCTCGGCGTCCTGCGCCGGGAGCACGCCGGGCTCCACCGTCGCGGGGTTCGCGGCGCGCACGCGCTGGACCTGCTCGGCGTAGTCGCGGAGCCACTCCTCGCCGCCGGGCGCCGACGGGTCGACGGCGCCGTCGTCCACGGCCACGACCGCGCTGTCGGGCAGCGCCTCGGACTCGGTCCCGTTCCCGTTCCCATTCATGGGGCCCGTCGTGTCGTCGGTCTGCGGCGACAGCGTGCCGCAGCTCGAGACGAGGGCCAGGAGACCGAGGGCCCCGCCGAGGGCGGAGCGGAGGGTACGCACGTGGGGCTGCATGGGCGGCCGTTTCCGGGGTTGGGGTTTCACGGCAGATCCAGCTCCAGACGTCGGGTCGCGCCTGAAGGGGCGGCCAGGGTAGCAACCAGGCGGGTCTGCGGCATGAGGACTTGCGTGTCGGACGTTCGGGGGTCCTGCGTGACGGGGTCGAGCACGAGACGCGCGTCGGAGGTGAACACGAGACGCGTCCGCGTGGTGAGTCGTTCTTCCTCGAGGATCTCCAGGCCGGTGAGGACCAGGCCCGTGGAGAGCCCCGCTGCGTCGACCGGATCGCCGGGCGACAGCTCCACGTCGTGGACCGCGACCGGCTGGGAGGCAGGCCCCACCTCCATCCGGAGCACGGCAGCGTCGCGGTCGCCCGAGACCAGCATCAACCTGAAGTGCTCAGGGACCCGGACGGTAACCAATTCCCCGCTCTCCGAGCGCACGAGGGTCTCGTCCGCGTCGGGGTCACCGAGGGGGCGACGGAGCAGGCAGGTCCACACCTCGTAGGTGAGGTCGCCGCCGGCCAGCGGCATGGCGTCGTCGCGCCAGCGCACGGCGTCCGCGGCGAGGGACGCCACGAGCTCCGGCGGTCCGCCGTCCGTCGAGCGGTAGACGCGGTGCCCGACGCGCTGGTCGGGCTCGAGCCCGGTCGTCGCGACCTCGCGGGTCGAGGGGGCCACGGTCCAGCGCAGGGACACGGCGCCCGCCTCGTAGTCGGCGGCGACGTCCCGGGGCGCGGCGAGACCGCTCGTGGGGAGGACCGCGGCCGACCCGCCGGGCCAGCGCAACGCGGCGAAGCTGCTCCTCTCCGTCTCGTCGTACAAAAGGAGGGCGTCCAGGGCGGTGGCCGCGCGTACGGGGGCCTGACGGAGGGCGGCCTCGAACCCCTCGCCGGCGTGTCCGGACAGCCGGCGGGCAGGCGTGTCCGGCCGTGCATCCAGACGCGCCCGCACCTGCTCGCCGAGGCTGGCGGCTCGCCTTAAGTCGTTGCTGTACAAGCGATTATGCACGACCAGGGCGAGGGCGAAAACGATAATGGATAGGCCGGAACCTGTCAACACGAGAAATCGGCCCATACGTCCCTCGGCGGCGGTCACGGGCGGCCTCCCGGGACGGTCGGCCGGACCCGGTGCGCCTCGACCCGCACCGAGAGGCGGACCGGCGGGGCCTCGAGGCGGTCCGGCAGGGTGGACCAGAGGGTGGGGTCGATGCGGCGCAGGCTCGCGGAGGTCACGCTGAGCACGGGCTCGCCGTGGCCCG
The DNA here is from genome assembly GCA_030428785.1 of bacterium. Lineage (GTDB taxonomy): Bacteria > Planctomycetota > B15-G4 > B15-G4 > B15-G4 > JAUIEF01. The sequence continues at coordinate 26,839 of JAUIEF010000049.1, forward strand.
GCACGAGCCGCTCGAGGAAGGCGAGCACGGAGTCCATCTCGCTCACGACGACGAGCTCCCAGGCCTCCGCCGCGAGGTCCGGCACGGCGAGGCTGTCCTCGCGCCGGCGGGAGAGGCTCTCGACCTCCGCGACGTCCGCCTCGTCGACGAGCGCGAGCAGCCGCGCGAGGACCGCCTCCGCGGCCGGGTCGTCGGCGGCCCAGGCCTCGACCTGCGTCCGGAGCGGGGCGCCCTCCGCGAGCCCGGGCAGGTCGAGGTCCGCGAGGACGCTCCCCAGGGTCCGTCCCCGGGGCGCGTCCCGCGGGTCCGTGAGGAGCGCGAGCCGCCGGTCGCCCAGCTCGTCGAGCCGGTCGCGCTCCGCGGCGAGCGCCTCGGCCTCCGCGTAGGAGACGGGCGGCAGGGTGACGCGCGCCTCCCGGGTCCGCTCGATGCGCCGCAGGAGATCGGCGTGCTCGGTCCGCGCCCGCTCCTGGCCGCCGAGCCCGGCGACGAGCCAGGTCACGACCGACGACAGGAAGAGCGTGGCGACGAGGACCGCGACGACCTTCATGGGGACACCATGGCCAAAGACGGGAGCACGATGGCCACAGGCGGGGACACGATGTCCAAAGACGGGAGCACCGTTCCCCGAGTCATGGGAGCACGATCTCCACGACCCAGCGGGAGAGGCCGCGCTCCGGCGCCGGCGAGGGGCCCGCCACCGTGACGTCCTCGAAGACGCCGCGGAAGGTCTCGGGCAGGGCGGCCGCGAGGGCCTCGTCCCGGCCCGGGTCCGCGTCGAGCGTGAGCGTGAGCTGCGACGGCCGCGCCGTGTCCCCGGGCGCGAGCCACACGCTGTCCACGTGGAGCGTCTCGCTGCCGCGCGTCGCGACGACCTGCGCGACCCGGTCGAGCGCCGTCCGGACGGCCATCACGGCCGGGCGCCGTCGCGCGAGGGCGAGCAGCCCGTCGGCCCGGCCCTGGAGCGTCCCGAGCTCGGCGCGCGTCTCCTGGCTGCGGCGGAGCAGGTCCTCCATCTCGCCCGGCAGGTCCTCGGCGAGGGTCGTCGCGAGGGTGTCGGCCCGGTCGAGCGCGAGGTGCGTCATCCCGAAGAGCCCCAGCGACGCGACGACGAGCCCCGCCGCCGCGGAGGGCAGCGTGCGGAGCGCCGCGCGGCGCGGGTTGCCGCTCACGAGCGGGCACGGGAAGCGCGCGAGGCCGAGGCCCGTGAGCGCGAGGCCCAGCGCCTTGCCCATGGCGAGGGTCTGCGCCTCGGTGGCGCCGGACCCGCGGAGCCGGCCCGGGGTGTCGATGCGCGGCAGCTCGCCGAAGCGCGTCACGGGCAGGGCGAGGGCGCGGGTGAGCTCGGTGGTGAGCCGGGCGCTCAGCGCGCCCTCCTCCGTGAGCACGGCGTCCGCCGGCCGGAAGGGCGTGTCGTCCGGGAGCAGGAACGCCGCCGCCGCCTCGACCTCGCTCGCCAGCCGCTCGGCGAGCACGGCGGGGCGCCGCTCGTCCGCGACGCCGAACGGGAGGTGGCGCGTCCAGAGGCCGTCGTCCCGCAGGAGGACGAGCTCCGTGGAGCGCTCGCCCACGCCCAGCACGACGCGGTCGCGCCCCAGCGGCTGCTCGTGCTCCACGAAGGAGGCGAGCGCGTAGCCCGGCGGGTGGAGCTCGTCGAAGGGGATGCGCGCCTCGCGGAGCTGGGCCGTGAAGGTGTCCAGGCGGCCGCGGTCGAAGGCCACGGCGTGGACCTCCCGCTCGACGACGCCCTTCCGCGCGTGGAAGCGCACGACGGTGTCCTCGGCGGCCAGCCGGAGCTCGGAGAGCACCTCGTAGCGAACCATGTCCGCGAGGCGCTCCGTGGCCATGGTCGGGATGATGTACGTGCGGCTCGCGTGCCCGTGGTCCGGCGCGGCGACGATCACCGAGGTGAGCCCGTCCGGGCGCGCCGAGCCGGCGAAGGAGGCGAGCGCCGCGAGGGCCGCCCGCTCCCGGTCCTCGTCCCGGTGGCAGGGGATGCGCCAGCTCGCCGCCAGCCGCACCCGCCGGCCGCGGCGCACGAGCTTCACGGCCTTGAGGGTGCCGTCCGTGACGTCCACGCCGATGGCACTGGCACCGAGGAAGGTCATGGGCGGGCGGCGATCTCCATCACGCGCTGGATGTCCTCCCAGGTCTGACGCTTCGCGCCCGGATTCCTCAACAGGTAGGCCGGGTGCCAGGTCGGGACGACGGGGATCGAGCGCCAGGCGTGGCTCCCGCCGCGGAGGCGGGTCATGGAGAGGTCCGTGCCCAGGAGGTGGTGCGCGGAGACCTTGCCCAGGGCGCAGACGACCTTCGGGGACAGGATCTCGAGCTGCCGGTGGAGGTACCCGATGCAGGCGGCGGTCTCGTCCGGCGTGGGGTTCCGGTTGCCCGGCGGCCGGCACTTCACGACGTTCGCGATGAAGACGGACTCCCGCTCGCGCTGCATGCCCTTCGTGATGATGTCCGTGAGCAGGCGGCCGGCCTTGCCGACGAACGGGCGGCCGGAGGCGTCCTCGTCGGCGCCCGGGCCCTCGCCGACGAAGACGACGTCGGCGCGCGGGGCCCCCTCGCCGGGCACGGCGAGGTTCCGGGTCTCGCAGAGGGAGCAGGCCGTGCAGGCGCGGACCTCGGCGGCGACGGCCTCGAGGGCCGCCTCGGGGTCGGCGGGGGGGACGGGCCGCGCGTCCGGGTCCTCGCCGGTGAGCGCGGCGGTGAGCTCGCGCGGGAGGGCGGGGCGCGCCCGCCGCGCGGGGGCGGCGGGCCGCTCGTCCGTGGACGCCGGGGCCGGCGAGACCTCCGTCGACCCGGCGGCGGCGGATCAGGTCGGCGGGGGCGGTGTTCGCGAGCACCCAGGCCCCGAGGCGCTCGGTGAGGGCGTCGAGATCGCGCGTGTGCACCGTGAAGCCCGCGGCGGCGGGGTGCC
>JAUIEF010000050.1 GCA_030428785.1 bacterium
CCGAGGCCGCCGCGGCCCTGCGCCCCGCCGCCGATGCGCATCTCCCGCAGTCTCGCGGCCCTCACCGCCCTGCTCGTCGCCTGCGCGGCGTCCCCGCCCGGCGCCCGGCCGGGCCAAGACCCCGCGCCGCGCGCCGCCGCGACGGCCTCCCAGGACGCGGACGCCGCCGGCCCCGCGCGCACGGTCGTCTACGGCGAGAGCCGCGGCGGCGTGCCGCTGCGCGCCGAGGTGCTGGCCTTCGGCGACCGACCGCTCGCGGAGCGCCGCGGCCTGCTCGTCGTCGCGGCGCTCGACGGGCGGCGCGTGTCCGACGCCCGGCTGCTGCGACAGGTCGTCCGGGACCTCGCGGAGCGCGGGGACCTCGAGGAGCGGCTCGGCGACGACATGCTCGTCTTCGTGCCGCTCGCGAACCCGGCCGGCCGCGAGGCGCAGACCGGGGGCGACGAGCCGGCGGCGGCGACGCGCGGCAACGGCCGCCCGCTCGACCGCGACCGCGACGGCCGTCTCGACGAGGACGGCCCGTCGGACCTCGACGGCGACGGGAAGATCACCTGGATGCGCGTGCCCGACGGCGCCGGCGAGTGGGTCGTCGACGAACACGACCCGCGCGCGCTGCGCAAGGCGAAGCGCTCCGAGGGCGAGCGCGGCACGCACCGCCTGCTGCGCGAGGGCCTCGACGACGACGGTGACGGCGCCTGGCACGAGGACGACGGCCAGGGCGTGCTGATCAACGAGAACTTCCCGCACGGCTGGGACGAGCACCCGGCGCACACCGGGCAGTGGGCCGTGAGCGAGCCGGAGACGCGCGCGCTCGTCGACCTCGTGCTCGCGCACCCCGGGCTGCTCGGCGTGGTCGTCGTCGGCGACGAGGACACGCTCGTCTCGCTGCCCAAGGAGGCCAAGACGATCGACCGCGGCGGCTGGGGCGGCGGCTTCCGCTCGCCGCTCGACGGCCTCATGAAGGACGACGTCGCCTCGATGAAGGAGCTGAAGCGGCGGCTTGACGGGATCGAGCTGCTCGAGACGAAGCACGACGTGAAGGGCGACGGCCCCGCGGACGGCGGCCTCCTCGCGTGGGCCTACCACCAGGCGGGCCGCTGGCCGATCGGGCTGCGCCCCTGGGGGGCGTCCGAGACGCTCGAGAAGAAGAAGGAAGAGAAGGAGGAGAAGAAGGAGGAGGCCGAGGAGCCCGCCGAGGGCGACGACGCCGCGGACGCGGAGCCGGAGGGCCACGACGCGACGCTCGCGGACGCGGACGCGGACGAGGACGCGCCCGGCGACGAGACGAAGGACAAGAAGGAGAAGGCCCCGAAACCGACCTCCGACCCGTCGAGCCCCGTGCCGGCCGCCGTGCTCCAGTGGTACGACGGGCAGGAGGAGCTCGACGCCTTCGTGCCCTGGACCGTGTTCGAGCACCCCGAGCTCGGCGAGGTCGAGATCGGCGGCTTCACCGACGACGGCCTCGCGCGCGCCGGACGCACGACGGAGGGCGTCGACGCGTTCCGCGCGGCGCTCGAGGAGCTGCTGCTCGCGTCGCTCGGCTGGTTCCCCGAGGTCGCGTTCGAGGACCTGGAGATCACGGACCACGGCGGCGGCCTCTACACCGTCGAGGTGGCCGTCGTGAACTCGGGCGTGCTGCCGACGTCGACGCGGTTCGGCGCCGACGCGCGGCTCACACGTCCGATGCGCGTGCGGCTCGAGCTGCCCGACGGCGTGACGCGCGTGCACGGCCCGCAGCAGGAGCTCGTGCGCCGGCTCGAGGGCGCCGGCGGCCGCGAGGAGCTGCGCTGGACGCTCGCCGGCGCGCGCGGCGCGCGGCTCCGGCTGACGCTCGACGCGGACAGCGTCGAGGACCTCGAGAAGGAGGTCATCCTCCCGTGACGACGCCCCGCCCGACGGACGCCGCGCGCGGCGCCTCGCCCCGCGGCGCGCCCGCCGCCGCCCCGCACCCGACCGCCCCCCGCACGACCCGATCCATGCTCCGAACCCTGCTGCCCGCCGTCGCGCTCCTCGCGGCCTTCCTCGCCCCGCCCGCGCCCGCCCAGGCCGTGCGCGAGCCGAACGTCCCGATCGCGTGGAACCGCTTCTACGACGTCGAGGGCATCACGGACCTGTGCCGCCGGCTCGCCGAGGCGTACCCGGACCTCTGCCGCCTCGAGTTCATCGGCGAGAGCACCGAGGGCCGGCCCATGCCGCTGCTCACCATCGCCAACGCGGACACCGGCGACGAGGCGGACAAGTGCGCCATGTGGGTCGACGGCAACGTGCACGGCAACGAGGTGCAGGGCAGCGAGGCGTGCGTCTACCTCGCGTGGACGCTGCTCGAGCGCTACGGCGAGCTGCCCGCGATCACGGAGCTCGTCGACACGCGCGTCTTCTACATCCTGCCCATGGTGAACCCGGACGGCCGCCAGTTCTGGTTCGACGCGCCGAACACCATGCACAGCTCGCGCAGCGGCAAGAAGCCGACGGACAACGACGGCGACGGCCTCTTCGACGAGGACGGCCCGGACGACCTCGACGGCGACGGCGAGCTGCTGTCCATGCGCAAGCGCGTCGCGCCCGGCACGGGCACGCACGTCCTCGACCCGGTCGACCCGCGCATCCTCGTGCGCGTGTCCGACCACGAGCGCGTCGCGCGCGGCGCCGACTGGGTGCAGCTCGGCCAGGAGGGCTTCGACAACGACGGCGACGGCCGCACGAACGAGGACGGCCCCGGCGGCTACGACCTCAACCGCAACTGGGGCAGCGGCTGGCGGCCCGAGTACATCCAGTACGGCGCCGGCGCGTACCCGTTCAGCCACCCCGAGTCGGAGGCGATCGGGCGCTTCATCGTCGCGCACCCGAACATCGCGGCCGTGCAGTCGTTCCACAACTCGGGCGGCATGATCCTGCGCGGCCCGGGCGCGAAGGCGCGCGAGGACTACTACCCGCGCACGGACCAGCAGACGTACGACGCCATCGCCGACGACGGCGAGAAGATCATCCCGCACTACCGGTCGCTCATCATCTACCGCGACCTCTACGACGTGCACGGCGGCTTCGTCGACTGGACGGCGGAGGGGCTCGGCATCGTCTCGTTCACCAACGAGCTGTGGGCGTCGTCGCAGGCGTTCGGCGACACGACCGATGACGGCACCGACGGCATGGGCCGGACCGAGTCGGCGCACTTCTTCGACGACCACGTGCTCTTCGGCGAGACCTTCGTCGACTGGCACGAGGTGGAGCACCCCGACTACGGCACCGTCGAGGTGGGCGGCTTCCGCAAGATGACGGGGCGCGTGCCGCCGCCGTTCATGATCGAGGAGATGCTCCACCGCAACGCGGCCTTCTGCGTGTTCCACGCGGAGCAGATGCCCGTGCTGTCGGCGGGCCCGCTCGAGGTCGAGGAGCTGCCGGGCGGCGCGCGCGTCGTGACGCTCGAGGTGCGCAACGAGCGCTGGATCCCGACGCGCACGCGGGTGGCGGCCGACAAGGGCATCGGCACGGCGGACATCGTGACGATCGAGGGCGACGACCTCGTCGTCGTGGCGGGCGGCCCGGACGCCGACCGCTTCGATCCCACGGGCTTCCGCGCCGTCGAGCACGAGCCCGAGCGGCTGCGGCTCGACCGGGGGATTCCCGGACACGGCTCGGAAAGGCTACGCTGGATCGTTCGCGGTCGCGGGGAATTCACCGTCACCGTGGACAGCCGGCACGCCCCGACGCTCGTCGTCAACGGCACCCTCTAGCGGCCCGCGCGCCGTCCAGCAGAGCAGGAGTCCCGTGAGCACCGACACCGCCCCCGAAAGCCAGGTCCGAGGCCTCATCGTCGTGGACAAGCCGCGCGGCCTCACGTCGCGCCGCGCCCTCGACGTCGTGGAGAAGCAGCTCGACATCGGGCCGCTCGGGCACTGCGGCAGCCTCGACCCGCTCGCGACCGGCGTGCTCGTGCTCGTCGTCGGCAAGGCGCGCAAGATCCAGGATCTCGTCGTGAACGGCGAGAAGGTCTACGACATCGCGGTGACGCTCGGCGCGCGCAGCGAGACGGACGACGCGGAGGGCGCGATCGAGGTCGTCGAGCCGGCGCCCGAGCCGCCGACGCGCGAGGCGATCGAGGCCGCGCTCGAGCAGTTCCGCGGCGACATCGAGCAGGTGCCGCCGACGTACAGCGCCGTGAAGGTCGACGGCAAGCGGCTGCACCGCGAGGCGCGCAAGGGCAACCCGGTCAAGGCGAAGCCGCGCACCGTGACGGTGCACGAGCTGACGCTCACCGACTACGCGTGGCCGGAGGTCAAGCTGCACATGCGGTGCGGCGCCGGCACGTACGCGCGCGCCATCGCCCGCGACCTCGGCGAGGCGCTCGGCACGGGCGGCTACATGTCGAACCTCATCCGCACGCGCGTCGGCTCGCTCGAGCTCGACCAGGCGACGCCGCCCGAGGACGTGACCCTCGAGGACGTCGTGGGCATCGAGTCCGCGCTCAAGGACTTCCCGCGCCTCAACGTGCCGCTCGAGCAGCGGCACCTGCTGAGCCGCGGCCAGTCGCTGCGCACGCCGCCCGGGTTCCCGACCGAGGAGCCCTGCTTCGCGTGGGTCGGCGGCGAGGTCGTCGCCGCGGTGACCTTCACGAACAACGGCACGCGCTTCCGGACGAAGCGGCTGCTCGTCTGAGCGCGGTGCGGTCGTCGTGAGCGGCGCGCCGTGATCCTGCCCCTCGGCGACAGCCCGAACCCGCGCGGCCTGCCGGTCGTCAACACCGTGCTCGTCGCGGTGAACATCCTCGTGTTCCTCGTGATCACGTGGCCGCTGTCGACCGTCGCGCCCGACCCGAACGACCCGGCGGTGCTGAGCTACGTGCAGTACCTCTCGGAGCTCTTCGGCGAGGGGCCGGCGCTGCGGCAGGCGCTCGCGAGCGTCACCGCCTACGACGTCTTCGTGTGGGAGCACGGCTTCCGGCCCGCCGCGCCGTCCGTGGAGGACCTCTTCGTCTCGCTGTTCCTGCACGCGGGCTTCGCGCACCTCGCCGGGAACATGCTCTTCCTCTGGATCTACGGCGACAACGTCGAGGACCGGCTCGGGCGGCTCGGATACCTCGCGGCGTACCTCGGGTGCGGCGTCGCGGCGACGCTCGCGCACGCCGCGTTCGACCTGGACTCGCAGACGCCGATGGTCGGCGCGTCGGGCGCGATCTCGGGCGCGATGGGCTTCTACTTCCTCTTCTTCCCGCGCAACACGGTGCGGCTGTTCGTCGTGTTCTTCCCGTTCCTCGTGGACGTCGTCGTCGTGTCCGCGCGGCTCGTGCTCGGGCTCTACCTGCTCGTCGACAACCTGCTGCCGTTCCTCTTCACGCGCTGGACGGAGGGCGGCGGTGTCGCGCACGGCGCGCACATCGGCGGGTTCGTCGCGGGGATCGGCGCTGCGTGGCTCGTCGACCGGCGCGAGGAGCGCGCACGGCCCGGGTCGTTCCGGCCGCGCGAGCGACCGGCGCCGGCGGAGCGGCCGTCGTCGAGCCACCTCGCGGAGCTCGTGCGCGCGGGGCGCGTCTCGGAGGCGGCGCGGCTCTACTTCGCGGGCGACGAGCGGTCGGCGCTCGCGCTGCCGCCGGACGAGGGGCTGGAGCTCGCGCGCTGGCTCGTGCGCGAGGGGCAGCCGGAGGCCGCGCTCTCGGTGTACCGGCGCGTGCTCCGCCGACACCCGGTCGGGCCGGCCGCGGCGGCCGCGCACCTCGGCGCGGGGCTCGTGCAGCTCCACGCGCTGGGGCGGCCGACGTCGGCGTACCAGCACTTCCTCGACGTGCTCGACCTCGAGCCGGACGGCGAGGCGGCGGAGCGCGCGCGGCGCGGGCTCGAGGAGGTGCGGGTGCACCTGTCGTCGCCGCGGTTCCGCGGACGGCGCGAGGGCTGAGCGCGCGTCGGGAGGCGACGGCGCGCCGAGCTTCGCGGGAGGAGCGCGGGTCGCTCTCACGCTCCTCTCACCGCGCGGCGCGTAGGGTCCGCTCGCGTCCCCGGGGCCCGATCCCCCCGGGGCGTCCCGAACGCTCCCGCCTCCCGCCGAGCTCCCCGATGCTCCTCGCCACCCTGCTGCTCCTGACGGCCCCGGTCGACGTCCCCGCGACCGGCACGCCGCCCGTCGCCCCGCCGCGCGTCCGCGCGGTCGCCGACCCCGCCACGACGACCGCGCGCGACGTCGGTCCGTCGCCCGGCGTCGCGACGCCGCCGAGCTTCGTCGTCATCGTCGCGGACGACTTCGGCGTCGACCTCCTCGGCGCGTACGGCGAGGCGCCGAACCCGCCGTGCACGCCGTTCCTCGACGCGATGGCGCGCGAGGGCATGCTCTTCCGCAACGCCTGGGCGAACCCCACCTGCTCGCCGACGCGCGCCGCGCTGCTCACGGGGCGTCACGGCTTCCGCACCGGCGTGGGGCAGCCGGTGTCGCCGGGCAACCCGGGGCTCGCCGTCGCCGAGACGACGCTCCCCGAGGCGCTCCCCGGCTACGCCTCCGCGTGGGTCGGCAAGTGGCACCTCGCGCCCGGCCAGGCGCAGATGCACCCGAACGCGAGCGGCTTCGACCGCTACGCCGGCGCGCTCGGCGGCGCCCTCCCCGACTACTCGCAGTGGACGAAGGTCGTCGACGGCGTGCCGCAGCCCGTCAGCGAGTACGCGACGCGCGTCACGACGGACGACGCCGTGGCGCTGCTCGGCGCGCTGCAGCCGCCGTTCCTGCTCTGCGTCGGCTACAACGCGCCGCACGCGCCCTTCCACGCGCCGCCCGCCGAGGTGTGTCCCGCGGCGAGCTGCGCGAGCACGTGGTGCGACAACCTCCCGCCGAACCCGACGAACCGGCAGCTCGGCAAGGCCATGGTCGAGGCGATGGACGCGGAGATCGGCCGGCTGCTCGCGGCCGTGCACCAGGAGGCGCCCGAGGCCTACGTGATCTTCCTCGGCGACAACGGGACGGCGCGGCAGGTGTCGCAGGCGCCGTTCGTGCCGGCGCACGCGAAGGACTCGCTCTACGAGGGCGGCGTGAACGTCCCGCTCCTCGTGCGCGGTCCGCACGTGCTCTCCGCGGAGAGCGCCGCGCTCGTCTCGGTGACGGACGTCTTCGCGACGCTCGCCGACCTCGCGGCCGTCCCCGCGCCGACGGCCGTCGACTCGGTGTCCTTCGCGCCGTGCTTCGGGAGCCCGTGGCTCTCGCCCCGGTCGGCGGTCTACGCCGAGCGCTTCACGCCGAACGGCCCGCCGCCCTGGGACGAGCACGAGCGCGCCGTGCGCGGTCCGCGCTTCAAGCTCATCCGCGAGGACGGGCAGCCCGACGAGCTCTACGACCTGCTCGTCGACCCCTTCGAGACGACGAACCTGCTGCCGGGGCTCTCGCCGGCCGCGGCGCGCGCGTACGACATCCTCCGCGACGAGCTCGCGGCGCTCGGCGTCGACTGAGCCGGCGCGTCTCGACGCGGCGTGCGGATGGAGGCGTGGGCACCGCGCGGCGCGCCGGTCCGCGCACGCGGTCCGGTCACCGCAGGCGGCCCTTCACGATCCCCGCGACGACGAGCCCCGCCGCGAACCACCCGGCGACGTGCTCGACGAGGCTCGCGCTGAGGCGGTCCGTCGGGAAGAAGTACCAGTTCCAGTACATCGCCTCGACGGCGAGCCACGCGAAGAGGCCCATGAGCGTCACGACGAGCACGCGTCCGAAGTAGAAGCTCGCGGTCTGCGAGACGACGAGCGCCGCGACGAGCGCGGAGAGCACGTTGATCGCGAAGCTCGCGCCGAGCGTGAGCGGCGGCATGGGCTCGGCGCCGTCGGGCGTGTAGATGACGAGCGCGCGCGGGCCGGCGCGGACCCGTCCCTTCCACACCTCGGTCTCCTCGGGCGTCGCGCCCGGCTGGAGGTCGGGGATCATGTACATGCCCGCCGGGACGTCGTCGTCCTCGAGGACGCCGGTGACGGCGCCCTCGTCGGGGAGCGTGCCGAAGCCCATGTGCCCGAGCGGAAGGACCATGTGCGCCACCATGCCCCAGACGAAGAGCACGAGGCCGCCGGCGAGGCCGGCACCGAGGATGCGTCCCATGGCGGGTCTCCTTGCGAGTTGGCGCCGCGCGCCGCGGCCCGGTCCGTCAGGCGTACAGGTGTCCGTAGAGGTACCAGGCCAGCAGCGCGACCATGAGCAGGACGACGACGATGCCGATGCGCTGGAACCGCACGGCCGTCGCCTGCCGCCGGAGCGCGAGCTCGGTCTGGGCGCGCGCCCGCTCCGCGTTCTCCCGCTCGTGCTCGAGCTGCTGCTTCACGAGGTCCCGGACCTCGAGCATCACCGCGTGGAGGTCGTCCAGGTCGGCCATCGTCGTGTCCCCCCGGTCGGCGTGCTGCGGGCGGCCCCGAGGGCCGCGGTCGCCCGTACGATAGGCGTCCGCCGGAAGCCTTTCGAGATCGCCGTCGAGACCGGGCCGCCCCGTTCGACGGAGAGGCGAGGCCGGGGGACCGGCCGGGCCGCGGCGGCCCGGTGCCCGCCCGACCCGCCCCCCAGACGGAGAGACGGACCATGCGTTACCTGCTGCTCATCGCATCGAGCGAGGCCGAGGAGGCCGAGATGACCCCCGAGGCCATGGGCGAGATCCTCGAGGGCTACGGGCGCTTCGGCGCGGAGCTCGAGGGCGCCGGCGCGCACCTCGAGTCGGCGCGCCTCCAGCCGGCCGCCGCGGCGACCACCGTGCGCGTGCGCGACGGCAGGCTCGTCACGACGGACGGGCCGTTCGCGGAGACCAAGGAGGCGCTCGGCGGCTTCTACCTCGTCGAGGCGCCGGACCTCGACGCGGCCATCGCGTGGGCGGCGAAGATCCCGTCCGCGACCTACGGCAGCGTCGAGGTGCGTCCGCTCTGGGAGGAGGCGGACTTCGAGAAGCCGGCGGGCGACCTCGCGCGGTGAGCGCGCGGCGGACGAGCGCGCCCGGCACGGCGACGGCCCGCGTGCGGACCGCCGGCGTCCGCGCGTGACGGCTCCCGACGACCCGCGCGCCGTCGTGGAGGCCGTGTTCCGCGAGGAGCACGGCCTCCTGCTCGCGGCGCTCATCCGGCGTTGCGGCGACTTCGAGCGCGCGGAGGAGGCGCTCCAGGAGGCGCTCGCCGTCGCGCTCGAGCGCTGGCCGACGGACGGCGTACCCGCGCGGCCCGCGGCGTGGGTGCTCGGCACGGCGCGGCACCGCTTGATCGACGGGCTGCGTCGCGAGTTCGCGCGCCCCGGCAAGGAGGCGGCCGTCGCGCGGCCCGAGCTCGACCCGGCGGCGCGGCGCGCGTCCGAGCCCGACGAGGTCGACGCCTTCCCGCCCGAGGACGACCGCTTGCGCCTGCTCTTCACGTGCTGCCACCCGGCGCTCGCGCGGGAGGCGCAGACGGCGCTCGTGCTCTCCGCGCTCGGCGGCCTCACGACGCGCGAGATCGCGCGCGCGTTCCTCGTGAGCGAGGCGACCATGGCGCAGCGGCTCGTGCGGGCCAAGCGCAAGATCCGGCAGGCGGGCATCCCGTTCCGCGTGCCGGCGGCGGAGCAGCTCGCCGAGCGGCTCGTCGTCGTGCTGCGCGTCGGGTACCTCGTGTTCAACGAGGGCTACGCGGCGAGCGAGGGCGTCGCGCTGCTGCGCGCCGGGTTGTGCGACGAGGCGATCCGCCTCGCCCGCCTGCTCGTCGAGCTGCTGCCGGACGAGCCCGAGGCGCGCGGGCTGCTCGCGCTCCTGCTCCTCCAGCACGCGCGGCGCGACGCGCGCACCGCGCCCGACGGCGGGCTCGTGCGGCTGCGCGACCAGGACCGCGCGCGCTGGGACCGCGCGGCCATCGACGAGGGACGCGCGCTGCTCGAGGGCGCGCTGCGCTCCGGGCGCGCGGGGCCGTACCAGGTGCAGGCGGCGATCGCCGCCGTGCACGCCGACGCGGAGGACGCCGCGTCGACGGACTGGCCGCAGGTCGTGCGGCTCTACGACGTGCTCGTGCGGCTGGAGCCGTCGCCGGTCGTCGCGCTCAACCGCGCGGTCGCGGTCGCCATGGCGTCGGGGCCGGAGGCGGGGCTCGCGGCGCTCGAGCCGGCCGAGCGGTCGGGCGCGCTCGACGACTACCTCTATCTGCACGCGACGCGCGCGGACCTCCTGCGGCAGGCCGGCCGCGCGGCCGAGGCACGCGCCGCCTACGAACGCGCGCTCGCGCTCGTCACGAACGGCGCCGAGCGCGCGTTCCTCGAGCGGCGGCTCGCGGAGCTGGGGGAGTGAGCGTCGGCGCCCGGCTCCCGGCGCGACGCGTTCCGCAGGGCCGCGTCTCCGCCCGCCTCACCAGTACGCGTCGAGCGCGATGCGCAGACGGCCGTCCGCCTCGCGCACCCACACGAGCAGGAAATCGACCTCGGAGACGCGCAGCTCGCCGTCGCGTTCGACGGTGAGCCGGCTCGTGCCGCGCTGCACCCAGAGGCCGCCCTCGCCCTCGACGCGGTCGACGCTGAGCTGCCAGTCGCGCGCGCCCTCGAGGCGGCCCCAGTAGGCGTCGACCTCCTCGCGGCCGGCGTACCGCGTGCCGTCGCGCGAGAGGAGCACGCCGTCGTCGGCGTAGACGGCGGCGACGCCCGCGAGGTCGCCGCGGCGGAGCGCGTCCTCCATGGAGCGGTTGAGCGAGGCGATCTCGGCGTGCACCGTCGCGGGCACGGCGGACGAGGGCTCGCCGCCGCCGGCCGACGACGAGCCGCCCGCAGGCAACGCGCCGGCCCCGGCGCGTGCCGGTGTCGCGGCGGCGCGCTCGGCGAGCCACTTCCGGCGGACCTTCAGCGCCTGCTCCGCCGTGCGGCGCCGCAGCTCGTCCGGGTCGGCGGCGATGTGCACGAGCACGGCCTCCGCCTCCTCCCGCTCGCTCGTCGCGAGCTCGTGGATCGCGGGGACGTAGACGTGCGGGTCGCGGTCGAACGCGCGCGTCGTCGCCGAGCGCGCGGGCCACTGCACGCACGCGGCCGTGAGCAGGATCAGGACGGTCAGCAGGCGTGTCACGCGAGCGCCTCCCGGCGCGCCTCGAGCGCGGCGCGCGCGCAGGTCGTCGCCTCCTCGCCGAAGGTGCACAGGATCACGCGCGTGATCGACGCGTGCTCCACGAGGCCGTCGTGCACGGCGCCGACCGCGATCTCCGTGGCGGCCTCGAGCGGGTAGCCGTAGACGCCCGTGCTGATGCCGGGGAACGCGACGCTCGCGCAGCCGTGCGCGGCGGCGAGCGCGAGGCTCGCGCGGTAGCAGGACGCGAGGAGCTCCGGCTCGCCCGCGTCGCCGCCCGACCAGCGCGGCCCGACGGTGTGGATGACGTGGCGCGCCTCGAGGTCGTGGCCGCCCGTTATGCGCGCTTCGCCCGTCGGGCAGCCGCCGAGCGCGCGGCACTCCTCGAGCAGGCCGGGCCCCGCGGCACGGTGGATCGCGCCGTCCACGCCGCCGCCGCCCAGCAGGCTCTCGTTCGCGGCGTTCACGATCGCGTCGACGGCGAGCGTCGTGAGGTCGCCCTGCCAGACCGTGATGCGGTAGAGCGCGTCGGCGGTCACGGCGTCAGACCCGCGCGGTCGCGCGCAGCTCGAAGTCGTCGAGGTCGGGCGCCGCGTCGCGCACCCGGACGTCGAGCTCGTCGACGCGCGCCATGATCGGACCGCGGCTCATCCACTCGAGCAGGCCCTCGACCGCGTCCTCGGGCCCCTGGATCCAGGCCTCGACGCGCCCGTCCTCCAGGTTGCGCACCCAGCCGGCGACGCCGAGCTCCCGCGCCTGCTCCTGCGTCGACCAGCGGAACGCGACGCCCTGCACGCGGCCGGAGACGTGGACGTGGCGGGCGACGTCGCTCATGGCCGCCCACGGTAGCAGAGACTCAGCGCCCGGTCGCCTCCTGCAGGAGCGCCGCCGCCTCGACGACGAGCGTGTCGACGAACGGGTCGTCGACGCGCTCCTCCTTGGCCTGCTGCGCGCCGCGCTGGAGCCGACGGATCGCGTCGTTCACGTTGCCGCGCCGGAACTCCACGAGCGACACGAGGAAGTTCGTCATGACGGTCGCGCCGTCGGCCTGGAGGTCCTCGGCGGCCTGCAGCGACGTCCGCGCGGCGTCGTACTGCCCGAGCCGGTAGAGCACGAGACCCAGCAGCTCGTGGGCGTCGTCGCGGTACCCGTAGTCGCCCGCGTAGCTGTACGCCAGGCGTCGTGCCTCCTCGAGCTCGCGTGCCGGGCTCTCCGGGTCGATGGCGAGGCAGCGCGCGATCGTGCGGTGCGCGAAGATCAGCGCGCGGTCCGACCGCTGCTCGATGTGCCACAGGCTCTCGTCGAAGAGCCGGCGCGCGTGGTCGAAGCGCTCCTGGCGCCAGAGGACCTCGCCCAGGTGGGCCATGCGCACCGGGTGTCGTGAGTAGCCGACGGCGCGCCCGAGGTGTCGCAGCGCCGCGTCGAGGTCGCCGGCCTCGATGTAGCGCACCGCGACGTTCGTGCGCCCGAAGAGGTGGTCCGGCCTGAGCTCGATGAGCCGCTCGTACACGGCGATCGACTCGTCGCGCTTGCCGCGCCGCTTGCCGAGCACGTACGCGAGCTGCCAGTGCGAGCACCAGAGGTCGGGGCGCATGCGCACGGCGGCGCGGGCGTGCGCCTCCGCCTCATCGAGGTCGAGCTCCGCGAACGCCCGCTCCGAGCGCGCCAGGGCGAGCCACACGTCGTCGGGCAGGTCGGCGTCCTCGCCCTCCTCCTCGAGGATGCGCTCGAGCACGAACGTGATCGCCGTGACGGCGTCGCTGTGCGGGGAGGGTCCGTCCACCGCGGCGCGGAGGTCGTCGAGGCCCGCGCGGCGGGTTCCCGTCGAGCGGTTCAGCAGTCGGCCCCGGTCGCGGCGCAGCAACGGGTCGTCGGGGTCCAGTGCGAGGGCGCGGTCCACCGCCGCGAGGGCCGCCTCGAAGTCGCCGGTGCGCTCGAGGGACCGGGAGAGGTCGCGCCAGCCGTCGACGCGGCCCGGGTCCAGCGCGAGCGCCGCCTCGAGCAGCGCGCGCTCCTGTTCGACGGTGCTCCAGCGCGGCGGCAACGTGGCGGCGGACAGGCCGATGAGCGCGCCCGGGTGCTCCGGGTGGCGCGCGGCCAGCGCGTCGATGTGCGCGCCGGCCGCGGCCATCCCGTCGGCGCGCGCGACCGCCTGGGTCAACAGGATGTGCGCGTCCCGGCGCCCGGGGTCGACCTCCACCGCGCGTCGCAGCGCGACGAGGCGCTCGTCGTACCGGTCCAGGCGACCGTAGAGCTGGGCCAGCCGCAGCCACGGCTCGCACGTGTCCGGCGCGAGCGCCGCCGCGTCGTCGAGGACGGACTCCGCGAGCGTGAAGTCCGCGGCCGCGAGGTGCGCGTCCGCGAGCTCGAGCAGCGTGAGCAGCCGGTCCGGTTCGGCGGCGAGCGCGGCGCTCAACGGGGAGACGGCCTCCTCGATCCGACCGAGCCGCTTGAGCGCCGTGGCGGCGAGCAGGTTGAGGCTCAGGTCGGTGCGGTGTCGCCGGAGCGCGACGCGCGCGAGCCGCAGCGCGTCGTCGTGCGCGTCGAGCTGGATGAGCGCGGACGTGAGGAGCTGCGCGGTCACCGGCGCCATCTCCCGGGGGTCGGCCTCCGCCGCGACCTCGCGCAGCCCCCGCGCGTCGAGCGCCAGGAGCGCCTGCCGGAACTGGAGGCGCTGGGGGTGGGGGTCGGCGGCGAGCGCGATCTGGAGCAGGGTGCGCGCGACGGGGTCCTGGAGGCCGCCGAGCCCGCGGCGCGTCGCGGCCCAGGCGTCGAGGCCCTGGCAGAGCTCGACGGCGGCGCCCGAGTCGCGCACCACGGCGACGGCCTCGTCGAGCGGCAGCGCGAGCAGGTCGTCCCCCGTGCGCGCGAAGAGCTCGCGGAAGCGCTCGTCGCGCTCGCGCATCCGGTCCCGCTTCATCGCGTCGACCGTGTCGCGCGGCGTCTCGTCGGAGAGCTCGACGTCCGCGGCGGAGGCGGCGTGCCCCGCGAAGGCCGCGAGCTCGTCCAGGAACCGCTGCTCCTCGAGCAGACGCTCCAGCTCGGCGCGGCGGTCGGTGAGCCGTACGGAGCTCGCGTCGGACACCGACCCCGCCGTCGCCAGCTCCGCGGCCCGGTCGACCGCGTCGAGGGCGGCCTCGAGGTCGTCCCGCTGCTCGAACACCTCGGACTCGCCCAGCAGGCGCTCGACCGCGACGTCCCCGCGCCGCGTGCGCTCCGCCTCGCGCCAGGTGATCCACCAGAGGCCGGCCACGGCGACCAGCAGCGTCGACGCGACCGCGAGCGTCACGCGACGCTTGCTGCGCGACTCGGCGGCCTCCACGGCGGCGCGGTGCGCGCGCTCCTCGACGGACTCGAGGTGGGCCTCGACGGCCTGCGCGAGCACGCCGGCGTGCTGCGGGCGCGCGCCCATCGCCGGGGCGAGGCTGGACGAGCAGAGCGCCACGAGGTCGGGGTGCGCGTCGCACGACCCCAGTCGCGCGAGCGCCCGGCCGAGGTCGGCGCGCGCGGCCTGCTCCAGCACCTCGCGGCCCTTGCCCGTGTACGGCGGGGCGCCGGTCAGGATCTCGCACAGCACACAGCCGAGCGAGAACACGTCCGAGCGCGGGTCGATCTTCTCGACCTCGCCGCGCGCCTGCTCGGGCGCCATGTACGCCGGCGTGCCGAGCACCGAACCGGTGAGCGAGTCGCTGTCGTGGGACTCGCCCGAGCTGCGGACCGTCTCGATCATGCTCACCTGCGACGCGGCGTTGCGCGCCTCGCGGTGCTCGCGCTCGTCGCTGCGCACGAGGACCTTGGCGAGCCCCCAGTCGACGACGAGCACCTCGCCGAACGCGCCGACCATGATGTTGGCGGGCTTGAGGTCGCGGTGCACGACGCCCTTCGAGTGCGCGTAGGCGACCGTCTGGCAGACGTCCGCGAAGATGGAGAGCAGTCGCCGGCGCTCGCCGGCCTCGCCCGACCCGTCGCGCAGGACCTCGGACAGCGTGCGCCCCTTGATGAGCTTCATCGTGAAGAACGGGCGGCCGTCCTCGCGCATGCCCAGCTCGTAGACCGGCACGATGCCGGGGTGCTGGAGCTGGCCGCCGATCTGCGCCTCCTCGACGAAGCGCTGGATGAGCGACGGGCGGTCGGCGTGCTCGGGGCGCAGGACCTTCATGGCCACGTCGCGGCCGAGGTCGACGTCGTGGCCGCGCAGGATGATGCCGACGCCGCCGCGCGCGAGCTCGCCGAGGAGCTGGTACTGCTCGACCCGGCGCCGTGGCCCGAGCTCCGCCGAGCTGGGGTCCAGCACCGCGGCGCCCGAGTCCTCGTCGGGCGGGAGGCTCACCTGCGAGTGCACGCCCGCGGAGTCGCGGAGCACCTCGCGCACGCTCCGCGGCGGGCGGTCGTCCTCGGGGTCGGCGCCGCCCGCGGCTCCGCGAGGTGTCGGGTCTCCGGGCACGCGGGCCTCCGGTGGATGTGACGGCCGCGCTCCCCCCCGGAGCGGGCGAGGCGAGATCCTATCAGCCGGTGCGGCGCGGTGCCCCGCGGCGCCGGGGTCCGGGTTTCCCTCAGCCGCGCCGCCCGCTCCCGCCGATAGGCCGGACGGACCCCTTCGACTTCCCGGCCCCGGTCGCCATCATGACGCTCATGAGCAGCCCGCCCAGCGTGCAACCGTCCTCCACCGGCGCCGCGCCCCGGCGACGTCGGCAACGGAAGAGCCGGCTGGGCTTCACGCTCCTCATGCTCGGCGTGTTCGCCGTGCTCGCGTGGGGCGCGCTCGAGCTGCACATGCGGCTCACGAACGCGGAGCCGTTGGACCTCTGGCAGCTCACCGGGCGCGACGCCGGCGCGAACCCCATGAAGTCGTGGGCGTACGTCGACGCCTTCAGCGCGTACCGCGGCCGGCCCGGCGGCGTCGGCGCCGGCAAGACGATCAACAGCCTCGGCTTCATGTCGACGCCCGAGATGACGGTGTCGAAGCCGCCGGACACGGTGCGCATCGCGTTCCTCGGCGGGTCGTCGACGGCGGGCATGGGCAACCTGCTCGCGGACGAGGAGACCTGGCCGTGGATCGTCGCGAACGAGCTGCGGCCGGCCATGCCCGAGGGCCGCGAGCTCGAGTTCCTCAACGCGGCGCTCTCCGGGTACAGCATGCTCGAGAGCTACGGCCGCCTGTGGGTACGGCTGCGCGCGTTCGAGCCCGACGTCGTCGTCGTGTACCACGGCTGGAACGACATGTACTACTTCGACCGCACGGAGCCGGAGCGCTTCTACGAGTGGCGCACGCTCCCCGACGGCGAGTGGACGCTCGACCGCACGCGCGGCAACCTCAAGATGATGGAGCCGTGGGCGCTCGACCACGTGCTGCAGTACAGCCAGGTCGCGGTCGCGCTGCGCATGCGCCTCCAGTGGATGCTGCACGGCGAGCAGGGCGAGATCGGCGGCGAGGCGAAGCCGCTGGCCGACGACTTCGGTCACGAGGGGCTCGACGTCTACCGCTACAACCTGCAGCTCATGCAGCGCGCGTGCGAGCTCATGGGCGCGGAGCTGTTCGTCGCGAAGCAGGCGACGCTCATCGTGCCGGACCTCGATCCCGAGCTCCGGAAGCTGTGCCGCTACGACTACCACGGCTTCGACCACGACGCGCACGTCGCGGCGTACCAGGGGCTCTACGACGTCATCGACGAGGTCGTGCCCGCGGACCACGTCATCGACGTGACGAGCCTCAGCGGTCGGCCCGAGGTCTTCGCCGACCACGTGCACCCGACCGAGGCGGGCGCGCGCCGCATCGCCGCGCTCGTCGCGGACGCGCTGCAGGATACGGTCACGACGAAGTAGGCGGGGCGCCCCCGCCCCGATCGGCGCCCCGGCGCCGGTGTGTGCGGATTCTGCCGGTCGGCCGTACAGGATGTGTCGCTCGCTCGGCGGCGCGCGCCCGGCCCCGCGACCCAGCCCGCGACGCGGCCGGCGCTGCCCAGGCGGCCGACGACCCGCGGGATCGCGGCGCCGTGGCGCCTCCGGGGCGTTCCGGTCCGCGGGATCGTGCGACGCGGGCCTCCGGCGTAGCCTCGCGGGCGGTTCGGCCCGGCGCTTGCTCTCGCCGTGGTCGCACCCCACACCCCGCAGGAGGTCCGCGATGTCCGTCCCCCGCACCCCGCGCCGCGCGCGCCTCGTCGCCGCGCTCGTCCTCTCGCTCGTCGCGACGCCGGTCGCCCGCGCGCAGGACGCCGACGTCCACGCCGTGCTGTTCCTCGACGAGCTCGTGTCGCTCGACGGGGGCGACGCGCCGAGCCGCTTCACCGACGCGACGCTCTGGCCGGCCGTGAGCCTCGACGGCCCGGGCGAGGTCTTCCTCGCGCACGAGCCGGGCGACGACGGCCGCTGGGAGCGGCGCGTGCAGGTCGCGTTCCGCGTGCCGTCCGTCGACGGCGTCTCGGGCCGCGTGCAGCTCGCCGGGACGACGAACCCCCTCGACGGCGAAGAGTCCCCCGGCCGCAGCGTGCCCTTCGTGCTCGAGTCCGACGACTTCACCGCGACCGCCGACGACGTGCGCCGCGTCGAGCGCGACCACTTCGACCGCATGCTGCGCGCGCAGCTGCCCGGCGGCGCGTGGTTCCGGCACCGGCGCGACGTCGCCGCCGCGCAGGTCACCGCCGGCGAGGCGGAGGTCTTCGAGCGCGGCGACCCGCGCGGCACGACCTCCGTCGAGGACAGCTACAGGCTGCTCAGCGGCGGGCGCGCCGTGAGCGAAAACCTCGCGCTCGACCGCATGCTGCCGCCGGCCCCCGACGACGAGGACACGGTCTCCATCCACTCGGTCATCGGCGTGACGGTGCCCGCCTACGACTGGACCGCCGAGCTCGAGGCCGTCACCGCCGAGCGCGTCGAGGCCGGGCTCCCCGCGGCGCCCGAGCACGACCCGCTCGCGCGCCTCGTGCCGTCCGACCAGCACGCGGTGTTCTTCCCGTCCTTCGACGCGCTCGTCGCGACGGCCGACCACGCCGAGGAGCACGGCGCGCCCGTGCTCGCCGCCCTCGAGCCGCGCACCGAGACCGCCGGCACGCGCGACCGCTACGAGGCGCAGCTCGGCGTGCCCATGAGCGCGCTGAGCCGGCTGCTCGGGCCGCACGTCGTGCGCAGCGTCGCGATCACCGGCGCCGACCCGTACCTGCGCACCGGCGCCGACGTCGCGCTGCTCCTCGAGGGCGACGCCGCCGTGCTCGAGCCGCTCCTGAAGGCGCGCGTCGTGCTCGCGGCGGCCTCGCACGAGGGCGTGAGCGCCGGCGAGGGCGACGTGCTCGGCGTGCCGGTCGCGTCGTGGACGACGCCCGACCGCGCGCTCTCCAGCCACGTCGCGCGGCTCGGCGACGACGCCGTCGTCGTCACGAACTCCCTCGCGCAGCTCGAGCGTCTCGTCGAGACGCTGCTCGGCGAGCGCACGGCCCTCGGTGCGCTCGACGAGTACGCGTGGTTCCGCGCGCGCTACGCCCGCGGCGACGCCGACGAGACCGCCTTCGTCGTGCTCTCCGACGAGACGATCCGCCGCTGGTGCGGCCCGCGCTGGCGCATCGGCTCGAGCCGGCGCAGCCGCGCGGCGGCCGTGCTCGCCGAGTGGCAGACCCGGCTCGCGGCGCGCGTGGTGGACGACGCGACCGACGGCGAGCCCCTCGACCTCGAGCTGCTCGACCCGACGCGCGAGCTGCACGACCTCGGTCCGCTCGTGCTCGGCGCGCGCGGCGTGCGCTCGGAGACGTGGGGCGACCTGCGCTTCGCGACGCCGATCCTCGAGCTCGACCTCGACCGGGTCACCGAGGCGGAGGCCGACCTCTACGGTCGCTGGCGCCGCGGCTACGAGTCGAACTGGGTCGAGCTCTTCGATCCCATCGCGATCCGGCTCACCGTCGACGAGCGGCGCCTCGCCATGGACATGACCGTGCGGCCGCTCGTCGTGCAGAGCGACTACCGCCAGCTCGTCGACTCTGCGACGGGCGCGACGATCTCGCCGACCGCGGGCGACCCGCACGAGGGAGCGCTCCTCCACTGGATCACCGCGTTCAACCGGCACGCGACCTCCGTCACGCGCAACGAGATGCTGGGCATGGCGCGGATCATGGTGCCGTCGGCGGACCCGCTCGGCTGGATCGGCGAGTCGTACGCGTTCTACGTCGACGCGGACCCGCTCTGGGCGGAGCTCGCCGTGGCCGAGGGCCTCGACGACCGCCTCTTCCACGAGCTGCACCGCCTGCCCGTCGCGCTGCACGCCGAGGTCGGCGACCCGCTCCAGCTCACGCTCTTCCTCGCCGGGGCGCGCGCGATCATCGAGCAGTCGGCGCCGGGCATGCTCGCGTGGGAGAACCGCGAGCACGCGGGCCGCGCCTACGTGCGCCTCGAGCCGACGGAGCTCGCGCTCGAGGAGATGGACGACCTCATGCTGGGCGGCGAGCCGTGGACGCCGCCCGCGCTGCACTACGCGGCGTCCGGGCAGGGGCTCGTCGTGTCGTTCAGCGAGGACCTCGTGAAGCGCGCGCTCGAGCGGCAGGCGTGGCGCGTCGCGCGGAAGGCGGCGGCCGGCGGCGACGACGCGGACCCCGCGGCCGAGCTCCCCGCGCTCACGCCCGGCTACGGTCCGATCACGACGCCCTGGTCCGGCGACCAGCTCTCCGTGCGCGTGTCGCGCGACGTCGTGGAGCTCGTCGAGTCGGGGCTCGTCGCGAACGACGTGCAGCCGCTCCGCGAGCTCGCCTGGCGGAACCTCCCGATCCTCGACGCGTGGAAGCGTCGCTGGCCCGACCGCGACCCGCTCGCCGTGCACGAGGTGCTCTGGGGGCGTCGCCTGCTCTGCCCCGCCGGCGGCTCCTACGTCTGGAACGAGGAGGACGGCCGCATGGAGTCGACGCTCTACGGGCACCCCGGTCGACCGAAGCGCGGCCCGGTGCTCCCGTCGCAGGTCACGGGCATCGGCAGCGCGGACTTCGGCCTCGACTTCGAGGAGGACGGCCTGCGCGGTCGGGTGACGCTCGTGCGGGAGTGAGGCGCCCTACCTGTTGTCGCCGCCGAGCAGCCGGCCGAGGCCGCCGAGCACAGAGCCCTCGCCGCGGTCGCTGCCGCCGTGGCGCGGGGCGCTCGCGATGATGCGGTCGGCGAGGCGGCTGAACGGCAGGCTCTGCAGGTAGACCGTGCCCGGGCCGGTGAGGCTCGCGAGGAAGAGGCCCTCGCCGCCGAAGAGCATCGAGCCGATGCCGCGCACCATCTCGATGTCGTAGTCGACGCCCTCGTCGAAGCCGACGATGCAGCCCGTGTCGACCTTCAGCCGCTGGCCGGGCGCGAGCTCGCGCTTGATGACCGTGCCGCCCGCGTGGACGAACGCGAGGCCGTCGCCCTGCAGCTTCTGCAGGATGAAGCCCTCGCCGCCGAACAGGCCGACGCCGAAGCGCTTCGTGAACGCGATGGACAGCGCGGTGCCCATCGCCGCGCACAGGAACGCCTGCTTCTGGCAGAGGAAGGTGCCGCCGATGCTCGCGAGGTCGATGGGCACGATCTTGCCGGGGTAGGGCGCGCCGAACGCGACGTTCGAGCGCGCGCCGCCCTGCGCCGTGAAGTGCGTCATGAACAGGCTCTCGCCCGTGAACACGCGCTTGCCGACGCTGAAGAGCTTGTCCATGAAGCCGGCGGACGGGTTGCTGCCGTCACCCATCTTCGTGTCCATGTGGACGTCCGGGTCCATGAACATCATGGCGCCCGCCTCCGCGATGACCGTCTCCTGCGGATCCAACGTGATCTCGACGAACTGCATGTCGTCGCCGTGGATGTGGTAGTCGATCTCGTGGGAGTAGGCGGGCATCGGCGGGGCTCCGGCGTCGGGTCGGGACGGGGGACGGCACGCGCGGTGCCCGGCCCCCGGGGAGGCCCCACTCTGGGATTCCGCGCGGCGCGGTTTCAAGGCGCGCGCGGGAGTCGCTCCAGCGCGTCGACGATCGCGGGGTGGCCGGGCGCCCGGTCGAGCGCGATCTCCAGCTGCGTGCGCGCCTCGGGCACGCGGTCGAGGTCGACGAGCAACGTCGCCGCGAGCAGGCGATGCTCGACCTGCCACGGCTCGAGCTCGAGGCAGCGCTCGACCTGCTCGAGCGACTCCTCGAGCCGCCCCGCGACGAGCAGCGTGACCGCGAGGTTGCGGCGCGCGAGCGCGACGTCCGGGTAGAGCTCGACGGCGCGGGTGTGCGCGGCGACGGCCTCGTCGAAGCGGTGGAGCTCGAGCAGGCAGTTGCCCTTGTTCTGGAGGACGTGGAAGTCGTCGGGGTCGACGGCGAGCGCGCGGTCGTAGGCCGGGAGCGCCTCCTCGAGGCGTCCGGCGTAACGGAGCGCGTCGCCGAACATGGCGTGCGCCATGCGGTTGCCGGGCCGCGCGCGGGACGCCTCGCCCCAGAGGACGACGGGGTCCTTCCACTCCGCGACGCGGTCGACCGTGCCCCGGGAGGCGACGCCCGCGAGCGCGACGACGCCGACGACCGGCACGACGGTGCGCAGGAGGACGGCGCGGGGGGCGGGGGCGGCGGCGTCGGCGGGCCGCGACGCGGCGTCGGCGTCGGATGCGACGGCGCGCACGGCCGCGGCGCCGTCCCGCGCCGCGCCCGCTGCGCGTCGCACGAGCGCGTCGAGCGCGACGACGACGAGCGCGACGACCGCGAGCAGCGGCAGGTACATGCGGCGCTCGGCGGCGACCTCCGTGACGATGGGCACGAGGCTCGACGTCGGCGCGAGCAGCACGAAGAACCACGCGCCGGCGAGGCCCCAGCGCGTGTTGCGCGCGACCCCGACGGCGGTGACGGCCAGGAGCCCGACGATCAGCAGCGCCTCCGGCAGCACGTCGAGCAGGCTCTCCGCGAGCGGCCAGCCGTAGCTCACCGTGAGCGTCGACGGCCGGAGCGCGAGCCCGAGGTAGTGCGTGAGGACCTCCGACTGCGTGAGCAGCCAGGTCCACGCGCTCACGCCGTGGTGGAACCCGACGGAGTCGCTGCGCGGGCCGCTCGCGACGATCGCCGCGACGGCGAGCCACGACGACGCGAGGCCGATGTAGAGCGCGCGGTGCCGGCGGAGCGCCTCGCGGACCGTGCGCCGGCCGAGCGCCCGGTCGACGAGCAGCACGAGGACCGGCGCGACGACGACCGTCTCCTTGCTGCCGACGCCGAGCCACGCGCACGCGATCGACAACGCGAACCAGCCCGCGCGACGCTCCGCGGACATGCCGCGCACGGCGGCGAGCACGCAGCCGACGAGGAAGGCCGCGGAGAGCAGCTCGGTGCGCTGCACGACGTAGGTCACGGCCTCCGACTGGAGCGGGTGGATCGCCCAGAGCAGCGCGACGGCGAACGCGAGGCCCGTGCGCGCGGCGGGCGCGGCGTCGATGCGCGACGGGCCGTCCGTGACGTCGGTCGCGTCGCCGTCACCGCGCGTCGCGAGCACGCGCCGCAGGAGCGCGAGGAGCATGCACGCCGTGAGCGCGTGGAGCGCGAGGTTCACGACGTGGTAGCCGTACGTGCTGTGCCCGCCGAGCGCGTGGTCCACCGCGAAGGTGAACGCCGTCACGGGGCGCCCGGAGAGCGGCGACTGCTCGACGGCCCACAGCGAGGCGTCCGGCGGCCAGAGCCGCGCGAGGTGCGGGTTGAGCAGGATCGCGTGGACGTCGTCGAAGACGAAGGGCGCGCGGAGCGAGCCCGCGAACACGGCGACGACGGCGGTGACGAGCAGCAGCCCCGCGCCGAAGGCGGCATGGACGCGGCGGCGGGGGGGCGGGGAGTCCATCGGGGCCTCATCGACCGCCGGACGCGCGGGGCTGAACGTCGCGCGCGCGCGAGGCTCCAGCCGTGGGTGCCGCCCTGCCGACGAAGGACCGGATCCGCCCCGGGAGGTGCCCGTGACCGACGCGACCGACGACGACGCCCGCCGGGCCGGGCCCGACGCCCCGGTCGACGGGACCCCCGCGGCCGACGCCGCCCCGGTCGATGACGCCCCGATTGATGGCGCCCCGGCCGACGCCGCCCCGGTCGACGCCGCCCGCGCGGGGCTGCCCGACGACGTCCTCGGCGCCGCGCCCGTCCCCGGGCCGCGCGTGTTCCCCGTACGCGACACCCGGCCGCGTCGCGGCGTCGCCGGCGAGCCCCGCGGTCGCCGCCGCGCGCTGCCGGCGATCCTCCTGCTCGCGGCGCTGCTGCGCGTCGTGTACGCGGTGCAGCTCGCCGACGAGCCCGAGCTCCGGCAGCACCTCGCGACCGAGTCGGACATGGCGTTCTTCGACGAGTGGGCGCGCCTCGTCGCGGGCGGCGACCTGCTGCTGGACCGGTCGCTGCACCCGCGCCACTCCTGGCGCGTCGACATGGCGAAGCTGTGGTTCTCGTGGCACCCGGAGGCGCGCGCGGAGCTCGCCGACGAGGCGGCGGCGCGCGGCGTGCCGGCCGAGCACCTGCTGCTCGACCGCTGGTTCGGCGGCAAGCGCTACCACCACGAGCCGCTCTACCCGTACGCGCTCGCCGCGCTGCACGTGCTGGGCGACGGCGTCGCGCTCATGCTCCTCGTGCAGATGCTGCTGGGCGTCGCGTCCGTGTGGCTCGTGCACCGGATCACGGCGCGCGCGTTCGGGCGACGGGCGGCGGTCGCGGCCGCGCTGCTCGCGACCTTGTGCGGCCCGCTCATGCTCTACGACCTCGTGCTCCTGCGGGCGACGGCGATCATCACCGCGGGGCTCCTCGTCGTGGACCGCGCGGACGTCGCGCTGCGTCGCGACACGCGCGGCGCGTGGATCGCGTGCGGGCTCGCGTGCGGCGTCGCGATGCTGATCAAGACGACGATCGCCCCGGTCGTGATGGGGCTCGGCGCGTACCTCGTGCTGCGGCGGCGCGCGTTCGGGCACGCAGCGGTGCTCGCGGCGGCCTGCGGCGTCTGCCTGCTGCCGGTGTTCGCGCGGAACGTCGCGGTCGGCGCGCCGGTGTTCAGCCTGACCTCCATGGGCGGCGACATGATGCTGCTCAACAACTCGGCCGGCGCGCAGGCGAGCCTCTCCGGCTTCACGCCGAACCTGCACACGATGGCGCGGGTGCACGGCGAGGCGGACGGCGACGACGGCGCGATCGTGCGCGGCTCGCTGGCGAGCCTCGGGGACACGCCGGTCGAGGCGTTCGGCGCGTTCCTCGGGCTGTGCCGCGAGCGATTCCTCCACGTGTTCCACGCGTACGAGATCCCGAACAACGTGAACACGGCCGTCTACCGGCGGGCGGCGCCCGTGCTGCGCTGGACGTTCGTCGACATGGCGGTGCTCGCGCCGCTCGGCCTGCTCGGCCTGTGGCTCGCGCGGCGTCGGCGCTGCGGGCCCGCGCTGTGGTTCGCGGCGACCGCGCTCGTCCCGATCGTCGGGATGGGGATCCTCGCGCGGTACCGCCTGCCGTTCATGGTCGCGTTGATCCCGTTCGCGGGCTTCGCCGTGGACCGCGGGCTGCGCGCGTGGGCGCGGGGCGGTGCGGGCCGGGCGACGGCGCACGGTACGCGCTCGACGGGACCGGGCCTGCTCACGACGTCCGAACTCTCGCACGCGGGCGGCGCGCGCGTCCGCGTGGCCGTCGTCGCGCTCGCGGCGCTCGCGTTCGGACTCGTCGTCGCGCGGCCGCTGCCCGACGACGTCCCGGAGATCCGCGAGTCGGACTACGTCATCCCCTGGGCGGCGGCCGTGAGCGACGACGTCGACGCCGCGGAGGCGCGCGGCGACGCGGCGACCGCCGCCGCGACGCTCGAGCGCTTCCTGCGGCGCGCACCGCCGGAGCTCGACGCGCTCGTCGCGGACGTGCCGGCGCCGCACCCGCGGGAGGGCCGCCTCGCGCAGTTCTTCGCGCCGCTCTACACGCGCTGGGCCGGGCACCTCGAGGCGCTGGGCGAGACCGCGCGCGCCGCGGAGGCGCGTCGCACGGCGCAGCGGTTCGAGAGCGTCGTCCGCGCGACCTGGCCGAGCCTCGCGGGCTGACGGCGCGCGGTCGCGCGCGCGGTGCGTCGGGCGGCGACCCGCGGCGCCGGCGCGGCACGCGGCGTCGGCCGAACGCGACGCGGCCGGGTCAGCCCTCCCGCAGCACCGGCCAGCGCGGGGCGAGCGCGGCCTTCGCCTTCTTCACCGTGACCTGCGCGTCGGTGCACGGGCCGCGGTCGAGGCCGACGTCGGGCGCGGCCCTCGCCGTGCTCGCGCGGAGCGCGGCGCGCACGCCCTGCACGACGCCCGCCGGGTCGTAGCCGCCCTCGAGGGTGCACGCGAGCCGACCCGGGCAGTGTTCGTCGGCCCAGCCGCGGAAGAGCCCGAAGAGCGCGTCGAAGCCGGCGCGCGTCACGGCGAGCCCGCCGAGCGGGTCGGCCTGCCAGGTGTCGAAGCCCGCGGAGACGAGGACGAGGTCCGGCTCCCACGCGCGCACGACCGGCGAGACCACCTCCTGATAGAGGTGGAGCAGCTCGGCGTCGCCGAAGCCGGGGCCCATGGGGAGGTTGATCGTGAAGCCCGTGCCGGCGCCCGTCCCGACCTCGGTGACCGGCCCGGTGAACGGGTAGAACGGGTAGCGGTGGCTGCTCACGTAGAGGACGTCGTCGCGCTCCGCGAAGGCGTGCTGCGTGCCGTTGCCGTGGTGCACGTCCGGGTCGAGCACGAGCACGCGCCGGCAGCCCAGCTCGGCCACGGCGTGCGCGGCGGCGACGGCCACGTTGTTGAAGAGGCAGAAGCCCATGGCGTGGGCCGGCTCGGCGTGGTGGCCGGGCGGCCGCACGAGCGCGAACGCTCCGGACGCCTCGCCGCCCACGACGGCCTCCGTCGCCGCGAGCGTCGCGCCCGCCGCGCGCACGGCGGCGCGCCAGCTGCCGGCGCTCGTCGTCGTGTCGCCGTCGAGCATGACGCGCCGCCCCTCGGTCGCCGCGACGACGTCGACGTGCGCGGACGTGTGCACGCGCTCGAGCTCGGCGCGCGTCGCGTCGCGCGGCGCGTCGGTGCGCGTCCCCGCGACCGGCCGCGCGTCGAGGTCGTCGAGCACGGCCTGCAGCCGCGCGGCGTTCTCGGGATGCCCGGGACCCGGGTCGTGATCGAGGAAGGCCGGGTCGCGTAGGATCAGCGTGTCCATGGCGCGGACGGTAGCACGCGGACGGCGGCGAGCGGTGAGGCGGTGACGGGTCGGGCGCGCGCTCCGGCCCGCGGCGGTGCAGGCGCACGGGAGGCGGCGGGCGGTGACACCCAGGCAGCGGAACGCGCTGATCGGCTTCGGCGGGCTCGTCGCCGTGTACGTCGGGATCCGCGCGCTCTCCGGCGACAACGACTTCGACGGCTTCCACCGCGCCGCGCGGCACGTGCTCGAGACGGGGACGCTGAGCCGCGTGAAGGACGTCGCGCGCTACCCGCCGAGCTTCCAGCTGCTCATGCTGCCGTTCGGGCTCGCGCCGCTGTGGGTCGCCGCCGCGGTGTGGTTGCTGTTGAGCGTGCTCGCGCTGTGGCGGCTGCCGGCGCTCCTCGAGCGGATGGCCGGCGTGCCGCGGCGCGCGCAGCTCGTCGCGTGCGCGGTCATGCTCCCGCTGGCCGTCGACAACCTGAACCTCGGGCAGAGCGCGCCGGTGCTCATCGCGCTCGGCGCGCTGGCCGTCGCGTGGATGCGCGAGGGGCGCGGGGTGCTCGCGGGCCTGCTCGTCGGGTTGCTCGCGCTCTTCAAGGTGCTGCCGGTCGTGCTGCTCGCGATCCCGTTCCTGGTGGGGCGGCGCGCGACGGGCCTCGCCGCGCTCGGCGGCTTCGTGCTCGCCGTCGCGCTCGCGGCGGGCGGGCTCGTCGCCGTCGTCGGCTGGGAGGAGACCGCCGACGCGACGACGACCTGGGTGACGAAGACGCGCGCCGAGCAGACGCCGTGGGCGCTCGTCGCGAACAACCGCAGCCTGCGCCACAACAACGAGGGGCTCGGCGTCGTCCTCGCGCGGACGTTCGGCGACATCGCGCCGGCGCGCGCGGACGGCTCGGTGTCCCTCGCGACGTGGCCGCTGCGCGTGCCCTGGACCGCGTACGGCGTGATGCTCGCCCTCGCGTTCGCGGCGGGGCTGCGCGGCGCGCTCGCGGCGCGGCGGCTCGTGGCTTCCGATCCCGACCACGCGTGGGGCGGCCTCTTCGCACTCGCGGGCATCGGCATGCTGCTCGTGTCGCCCATCGTGTGGACGCACTACTGGCTGTGGCTGCTCCCGGCGCTCGCGCTGCTCCACGAGCGGCGGCGGCTCGTGCTGTGGGGAGGCCTCGCGTTCGTCGCGACCTTCGCGGCCAGGCCGCTCTGCGGGCTGGGCGTGCACGCGTGGGCGGGGTGGGCGCTCTTCCTCTACTTGGCGTGGGAGCTGGCGACGCGTGCCCGGGCGACGAAAGCCGGGCCCCGTCGAGCGCGCGTCGGCGACGACCGGCCGGCCGGCTGACGCGGACCGCGCGGCGCTCCGCGCACGAGCACGCCGCCGAGGCCGCCGCCTCAGAGCCTGCGGGGGATGAAGCGGGTCCGCGACGGGCTGCGACCGACGCCCGGCGTGTCTCCGGCCGAAGCGCCACCCGCGCCGCCGGTCGGCTCCACCGTGTCGGCGTCGTCGTTCGGGGTGTCGCCCGCCTCGTCGGTCGCTGCAGCGTCCTCCCCGGCCTCCGCCGCCTCGAGGACCTCGTGCGGCCCCGGGCGGTCGTCCGTCGCGACGTCGAGGCCGTAGCCCGCCGGGCGGCTGAGCAGGACGATCCGCCCGCCGTACCCGGAGGCGAGCAGCTCGTCGGTCGCGTTGCGCCCGTCGAGCTCCGCGACACCGAGCCAGTGCCCCTTGTCGCGGTCCTCGAAGATCGTCTGCGCGGACCACGCCGCGCCCGGTCGCCGGCTCAGGAGCTGGACGCGGCCCGAGTAGCCGAACACGGCGAGCGTCTCGACAGCCGGGTCCTCGTGGAAACGCCCGGCCGCGATGCCGCGCGGGCCCTGCGGCCCGGCGTACACGACCTCGCGCGACCACGCGCCCGCGGCCGACTCCTCGAGGCGGAGGACCACGCCGTCGTCGCGCGTGACGTAGACCACGACCGCTCCGCCCGCGCCGTGCGACGGCGCCGCGGCCATGCGGCCCAGCCCCATGGGCTCGGCCAGGAGCTCCACGACGTCCAGGCCGTCGTCGACCATGCGCATCGACAGGAACTGCCCGCTGCGACTGACGCCCAGGATGCGCCGGCCCGCGCCGTCGCGCGTCGGGAGCACGAGCGCCTGCCGGATGCGCGCGTCGACCGACGCGATCCGCGGCGTCTCGAACGATCCGCCGCCCGTCGGTCGGACGTCGTACACGTCGCCGTGCAGCGTGAACACGAGCACCTCGTCACCGGGTCGCGAGGTGAGGAGGTCGCCGCCGACGATCGTGTGGATCTCCTCGCCCGGGACGCGCATGACGATGTCCGCGTCGAAGGTCCTGTCGCGGTACGCGCGGATCTGGTAGAGGTTGCCGCGCTTGCCGCCGACGTAGAACTCGTGCCCGTCGATCCTGGGGTCGAGGTCGACCTGCGCGAGCGCGCCGAGCCACTCCCGGTCCTCCACCGTCTGGTACGGCGTCCACTTGCCGCTGTACGACATGAGGAACGTGCAGCGGCCCTTGTCGTCGAGGCCGAACACGTCCGGGCACCCGTGCTGCACCCAGACGTCGGCCGTGCCACAGGTCCAGATGCCGACCTCGCTCTCGTGCACGAGCGAGGCGTGCCAGCCCGCGAGGGCCGGGAGCGGGACCTCGGCCTTGCTCGGGTCCGGCGCCTCGACGTCGTCCTGCGCGGCGGCCGCGCCCCCGAGGAGGGCGCCGACCAGGAGGAGCGCGGACGCGCCGCGCCGGGCCGCACGAGCGGGTCCGGCGCGGCGCCGTCGTCCGTCGATCGCGTCGCGGGTCACGGGCTGCCCGCCAGCAGGTCGACGCGCAGGACGTCGCTGTTCGTCAGCAGGACGGCGCCGGTCGACGGGTCCTGGACGAAGCCCTGGGCGAACACGAGCACGCCGGGCATGTCGGCCGCGGACGGGCTCGGCGGGATGAGGAACGACGCCTCGCTCACGAAGAGGAACCGGAGCGGCGGCGCGAGCGTGAAGAACACGGGCCCGGGCACGTCCATGTCGAACGACAGGTTGAGCGCCGCGAGCGCCCGGTCCTCGTCGATCTCGAGCGTGACGACGTCGCCGCTCGCGACGGACGTCGGCGCCGCGCCGGCGACCTGGTGCGGGAGGAAGCGGAGGTGCGTGCCGACGGGCTGAGGGAGGGTGTTCATGCCCTTCCAGGGTACGCCGGGCGTCGAGCCGGAGCCGCCGGTCACCGTCGCCGTGCCGACCTCCGCCGCGCCGAGCAGGTCGACGCCGTCGCCGCCGACACCGCCGCCGGCCGCGTCGCCTCCGCGCAGGACGCTCTGGCCGTCCACGCGCAGCGCGACCGTGCCCGGGTAGATGCCGCGCCCGACGGCGTCGCCGCCGTCCTCGAAGCCGGCGACGGCGGCGCCGTCACCGCCGTTCAGCTCGGAGCCTACGACGCGGATCTTCGTCCCGCCCTCGACGTGCAGGGCCGCCGCGGCGGGCCACCCGGCCGCCGGGTCGGCGTCCCAGCCGTCGATGCGCGAGTCCACG
>JAUIEF010000289.1 GCA_030428785.1 bacterium
GGATGTCGTCGGGGAAGATCGACCCGTGCGGCCCCTCGACGAGCACCCAGCGCGGCTTGTCGCCGGTCCTCTCGAGCGCGGCGAAGAAGTCGGTGATGTACGCGAGGTCCGGGATCGGCAGCTCCCAGGCGTCCGTGCGCTCGGAGCTGTAGTAGAGGACGTCCGGGCCGAACTCGCGGACCTCTGCCACGGTCTGTTCGTCGGACCAGCCCTCGACGTGCGCGTCGAGGAACTGGATCTCCCAGCCGCCCTGCTCCTCGAGCCAGGCCGCCACGATGGCCGTGGACAGCGGCTGCCAGAGGCGCGTCTTCCGGTACGCGTAGTTGCGCTGGAAGACCGGGATGAAGGGATTGACGATCGAGATCTTCATGACGTGGGGCGGGACAGCATATCCCATGAGGCGGTCGAGCGGCGGGGCCGCGCTGCGTACACTCATCGGCTTCCCGGCGCCGTTCCTCCAGGCCGGCGCCGGACCGACGCCTCCCGGGCGCGTCCGGACGTCGCGTCGCCGCGAACCGCTGCGCGACGCCCGCCGCTCCCGACCCCGAGGTCGACCGAGGACCGCGCCATGATCCGCACCCCGACCGTCCCGTCCGCCGCTCCGCGGAGCTCCGGCGCTCGCCGGACCGCGGCTCGCCTCCCGCGCGGCGCCCGCCCGCCCGTCGTCGTCGCGGCGCTCGCGGTGATCCTCGCGTCGGGGGTCGTCGCCGCGCAGGACCTCTCCGAGATGACGCCCTGGCGCGTGACGGGCGGGCGGCTCCAGCTCCACCTCTATCCCGACGCGCTCGAGGCCGCGGGGCTGGAGGTCCGGGACGTCGTCGAGACGGCGACCGTCGACGAGCCGCTCGTCGAGGAGACCTCGTCGCCGCTCATGGGCTTCGCGGTGCGCGACGACTCCGACCTGCTCGTGCTGCGCAACGGCGCCGGCCACGTCCAGCCGTACGGCGTGCTCGGCGGGGCGGTGCGGCTCGCGGGCGGGTTCGTGCTCGCGGCGCCGGACACCGGGCGCGCGGTCGACCTCCACGAGCTCGAGGTGCATGCACGCTGGGTGCGCACCGACGGCCCCGGCGGCGAGCCGGACCCGGACGTCTTCCACGCGACCCGCGCCGGCGGTCCGCCCGGCGGCCACGGCCCCGACGACCTCTTCCGCCTGTGCTACGCGAAGGTCTACTTCGCGGACTACCCGGCGACGGGCGGTGGGCCGGGGCACCTGGCGCTCGAGCTGCGCATCCGCGCGTGGGACCTCATCGCGACGCGGGCGCTCGCGCAGGCGCTCGGCAAGCCGGAGCTCGAGGACCGCATCCTCGGGCACGGGCGCATCCTCTCGACGGTCGCGGTGCACGACGGGCCGTGGGAGCTGCCGCCCGGGCAGAACGTCTTCTCGCCGTACCAGGGCGGCGGCGAGGCCCACGACGCGTCGTCACCTCTGCTGCCCGACCCCGCGCTGCGCGCGACGGTCCCCGCCGGCGGCGCGGGCATCGACATGGAGCTCGGCGGGCTGCAGTCGCTCGTCGTGCTGGGCCACGACGGCGACTTCCCGACGGGCCGCACGGGCTTCGCGCTCACGACGATCGCGTGCAACGTCGGCACCGTCGACATCCCCTGGCTGCGCCCGATGGACGAGGAGCACCCGGGCATCGGCATGGCGCTCTACCGCGAGCTCGACGGACGCTTCGAGCAGGTCGGCGTCTCGTGGATCAAGCACGGGTTCTTCGCGCAGTCGAACAGCTCGTGCACGCCGTGCCAGAGCCCGGGCGGCGGGCTCGCGCTGGGCGTCGGCTGCTCGGACACCTACGGCTCCGCGAACAACGGCGACCGCTTCTGGCTCGGACCGCGCAGCGAGTGGGACGCGCACACCGCGGAGTGGACGTGCCTCGGCTCGTTCTTCGACGGCACGCCCGTGGACTGCGAGCGGGACGAGGACGGCGCGACGACGAGCGACGTGGACCACCGGCTCGAGGCGTTCGACGTCGACCTCGCGAACCCCGGCGCGACCTACTGGTACGAGGCGTTCTACATGGTCGAGGACGACGTCGACCCGTGGAACAACATCGCGTCGCGGCGCACGGTGATCGTCGACGACGGCGGTGCGTTCTTCGCGACGACGCCGACCACGCAGTCCGGAAACCCGGTGGTGCTCGGCCCGGCGATCCAGCGCTGGGGCCAGAAGCGCACGGTCGCCGACCTGCTCCCCGACGACGGCCGCGTGATCCTCGCGGCGCAGGTCACGCCGCTCTCCGGCGGCCTCTGGCGCTACGAGTACGCACTCTTCAACTGGTCGCTCGACCGGCGCGTCGAGAGCTTCGCGGTGCCGCTGTCGCAGGGCCTCGCGTCGCTCATGAGCTTCCACGACATCGACGCGCACGGCGACAACGACTGGGTGCCCGCGAAGTCGGCCGGCAACCTGCGCTGGACGTTCCCCGGCGTGTTCCACGCGGGACACAAGGTCGCGGGGCCGCTCGAGTTCGGCACGCTCTACAACTTCGGCTTCACGAGCGACCGGCCGCCGGCGGTTCGCGACGCCGTGCTCGCCATCCACGAGGACGGCCCCGGCGGCGACCTGCTGCTCGTCGAGACCTTCGCGCCGGACGTGCTCGCGCTCACGGCGGACAGCGCGTCGCCCGTGGCCGGCGGCCCGCTCTCGCTGAGCGTGATCGGCGACGGGGCGTCGGCGGTCGTCGCGGCCTTGTCGCTCGACGCCGTGCCCTTCGCGTCGCCGCTGCTCGTCACGCCCGCACCCGTGCGCTTCGCCGCGGGCGAGGCGCCGGTCGACCTCGTCGTGCCGGCGGCGCTCGCGGGCTCGACGGTGAAGCTCGTCGCGCTCGAGCTCGACGCGGGGCTGTCCGTGAGCGGCGTCTCGAACGTGCTCGACCTGGCGGTGCGCTGATGGAGGAGCCGGACGGCGAGCCCCGGGCGGGGGACGCGTGAGCCTCGCCCGCCGCAACTTCCTCGTCGTCTGGTGCAGCAACTTCATCACCTCGGTGGGGATGATGGGGTTCCTGCCGCTCATCCCGCTCTACATGGACGAGCTGGGCGTCACCGGCGAGGACGCGGTGAGCCTGTGGTCGGGCGTCATCGTCGCGGCGGCGCCGCTGCCCGCGGCGTTCATGGGCCCGATCTGGGGCGCGCTCGGCGACCGCATCGGGCGCAAGCTCATGATGCTGCGCGCGAACGCGGCGATCGTCGTCTTCGTGGGCGCGATGGGGCTCGTGACCTCGCCCTGGCAGATGCTCGCGCTGCGGCTCGGGCAGGGCGTGTTCTCCGGGTTCATCGCGCCGGCCATGACGCTCGTGTCCGTGTCGACGCCGGCCGAGCGGCAGGGGCGCACCGCCGCGAACCTCCAGACCGCGCTCATGGCGGGCGGCATCGTCGGGCCGCTCATGGGCGGCGCGGTGGCGGACGTGTTCGGGCACCGCGCGGTGTTCTACGTGTGCGGCGGCCTGAGCGTCGTCGCGATGCTGCTCGTCTCGTTCCTCGTGACGGAGCCGCCGCGCGAGGACGAGGAGTCGATCACCGCGTCCGTCGACGGGCTGGGCCTGCTGCGCAGCGTCTTCCGCGACGTCGCGACGCTGCTCAAGCACCCCGTGCTGCGCATCGTGCTCGCGGGCGCGTTCGCCGTGCGGTTCGGGGCGTCGTTGCTCGACCCGATCCTCGCGCTCTGGGTCGAGACGCGGCGCGGGTTCGCGCCGGAGCACCTCGAGACGGTGACGGGCATGGTCTTCGGCGCGCAGGCGACGGCGACGCTGCTCTTCACGCCGGTGTGGGGCCGCGTGGGGGACCGCCTGGGGAACCGACGGCTGCTCGCGATCTGCGCCGCGGGCGCGGGCGTGGCGTACCTGGCGCAGCGCGGGGTCGAGCACGTGGCGGCGCTCGCGTGCCTGCGCTTCGTGAGCGGGGCGTTCGTCGCGGGGATCGTGCCGGCGGCCTTCAGCGCGGCGGCGCGCAACAGCCCGAAGGGCAAGCGCGGGGCGGCGCAGGGCGTGACGTTCTCGGCCGTCGTCATGGCGCGCGCGACGGCGCCGCTGGGGGGCGGCGCGATGGCGGCGGCGTTCGGGCTCGGGCCGCTCTTCCTCGTGGCGGCGGGCCTCATGTTCGTGACGTCCGTCATGGCGCTGAGGTCGGCGCGCGAGCCGCTCGGCGACGCGGCGGGCACCGGCTGAGACGACTCCGCGACACCCGCCC
The DNA here is from genome assembly GCA_030428785.1 of bacterium. GTDB lineage: Bacteria > Planctomycetota > B15-G4 > B15-G4 > B15-G4 > JAUIEF01. The sequence continues at coordinate 4,183 of JAUIEF010000289.1, forward strand.
CGTCGACGGTGCACGGCCCTCGCCGCCTCCGCGAGCGCGTGTCGCCTACTCCCCGATGATCTTCACGAGCACGCGCTTGCGGCGCCGGCCGTCGAACTCGCCGTAGAAGATCGCCTCCCACGGGCCCAGGTCGAGCCGGCCCTCCGTGATCGCGACGACGACCTCGCGCCCCATGATCTGGCGCTTGCAGTGCGCGTCGCCGTTGTCCTCGCCCGTGCGGTTGTGCCGATAGGCGCTCGTGGGCGCGTGCGGCGCGAGC
>JAUIEF010000290.1 GCA_030428785.1 bacterium
ATGGGGTAGTCCTTCATGAAGCCGTAGCCGCCGAAGAGCTGGACGGCGTCGGTGGTCACCTCCATCGCGATGTCGGTCGCGAAGTTCTTGCTCATGGCGGCGAGCTTGTTCACCTGCGCGGTGTCGCCCGTGTCGACCGCCGTCGCGGCGCGCAGCACGAGGCCGCGCGCGGCCTCCACCTTGCTGGCCATCTTGCCGAGCATGTCCTGGAGCACGCCCATCGAGGCGAGCTTCTGGCCGAACTGCTCGCGACGCAGCGCGTAGGTCACCGCGTACTCGAGCGCGCCCTGCGCGAGGCCGACGCCCTGCGCCGCGACGCCCGGGCGCGCCTTGTCGAGCGTCGCCATGGCGTGCTTGAAGCCGCTGCCGGGACGCCCGCCGAGCAGGTTGTCCTTCGGGACGCGCACGTTGTCGAAGTGCGTCTCGACGACGGGCACCGCGCGGATGCCCATCTTGTCCTCGACCTTCTTGATGGTGAATCCGGGCGTGCCCTTCTCGACCATGATGGCCGAGATGCGCCGGCTGCGGCTCGTCGGGTCGGTCACCGCGAAGACCGTGTAGAAGCTCGCGACGCCGCCGTTCGTCGTCCACTTCTTCTCGCCGTTGATGACCCACTCGTCGCCGTCGAGCCGGGCCTGGCAGCGCATGCCGCCCGCGTCGCTGCCCGCGAACTTCTCGCTGAGGCAGAACGCGATCATCTTCTCGCCCTTGGCGATCTGCGGCATCCAGGTCTTCTTCTGCTCCTCGGTGCCGCCGACCAGGATCGGGAAGCTGCCGAGCGCATTCACCGCGAAGGCCACGCCCATGGCGCCGCACGCGCGGGAGAGCTCCTCGACGACGAGGCACAGCGCGACCATGCCCGCGCCGTTGCCGCCGTACTCCTCGGGGATCCAGACGCCGAGCAGCCCCTCGTCGATGTAGGCCTGGCGGACCTCCTCCGGGTACTCCTGCAGGTCGTCGTACTTCGCCGCCACGGGCCGGATGACCTCCTCGGCGATCTTGTGGGCGACGCCCTGCCAGTGCTTGGCGGCGTCGGAGATGACGATCTGGCTCACGGAGGGTCTCCTGGGCGAGAATGCGGGGTCGGCGAGCCGCCCTCCCGACGGGCGGCGGCGAGCCCGACAGGATAACGGCGAACGAGGCCCCCCCGCCATGGCCACCATCTACCGCGCGCTGTGCTGGAGCGTCCTCCTCGTGTGGGGGTACGTCGTCTCCACCGGGCTCTCCGCGTCGACCGGGCAGGACGCCCTCGCCTGGCACCTCAACGTCGGGCTCGTCGGCACGATCCTGCTGGCGCTCGTGCAGTCGCTGCCGTTCGCGTACTTCCTCGGCAGCCACTTCTGGGTGAAGTCCTTCGCGCGGCACTCGCGCGCCGGCGACGACTGGAGCGAGCGCCACAAGCAGTGGATGAAGGGCGACGCCTTCAAGGCGCTGAGCATCGCGCCGATGTTCACGATGGCGGTCGCGATCGCGGGCAGCCTCGTCGAGACCGGCCGCATCCCGCATCTCGTGCACCCGACGCTCGTCGTGTGCTCGATCGCGTCGCAGCTCTGGTGCCTCGTGCGCGTGCCGCGCGCCATGCTGCGCAACGCCGCGCTCATGGACGAGCTGGCCGACAAGCACCAGGTGCCGCGCCCCGGCACGCCCGAGCTCGAGCAGCTCATCGAGGAGGAGGAGGCCGCCGCGCTGCCGCCGCTCTTCCAGCTCTCGCGCATCGCGATGCTCTTCGGCTTCCAGATGGTGCTGCTCTGGCTCTACCTGCGGTTCGGCACCGAGAGCTGGCGCGACGTGTCCGCGCTGCCGTTCCTCGTCGCGGCCTGCCTGCTCGTGAGCCTGGGCCTCGGGCTGAACGCCCGCTACGATCCGACGAGCCCCGCGCCGCCGGCGAAGGCGTGGGGTCGCGCCATCGCCGTGGGCGTCGTGTCGCTCGGCGCCGTGATCGGGATCACCGCCGTGCTCTGACGCGGCGCCCGTCGCATCCGCCGGACCGCCCCCGCCGAACTCCCGCCCGCTCCGTCGGCCCGACGCCGACAGCTTCCCGCCGAGCCCTCCCGGAACCCGCCCATGTCCGTGCCAGGTCGTCGCAACGTCGTGTTCGTCGTGTGGGCCGCCGTCGGCGTGCTGCTCGTGTGGCGCGGGCTGCCGTACGCGGGCTTCCGCGAGGTGCCCGACGTCACGGGTCTGCAGGGCGGCGAGCGCTGGATCGCGCTGGGCGCCGCGGTCGTCGTGGGCGTCGGCAAGGGGCTCACCGCGCTCAAGAAGGGCGCGCGCCGCGCCGCCGCGCACATCGAGAAGCAGGGCCCGGACGCGCCGGCGTGGAGCGTGTTCAGCCCGTTCATGATCCTGCTCGTCGCGATCATGGTGGGCGCCGGCCTCGCGCTGCGGTACGCGCCGTACGACGCGACGGTCAAGGCCTGGATCGTCGGCATCCTCTATCCGGCGATCGGGCTCGCGCTCGTCATCGGCGGGCTGCTCGCGCGGAGCGTGCCGCCGCTGGGCGCCGGCGGGGACGGCCGTGCCGCCTGACGAGGCGGACGCGCTGAGGCGTCGCGTCGCCGAGCTCGAGGCCGAGCTCGGGGGGGAGCACTCTCGGGTGCGCGAGCTCGAGGCCGAGCTCGCGCGGTACCGGACGTGGCGGCCGCCGGGGCACTTCTACTCGCCGGTGCCGGACCCGGACGAGATCGCGAAGCGCGCCTACGCGCTCTTCGACACGGACCTCCGCGACCTGCCCGGCGTCGCGTCGCGCGTGCCCGAGCAGGTCGCGTTGTGCGACGCGCTCGCCGCCTACTACGCCGACCAGCCGTGGGCGGCCGAGCGCCTGCCGGGCCGCCGCTACGGCTTCGACAACGACCAGTTCTCCTACGCCGACGCGCTCTTCCTGCACGGGATGATGCGGCACGTGCGGCCGAAGCGGGTCGTCGAGGTGGGCAGCGGCCACAGCTCGGCCGCCATGCTCGACACGGCGGACCTCTTCCTCGACGGCGCGGTGGAGTTCACGTTCATCGACCCGTACCCGGAGCGCCTGCGCGGGCTGCTCCGCCCCGAGGACGACGCGCGCGTCACCGTGATCGAGGCGCCCGTGCAGGACGTGCCGCTCGACGTCTTCGCGCCGCTCGAGGCCGACGACATCCTGTTCATCGACTCGACGCACGTCTGCAAGACGGGCAGCGACGTGAACCACCTCGTGTTCGAGGTCGTGCCGCGCGTGGCGCCCGGCGTCTACGTGCACTTCCACGACGTGCACTACCCGTTCGAGTACCCGCGCGAGTGGGTCGCCGAGGGGCGCGCGTGGAACGAGGCCTACCTGCTCCGCGCGTTCCTGCAGTTCAACGAGGCGTTCGAGATCGTCGCGATGAACACGGCGCTCGAGCGCTTCCGCACGGACTGGTTCCGCGAGCACATGCCGCTCTGCCTGGAGAACCCCGGCGGCTCGCTCTGGATCCGTCGGAGATCCTGACGTGGCGCGCGTCCCGGGGACCGAGTCGCACAGCAACCGCTCCGGCTTCACGCCGGGCGAGGCCGTGCGCTGCCGCCGCTCCCGCGCGAACGACGAGCGCGGCCTCATGGACCGCCGCGGCTTCCTCACCGAGGTCCGGACGAACCGCGTCTGCGTGCTCCTCGACACGAAGGGCCACAGCATCTGGCTCGAGAGCGACGACGTCCTCTCCGAACCGCTCCCCGAGGGCGCGCCGCTCGAGACGCTGCGGCGCGCGTACACGCGGCTCGCCGGGCACCGCATCGAGTTCGACGACGAGGAGGGCATCACGGTGTTCTCCGCGGGCTTCCCCGCCGAGCACCTCGACGACGTGCGGCGCATGCTCGGCAGCCGACTCGCCGGTCTGGAGGTGGCGGCCTTCGGCGTGCACGAGCTCGCGGTCCACCTGCGCTTCCCGGACTGACCCCCGCCGCCGCGCGCGTGCATCCCCCGGCCCGGGTCGGGCGAACACGCTCCCGGAACTGGAACGCCGCCGGCGCCACCCAAACCGCGCCGCGTCCCAAAGGCCGCGCGCACCCCCACCCGGCGCCGGCGGCGGATCTCCAACCGACGTCCCGATGAGCGCATCCCGTGGACGCGAACGGCGCCGGGACCACTGGATCCCCGGCGAAAGCCGATCTATCATGCCCAACCCTTTTCGGCCGACCCCGGCCGATCCCACGTCGGAAACCCAGACCCGAGCCCGGACACATGGCCAACGTCGCTGACAAGTATTCGGACAACGTCGACGGACCCTTCTACGTCGATACGCAGTGCATCCTCTGCCACCTGTGCTCCGACATCGCTCCCGGTCACTTCAAGGAGAGCGAGGACGGGGACCACGACTTCGTGCACACGCAGCCCTCGACGGACGAGGAGATCGCGCTCTGCATCGAGGCCATGGAGCAGTGCCCCGTCGAGGCCATCGGCTCGG
>JAUIEF010000291.1 GCA_030428785.1 bacterium
TCCGTTCGTGGTATTGGCGTGGGCGACGACGCCAGCCCGTGACGTGCCCCGCGTTCGTGCCGCCCGGGAGCTGGCCCTTCGACATCTCGACGACGCCGTCGTTCGGGCTGTCGAGGAAGAGGTTCGTGAGGAAGTTGCAGGCCGAGCCGGAGTTCTGCGTCGTCCAGTAGGTGACCTCGGCGCGCGCCCAGCTCGGGATGCCGGCGAGCCACAAGGCGGCGCCCGTGTCGGAGAGGTCGTCGTTCGAGCCGCAGCCGATGCCGAAGATGCCGCCGAGCCCCGCGAGCGAGCTCGCGAGCGGGCTGCCCTGCCACGGCGTCGCGACGGCCTGGATGAGCCGGCCGCCCGTCGCGCGGTCGAGGCCGCTCGTGTAGTACGTGTAGAGGTGCAGGCCCGCGGCGCCGCCCTGGCTGTGCGCGAGCAGCCCGAACGAGTCCGCCTGCGCGCCGAACGCGCCGAGCAGCTGCGCGAACTCGTCGTGCGAGCGGTTCTGGTCCGGGTCGACGAACTCGAGCACCGTGCCCGTGAAGTCGCCGAGCGGCCAGATCGCGCCGCCCGAGCAGTAGCCGTGCGAGAGGACGAGCCCGCGCACGAAGGGCGCCGGCTGCCCGAGCGCGCGCGTCGACGCGCCGCCCGCCGCGGTGCCGGCGTCCAGCGGCGAGGGCCCGGCGGTCATGTCGCGGACGATCGGCGAGGGCGGCGAGCCGAGCGAGGCGGGCGCCGTGAAGCCGTCGAGGCGCGCTCGGTCCACGACGTCGATGGGGATCGAGGTGTCGCGGTCCTGCAGGCGCAGCGCGCGGAGCTCGAGCGGCGCGGAGGCGCCGACGCGGTCGAGCCAGCGCACGTCGAGCGCCAGGGCGAGCTGCGCCGCGCCGTCCGGCGCGTCCGGCGTCACCATGGTCGACAGCCAGCACACGGGGACGAGCGCGCCGTCGGCCGTCGTGCCCCAGACCTCCGTGGAGAGCTGGAGCGCGGGCTCGTCCGCGACCACCCACGCGCCGACACGCAGCCCGAGCCGCCGCTCGTCGAGCACGAGCGTCGAGACCTCGCCGGTGAGCCGCGCCGCACGCTCCACGACCGGGAACGCGTGCTCCGTCGTGCGCAGCCAGGCCCGGCCGTCCGCGTCGAGGCCGCGCCCCACGACCTGCGCGAACACACGCCCGCGCGGCAGCGGCGGGAGCGACGCGCCGAACAGGCCGTCGCCCGCCGCGCCGTCGTCGTGACGGCCGTCGTCGTGCATGGGCAGCACGACCTCGCCGGCCGGCGTGTCCGCGCGCAGCTCGAGCACCGCGACGGGCGTCGACGCGCGGGCGACGACGCCCACGGCCTCGCCCGCCACCGTCGCGAGCGTCGTGAGCCGGCTCTCGAGCACCGGCCCGCCGGGCGCGCGCACGACGAGCACGCCCTCCGGCGCGCGACGTCCGCCCGGCGCGCGGACCACCGCGGTCCACGCGCCCGCCGGCGCGCCCTCGAGCACCCAGCCGACGGCCCGCGCGCCCGGCGCGAGCGCGTCGAGCTCACCCTCGACCCGACGCGCGCGACCGGCCGCGCGCGCCGCCGCGAGGTCCACGACGCGCCCCGCGGGGTCCGCGAGACCGAGCGTCCACGCCTCGCCGCCGGGACCGACCGGCACGAGCACGAGCTCGCCCGCCTCCGGCACCGGCACCTCGACGCGCGCGACCCAGTCGCCGCCCGCCCCGCGCTCGAACGCGAGGCGCACCCACGCGCTCCGCGACGACACGGTGAGCTCCGCCGGGTCGGGCAGCCGCAGGCGCCCGCTCGTCAGGTCCTCCGGCGGCGCCGCGACCTGCCGCGGCACGAGCTGCTGCGCCGCGGAGGACGGGACGGCGAACGCCGCCGCGACGAGCAGCACGACGGCACCCGCCCCCGCCGCCCTCACGAGCGACGGCCCTCCGCGACGCGCGCGCACGTCAGGGTGTCGTCGCCTTGACGGCGTTCGACAAGGTGATGCCGTGGATCACCGACGGGTCGTCCAGCAGGAACTGGAACCAGACCTGCGTCCCCGACGGCACGCCCACGGGCCACAGCGTCTGGAGCTGCAGGCTCCCGAGGAAGTTCGTGAAGAAGAAGAGCTGGTTGGTGAAGGGCACCGGGTAGACCGTGCCGCCGAGCGCGTTGATCGGGTTCGACTGCAGCGAGAACCACGCGAGCACGAGACCGTTCTGCGGCGCGTTCGTCAGGAGCAGCGTCGCCGGCTGACCGCCGACGAGCGTGCCGGAACCCGCGAGCGTCGGCGCGCCGTTCACGCCCACCGTGCCGCCGCCCAGGTCGTCCCACGTGCCGGCGCTGCCGCCCACGTCCTCCGTGCACGCACGGATGACCCACTGACCCCGGTAGAAGATCGGGCAGAGCACGCTCCACTGCGTCGGGTCGACCCAGCCCGTGCCCTGCACGTCGAGCAGGCTCGACCCGGCGGCGCAGCCGGTCCCCGCGGTGAAGAAGTTCGCGTTCGCGCCGCCCGGCGGGCAGCCGGGGAAGGAGACGTTGAAGTCCATCCGGAAGGCCACGACGAAGTCGTCGCTCACCTCGACGTTGTACGGCGTCATGTCGAAGGAGTTGATCGAGGTGCTCGTCACCTGCATCGACTGACCCGTGTCGGCCGCGAGGTCGAACACCTTCGTGCCGAGCACCGCCGTGCCGTTGGGGTTGAACGTCACCCCGCCCTCGTAGATCTCGACGTTGAGCACGGCCTGGAAGCCGCCCGTGCCCGCCGAGTGACCGAAGCCCACGGCGACCTGCTTGATGCGCTGCGTCGCCTGGCCCGGCGCGAGCTGGAAGTACTGCGCGACCGCCTCGCCCTCGCAGACGCCCGGGACCACGGCGATGTTCTGCGGCGTGGCCGGGTTGTCCGGGAGGATGTCGTTCTTCCAGAACGTGTCGGACGGACTCGGGCAGATCTGGGCCGTGGCGGGTCCGACGAAGAGGGCCACGGCGACCGCGGCGACGAGCGCGCGGCGGACGGACGGGAGGTGCATGTCGAGGTGCTCCAGGAGAGGAGGGTCCGCGGTCCTCCCGCCGTCGCCGGCGGTGGCCGTGGTGCCCGGATCCTGGAGGATACCAGAGGTCCCGGACGGCGGGCGGCGCCGCCGTTCACCCGTGAACGGGCTCCGTCAGGGCGTCGTCGCGGTGACCGCGTTGCTCCCCGCGTACCCGAACGGCCCGGCCGGATCCGCCAGCCAGAACTGCACGTAGATCGGCACGCCCGACGGCAACCCCGACGGCCAGATCGTCGAGAGCGCGAGCGACCCCGAGGGCCCCGTCCCGAAGCCGAGCAGGAAACCCGACGGGCTCACGATGTCCGGCACGAACACGCCGCCGTAGAACGGCGCGTCGATCGCCGCGAAGCCGACCGCCCCCCACGCCACCGCGTTCTCGAGCGCGTCGTCGAGCGTGAGCGTGAGCGTCGTCCCCGCGATGAGCGAGCCGTCGCCCGTGAGCACCGGCGGACCGTGCGTCCCGGCGAGCGCGTTCCCGAGGTCCGTCCACGGATCGGTCGGGTCGTCCGTGCGCGTGAACGTGAACGTCCCGAGCGGCCCCGTGCCGGCGAACGGGAATCCCGTGAGCGCCGTGATCGGGTCCTTCGGCATGGTGGCGAGGTCCGCCGAGTTGAACGTCACGCCGCTGTCCGTCCCCGCGTCCCAGGGCGGCAGCGGGACGACGAGCTCGTCCACCCAGTCGCCGTTCTGGAACAGCGGCAGCCCGCGCACGCCGACGAACCAGTCGGGGCTCGGCGCGATCATCGTCACGAGCGTCACCTGCGGGTGCGCGAGGTCGATGTCGAAGCTCACCGACACCGAGCCCGGCGACGGGAAGATGCCGTTGCCCGAGATGACCTCGCCCGCCGCCCCCGCCGTGATCTGTGCGTTGATCTCGCCCGTGAGCGGGAACTTCGAGCCGAGCTCCGCCATGTTCTTGATGCCCGTCGTCGCCGTCTGGCCGGGCGTCCAGAAGTCCACCGACGCGTCGTGCGTCCCGCCGATGAGCCCCGAGAAGTGGGCCAGGGCACCAGGGAAGTCCACCGGGTGCGTCGCCGCGCTCCAGGTCGCGTCGAAGGTCACCGTGTAGCTCGCGACGGCGTCGCCGGGCAGCGCCACGGGCGCGAGGGCGAGGACGAGTCCGAGGACCGGGACGGCGGCGGGGACGGGACGCATGGGCTCTCTCCGGAGGGTCGCGGGCGCGCCGGGGCGGCGCGGATCGGGGTGCGATGCGCGGGGGAGAGGTCAGGTTACCAGAGCGGGGGTGGCGGGGCGGGTGGCGGGCACGAGGCCGAACCCGAACCCGAACCCGAAACCGAAGCCGAAACCGAAGCCGAAGCCGAAACCGAAGCCGAAGCCGAAACCGAAGCCGAAGCCGAAGCCGAAACCG
>JAUIEF010000051.1 GCA_030428785.1 bacterium
TAGAGGTGAACGCGGGTCAAGAAATTGCACACGACATCGAGATCCAGGAGGGTGTTCTTCCCATTCGTGGTCGAGTCACATGGTCCGACGGAAAGCCAGTCACTGGTCTCAGTGTCATGGTGCAGGCGTCGGACCCGCGGTGGAATGAACGGGAGGTCACCACGACGGATGAAGATGGGAAGTACGAGGTACTAGTCGGTATTGGAAGGGAGCGGGAAGTGCGGCTGACGAGCCGGCCGGAGATGCCGTCGTTGTCAGTGATGCCAGGTTCGGCAGGCGTGGACTTCGTATTGCAATCCGAATGTCTACTCACATTGCAACTCGTGGACTCACGGACCATGCACGGTCTGAAGGTGGATGAGGAGGATCAGTTCGCATTGTGGCTTCGGCACAGGAGGGCAGGATCGGATGGTTTCCTCTCGGCGGGCTTCGTGGAAATCGGCAGCCGTGGGATGGCGACGATCTCCCTTCCCGCGGATTCCTATGACCTCGACATCGACTTGTCGCACCTCGGTTTCGCCCGCCGCCGTCTGCGTGGAGTCTCTGTCCTTCCGGGAATGGAGACGGCTCCTCCGGTCAAGGTAGTTCTCTTGCCCGGGCGGACCGTGAGTCTACGGTTTACCCACTTGCGCGCCGGGCAAGTGGGACTGCCTGGCGGTACGGTCATCTACATCACACCAACTTCGATGGTGGATGGGCTCGGAGACTCCCGAGAGGGGGCCACCGCGTCAGAGGTCTTCTCGGCAGGTATTGGCGTCACTCCAGACTCGAGTGGAAGAGTTGAACTGAAAGGGATGGCTGCCGGTCGCTACCTGCTGACACCTTCCCGGCAGGACATTGAGCTGCAGCCTAGGCAGATCGTGATTCGGGAGGGCGAACTGCCACCTCTGGTCGTGCATTGGTCAATGGACTGAGCCACGGCGAGCGCGGGCGCGGAGCCTGGGGCGGGTCTTGAGGGCGAGCCCGCCCGCCCGACCACCCGCTCATCGGTCGAGTACCCGGAACCCGCCCCTGCGGCGCTCAGGCTCGACTGGTTCCGACGAGTTGGCGGCAAAGCTAAGTCAGCCATCGGACGTTGCCCGTGGACCTTGCCGTGATGCCGGCGATGAATACCACCGAGCCTTTACCATGTCGCCGAATGGACGCGAACGGCAACGCCCACGGCCGCCGAAGCCGCCGGTCACCGTGCATGGCGCCAGACGTCGCCGCGTTGCCAGTGGCAAGGGCGGCCTGGTGCACCCGGATGCACAGCTCCACCGCGAGCTCGCTGACTCCGTGGAAGTGCCTCCGGGCCGAGGTCGGGATATCCATGTCAACCGGATCGCAGATCACTGGCCGGGCGTGGGTCCCACGCGAGGTGGGGTCGACGCCGTGTATTGGTCCGAGTTCCCCGTCGTCGTGCTGGAGCGCAGCAGCCCCAAGGAACCCAGCGGCCCAAGCGTACGCCTCGCCGCATACGATGTGCTCGTTGACGCCGGAATCGGCGACGATGAGCACGCTCCCTGATCGACGACCTCCTCGGCAAGAGCCCGCGGTAGCCGCCGCATACCCTCGTCGGTGGCGAACAGGCCGCCTTCGAGGTGGGGGCGACGCGCGGCGGTCACCGGCGGGGACGACATTGGCGTCGCGGGCAGCCGACCGGGCGCAGGAATCCGCGACCACGTGGCTCACGACGAGACTGGCGCACCGCTCTCGAAGTGCCTCGACGACCAGTTGGACCAGTTGCCGGGGGGGACGTCACGACCCGGAGCCTCCGCGGCTCAGTCCCCCCGCCGCTTCTCGATGAGCTCGGTGCTCGAGTGCGTCTTCTCGTCGCCCGCGATGAGGATGCGGCCGCCGTAGGCGACGACCGTGTCGCGCTCGGGGACGGTCTCGGCGGTCCAGTCCGTGCCCTTCACGTGGACGTCCGGGCGCAGCGCGCGGAGGAGCGCCTCGGCCGTGGACTCCGGGAAGCTCGTCACGGCGTGCACGCCCTGGATCGCCGCGAGGACCTCCATGCGCTCCTCGAGCGGCACGTGCGGACGGCCCTCACCTTTGTTGGCGCGCACCGACTCGTCGGTGTTGAGCGCCACGACGAGCAGGTCGGCCGCCGCCGCCGCCTCGCGCAGGAGCCGGACGTGCCCGACGTGGAGCACGTCGAAGCAGCCGTTCGCGAGCGCGACGGTGCGGCCCGCGCGGGCGACCTCGAGGTGGCGCGCGAGCGCGCGGTAGTCGGGGACGACGAGCGTCGTGGCCGCGAGCGCGACGCGGGGCGCGTCGCCGGCGGCGGCGGCCCGCGGGTCGGGCGTCGGGACGGGATCGGGGGTCGGCACGGGCGCGGGGGTCATGCGACGGGCTCCTGGGTGCGGGCGGCCGGCGCCGCGGGCCGCGCGAGCAGCTCGCGCGCGGCCTCGACGACGCGTGACGGGTGCAGCCGCGTCATGCAGCGGTGGTCGATGGGGCACTCCTTCTTGTGGCAGGGCGCGCACTCGACGTCCTCGCGGAGGACGCGCTGCCGCTCGAGCTGGTACCCGGTGTGCCGCGGGTCGGTGGGGCCCATGGTCACGACGACGGGCACGCCGAGCGCGACGGCCATGTGCCGCGGCCCCGTGTCGTTGCTCAGGACGAGCGTCGCGATCGAGATGAGCGCGGAGAGCTCGGCGAGGCTCGTGGGCGGGTCGTCGAGCACGACCGCCGGTCGCTGCATCTGCGCGGCGACGTCGAGCGCGAGGTCCACCTCGCCCGGCGCGGGCGCGAGCACGACGGTGAGGCCCTCCTCGTCGACGAGCATGTCGCAGGCCGCTGCGAAGGACGCCGGCGGGTAGAGCTTGCTCGAGCCGAAGTTCGCGCCGGGCGCGCCGACGACGAGGCGTGCGTCGTCGGGGACGCCCTCGCCGCGCAGCATCTCGCGCACGCGGGCGACGGCGGCCGGGTCGACGGGCAGCGACACGGGCGGCGCCTCGGCCGTGCAACCCAGCGCGCGCGGCAGCGCGAGGTAGCGGTCGGGCATGGGGATCGGCACGCGCTTGCCGTTCTCCGTCGACGGCTTCAACGCGAGCGTGAGGCAGGCGCGTCGGATCGGGTCGCGCGAGTAGCCGACGCGGTTCGGGATGCGCGCGAGGAACGGCCCGAACGCGCTGCGCGGCGAGTCGGGCAGCAGCACCGCGAGGTCGAAGCGACCGGCGCGCAGCCGCTTCGCCCGCGCGCGCGTCGCCGTCCAGCCGCGGCCGCTGTCCGGGAGGAAGCCGTCGACGGCCGGGTGACCCGCGAGCAGCCCCTCGAGGAACGGCTTGCCCTCGACGACGAGCTCCGCGTCCGGCCACTCCGCCTTGAGCACCTCGAGCGCGGGCGTGGCCATGACGACGTCGCCCACCCAGTTGGGCAGACGGACGAGGATGCGGCGCGGGCGGACGACGGGGTCCTGGGTCGCGCCCCGCGGAGACCGCTCGCTTCCGTGCGTCATCCCGCCGCGCCGATCGCTAGTAGCCTGACCTCTTCACGGACATCGTCGCGAGAACGCGAACGAGCCTTCGTGGCAAGGCGGAGCGGCGCTCGCCACCGGAGGCGGGGTTTCGCCCCGTCGAGGATGGCGAGTGGTGCTCCAACGCAGTCCACGGAGGCTCGTTCGCGTTCACAGCAGATGTCCGTGAAGAGGTCAGGCTAGAGGAAGAAGTCCTCGCGCTCGGGCGACGGCTCGATGTCGCCCTCGCCCGCGATGGTCTCCTCGAGCCACCAGTTCACCTTGTTGTAGAGGCAGGTGACCTCGCGGCACTCGTGGCTCGCGTCGAAGCGGTCGAGCAGGCGCGAGAGGCCGAGCGTCGTGTGACGGCAGGCGTCCTCGTCCTTGAAGCCGGCCTTGTCGCCGACCTGCGCCTTCAGCACGCCGCGGTGCGCGGGGCAGTTGAAGAGGCCGGTGGGGGTGAGCACCTGGCGCAGCGCCTGCATGTGGCAGGTCTTCGGCTGCTTCGTGTACTCGCTCCAGTCGCCCGTCTCGAGCATGCGGAGGTTCGTGCTCACGTAGACGTCGAAGCCGTCGTCGGCGTGCTCCTGCGCCTTGTCGACCTCGGCGCGGACGCGCGCGATCATCGTCGCGAGCTCCGAGTGCGCGCCCGTCGGGTCCATGACCTCGGCCCCGTCCGGCGTGCGCTCGAGGAACGGCTTGAGCGAGATGTAGTCGAAGCCCGAGCGCTTCGCGCGCTCCGTGGCCAGGACGATCTCCTGCACGTTCTCGTGCACGGAGACGTCCGCGCGCTCGGCGCCCTCCCACACGATGATGAACGAGAAGCCGACGCGCGGCTTCGGGTTGGCCGCCTTGATCTTCGGGATCCACTCGCAGATCGCGTCGAGCGTCAGGTCCTTGTTGGTCGGCTTGTGCATGGCGCGGAAGAGCTCGTTGCTCCCCGAGTCGAGGCTCAGCCGGATCCAGTCGCGCTCGTCGAGCAGCGGCGCGATCTCGAGCAGCTTCGCGCCGTTGCTGCCGTTGCTCACCACGGCGATCTGCTGCTCGAGGTCCTCCTTGAGGAAGCGCACGAACTCGGTGAACCGCGGGTGCACCGTGGGCTCGCCGCCGCCGATGAGGATCACCGACTTCATCCCGCGCGCCGCCATCTGCGCGAGCGAGGCCTTGAGGTCCTCCTCGTCGTGCTTGTTGGGGCTGTTGAGGATGTCCCAGTCGATGCAGTGGTCGCAGCGGTAGTTGCAGGCCGTCGTGAGGTCGAGGTTGATCGAGATGGGCGCCTGCTCGGGCGGCAGCTCCGGGTCCGGCTCGCCCGCCTCGCGCGCCTTCCGGACAGCGCGCCGCCAGTTCACGTAGGCCTGGACCGTCGGCAGGACGGACGGCTGGCGCAGCTTGCCGGAGAAGTCGTGGATCGCGTGGCTCATGGAGTGCTCTCGAGGAAGGCGCGACGCACGACGTCCAGGGCCGCCATGCGCTGCCGTATCCTAGTGTTTTCGACGTCCGATGCCCGAGGACGATCCGCGCGCAGCGCGAGCACGAAGTCCGCGAGGTGCTTGGCGAGCGGGTCCGGGACGTCGACGAGCCGCGCGCCGCTCGCGAAGAACTGGGCGTAGTCGGCGGTGCGGATCAGGCGGTGCGCGCGGCGGCCGTCCACGACGAGCGAGGCCTCCCGCGGCTGGTCCGGCGAGGTCGACAGCTCGACGAGCACGTCGACGGGCTGGCCGTCCGCGACCCAGCGGAAGGTCATGGAGAGCTCGGTCGCCGCGGGGTCGCGCGTGCTGAAGCGCGGCTCCTCCACGTGCGCCTCGTCCGCGGGGCGGAGCGCCTGGAGCACGCTCAGCGGGTGGCTCAGCGCGTCGCCGATCATGTCGACGCCGGTGGACGCGGGCGCCATGCGCATGCCGAAGCGCCGCACCGGCTCCCCGGCGGCCTCGGGGTGGAGCGCGTGGAACGCCGGGAGCGTCGCCGGCCACTGCGCGTTCTCGACGAGCAGCAGCCCGCGCGAGGCGAAGCCGTCGACGATCGTGTCGGCGGCCGCGACGTCGTCGTCGCCGCCCCACAGGAACGGCTTCTCGCACAGCACGTCGACGCCGGCCTCGAGCGCGCGCTCGAGCCAGGCGCGGTGCGTGCGCGGCGGCGTGAGGATCGCGACGGCGTCGAGCGCCTCCTCGCGGAGCATGGCCTCGCCGTCCGCGTACCCGCGCGCGGTGACGCCGGCGATGCGCCGCAGGTCGAGGTCGGCTGCGCGGACGGTCTCGTCGGAGGTGCACGCGAAGCACGGCACCTCGGCGCCCGCGGCGACGAGCCACTTCGCGACGAAGGGGCCGAGCCCCTGGCGGTGCCGCCGCGCACCGAGGATCCCGACGCGCGGCGCGCGCCCGTCCCCGCTCACGACGCGCTCCCCGGACGCCGCGCGCGGACGCCGAGCCCGTCGACGCGCGCCTCGAGGTGCGCGGGCAGCTCGTCCGCGAAGCACCCGAGCTGCGGCAGGTACCCGATGTGGTCCGCGAGCCGCAGCAGGCCCACCTCGGTCTTCATGTCGGGGATCGCGCCCGTGCGGCAGGCCGTGATCGCCTCGCCGAGCTCCATGAGGTGGATGCGCCCGAACTCCTCCATCGTGCTGCCGTCGCCGTGGCCCTGCCGGGCGGACGCGAGCGGCGCCTCGGCCGCGCAGAAGAAGAGCTTCTCGTCGCCGGTGCCCGGGCTCGCGAAGGTCTCGTCGCCGATCACGGTGAACGCGTCGTCGGGCAGCTCGAGCCCCGCCTCCTCGTGGGCCTCCACGGCCGCGCGGTGCTGCTTGCCGGGGTCGCCGGGCGCGTCCTGGTCGGCCTCGACGATGCCGGCCACGAGCTCCTTGAGCGTGAGGTACTCGCCCCGGTCCGGGTGCACGAAGCGCTTGCGGCGACGCAGGTACACCGGCGGCCGCGGGCTCTCGCGGAGGAGCACGCGCGGGCGGCGCTCGCCGTCGACCTCGTAGAGCACGGCGACGACGGCGTCGATGCCGCGGCGGCTCACGAGGTCGCAGGCGTAGGGCTCGGAGACGCTGCCGTCCGAGTACTCGTTGCGGAGCCGGAGCCGCTCGAGGGTCAGGAACCCCTCGTCGCAGCGGGAGGAGGCGGTCCGGTCCTCCACGATGGTGATCGCCTGCAGCTCGCGCACGGCGGGCGAGTGTACCGGGCGCGGGGGGCCGGTCCGAGGACGCGGGCGCCCGCTCCGACGGCGCGCTCCCGTCGCGGTCCGCGGGAAACGGCGCCTGCGGGACGGCACGCGCGCGGGGCGGGAGAGGCCGCGCGCCGCCCCGCGGGCGACGGGTGGTGAAGGGTCCGTGCTCCCGGACGTCTCCGGGAGCACGGACTCGCTTCGTGAGGACCGGAGCGGGGCGGGTCGCGCCCCGAGGGGAGAGCCGCGCCGCCGCCTCCGGGTGGTGGGTGGGACGGTCGGCGCCTCCGGCATCGGTGAGGACCGAACCCCCGGGATCGGTCACCCACCGGGTCCACGGACCGTGATCGGGCACGGGCCGGGGACTCCTCACACCCGTGCATGCGCGATCCGGCGCCGGAGGGGCTCACGGTGGGGGCCGGATTTTCCGGGAGCCGGCCCCCCGGGCGTCGACCGATCCGGTCCCGCCGACCTCCGAATCCCCGTTTCCTCCGGGAAAACGGCCGACAATCGACGTTCCCGCCCCCGACCTCCTGGTAGAATCCGCGCTCCGGGCCGACGCGGGCCGGCCCGAGACGACCCCCGCCACCCCGAGGGCGGCCCAGCAGTGTCCACGGCCTCCACCGACGTCACCCGGCTCATCCACGCCGTCCAGGGCGGGGACGAGTCGGCGCGCCGGGACCTCTGGACGCTGCTCTACGGCGAGCTCCACCGCCTCGCCGAGGGCCACATGGCCCGCGAGCGGGGCCAGCACACGCTCCAGCCCACGGCGCTCGTCCACGAGGCGTGGCTGCGGCTCGCCGGCGACACGGAGGGCGGCATCGCGAACCGGGCGCACTTCTTCGGCATCGCCGCGGAGGCCATGCGCCGGATCCTCGTCGACCACGCGCGGCGCCGGTCCACGGCGCGTCGCGGCGGCCCCGTGCGGCGCGTCGAGCTCGAGGACGTCCTCGAGACGGGGGACGACGCGACGCGCGCCGCCGAGATCCAGGACCTCGACGCGGCCCTCGCCCGCCTCGAGGCGACGGGGCGACACCCGCGCAAGTGCGAGGTCGTGAAGCTGCGCTTCTTCGCGGGGCTCACCAACGAACAGACGGCGGAGCTGATCGGCGTGTCGGTCGCCTCCGTGAAGCGGGACTGGGACTTCGCCAAGGCCTGGCTCACCCGCGAGATGGGCGCGCCGCGTCAGGAGGGACGGACACCGTGACACTCGACCACCACGGACGGGACGCCGGACGCGACGACGACCGCGACGAGCTCCTCGAGGCGCTCTTCCACGAGGCGTTGTCGCTCACCGAGGACGAGCGCGCCGGGTTCGTGCGCCGTCACTGCGCGGGCGACCCCGAGCTCGCGGAGGAGCTCGCGACGCTGCTCGGCGCGCACGGCCGCGCGCGCGACCTGCTCGACCGCCCGGCGTGGGGCGAGGCGCCCGCCGCCTGCGAGACCGTCGGCGACGTCGTCGGCCCGTACCACCTCGTGCGCGCGCTCGGCGAGGGCGGCATGGGCTCCGTGTTCCTCGCGAAGCAGCTCCGCCCGCTGCGGCGCACCGTCGCGCTCAAGCTCATCAAGCCCGGCATGGACACGGCCGAGGTCGTCGCGCGTTTCGACGCCGAGCGGCAGGTGCTCGCGCAGCTCAACCACCCCGGCATCGCCGCCGTGCACGACGCGGGCATCACGCCGCGCGGTCGGCCGTACTTCGTCATGGAGGCCGTCGAGGGCGAGCCGCTCACGCGCTGGTGCGACGCGCGCAAGCTCTCGCTGCGCCGCCGGCTGCTGCTCTTCCGCACGGTCTGCGAGGCCGTGCAGCACGCGCACCAGAAGGGCGTCATCCACCGCGACCTCAAGCCCGGCAACGTGCTCGTGACCGAGGTCGACGGGAAGCCGGCGCCCAAGATCATCGACTTCGGCGTGGCCAAGGCGACGCACGGCGCGGGCGGCGGCGGCACGCTCTGCACGCGGCGCGGCCAGATCGTCGGCACGCCCGCCTACATGAGCCCCGAGCAGGCCGGCGTGATCGACGCGCCGGTCGACACGCGCACGGACGTCTACGCGCTGGGCGTCATGCTCGCGGAGCTGCTCACGGGCGTGCTGCCGTACGAGCTCGGCTCGCTGCGCGGCGCGGACGACGCCCGCGTGCGCGAGCGGCTCGCCGCGGCGGAGGTCGTGCGGCCGGCGCTGCGCGTCGCGCTGCTCGGGCCGCGCGCCCGCAAGGCGGCGGCGCTGCGCGGACTCGAGCCCCGCTCGCTGTCGCGCGCCCTCAAGGGCGACCTCGACGTCATCGTGCAGAAGGCGCTCGAGCGCGACCCGGAGCGGCGCTACGCGACGGTCTCGGAGCTCGCGGCGGACGTCGCGGCGCACCTCGACGGCGAGCCGGTCTCGGCGCGGGCGCCCGGCGCGCTCTACCGCGCGCGGAAGCTCGTCGCGAAGAACAAGGGCGTCGCCTCGGCCGTGGCGGGCGCGCTGCTGCTCGGCGTCGCGGGGCTCGCGGCCTACGCCTGGACCGAGGCCGACCTGGCCGACGAGCTCCAGGCGGAGAACGCCGAGCTCGTCGTGGCGCACGACGCGGAGCTGGGCGCGGTGCTCGAGCGCGAGGACGCGCTGCTCGCCGCCTGCGACGCCGCGCGCCACGCGGCCGGCGCCGACCTCCAGCAGGCGACGGCGCTCGTGCGCAACGTCGGCGAGACGCCGCTGCGCATCGGCGAGGTCGTCGAGGTCGTGGGCGTCGGCGAGTCGTCGGCGGCGGGCCTCGTCGTGGACGTCGTGCGCGCGTCCGCGGACTCCGGGCGGCCGCCGCTCGGCAGCGTCGACGGCCGGTTCGAGACGGTGGGCGGCGAGTCGCCGCACGGCCACACGCTCTCCGAGGCCGTGCCGGCGGGCGAGGTCGGCGTCGCCGTGACGCACGGGCTCTTCGCGCGCGTGCGCGTCGACGGCTCCTGCGGCGAGGTCCGCGCGAACGACCCCCTCGGCGTGTCGGCCGTGCCCGGCATCGCGTGCCTCCACGACGGGAGCGGGCCGCTCGTCGGCTACGCCCTCGACGAGTGGAGCGTGTCGCAGAAGGGCCTCATCCGCGCGTACCTCGCGCCGTCGCCCGGGCTGCCGGCCGTGCCGCCGCCGCTCGTGCTCGCGACGCGCGTCGTCGACGGGTCGCCGGGGGCGACGACGTCCGTGGCGTCCGTGGTCGAGGGGGCCGCGCCGCGCGTCGCGCCGCGTCCGGCGACCGTCGACGACCGCGCGCCCGCCGACCTCGTGTCGACGACGGAGTCCGGCGGGGGCGGCGTGCCGCTCACGCTCGCGCCCGCGCCGGCCGCGCCCGTCGCGCCGACGACCGTCCTGCCCCCGCAGCCGGTCGTCGCCGAGGACCCGGTCGAGGACGGCGCCACCGCCGGGTCCACCGAGCCGCCGATCGCCGACCACGTCACGCCCGTCGTCCCGCTCCTGCCGGGCGACACGGCGCTCGGCGACTCCACCGGGACCGCGGGCGGCGGCGACGGACGCGGCCTGCGCGGCGGCGGCGTCGGCCTCCACGCGCCGGGCGACTCGAACGGCGAGATGCACACGCCGCCGTCGCCGGACACGCCCGTGGGCGGCGACTTCGTCCCGCCGCAGGGCGGCGGCCACCTCTACGGTCTCGAGAACGGGACGGCGCACGGCGTCGACGACCCGGGCGACGACGCGGACGCGCCGGCGGTCGACCAGCTCTGGGGCGACGTCGACGGCGACGGCCTGCTCGACGTGCTGCTGCGCGACGCGGACGGCATCGCGCTCGAGCGGAACCTCGGTCAGGGGCTCTTCGAGGACGTCACGGAGCTCTCCGGGCTCGCGGCGCACGGCGCGGCCATCGACCGCGTGGTGTCGTGGATCGACGCGGAGGGCGACGGTCGCCTCGACCTGCTCGCGGTCGGCACGGACGGCGCGCTGCGCTACTTCCGCGGTCGCGGCCAGGGCGTCTTCGACGACGCCGCGACGGTCGCGGGCCTCGCCGAGGTCGAGGGCGTGCTGACCGTCGAGGTCTTCGACGTCGACGGCGACGACGCGCCCGACCTGCGCGTCGCGATCGACGGCGGCGGCGTCCTGCTCCTGCTCAACGACGGCGGGGGCCGCTTCGCCACCGTCGTGCTGCGTGCCGCGACCTTCGAGCGCGAGGCGCAGTCCGTCGGGACGGACGTCGACCCCGCGGACGGCTGAGGCTCCCTTGGCCGACGCGACGGGCAGCGCTCCGGACGAGTCCCCGGAGGCGCTCCGCGCGCTCCAGGACTTCCTGACGGGCGGCGACACCTCGCCCGACGCGCTCGACCGCTTCTGCGCGGACATCCCGCACCTCGCGCGGGAGGTGCGGCGGCTCTTCCGGCGGTGGCAGGAGATGGACGCGCTCGTCGGGTCGTCGCTGTTCGGCGACGACGTGCAGGGCGCGGCGCTGTCGCAGGTGCTCACGGACGAGCCGGGCGACGCGGACGCGGTGGACGGCGAGGACGCCGACCCCGAGTCGACGCTCGCGGAGCTCTCGGCGCACGGCGGCGACGCGGAGCGCTACCGGCTCGACCGGCGGGACGCGCCGCTCGGCCAGGGCGGCATGGGGACCATCCACCGCGCGTGGGACAAGAACCTGCGGCGCTGGGTCGTGCGCAAGGTGCTCGACCGCGGGCCCGGTTCGCACGCGGACGCGACGGACGCACGCACCGTGCAGCGCGAGCGGCGCGCGCTCTCGCGCTTCCTCGACGAGGCGCTCGTGACGGGGCAGCTGGACCACCCGGGCATCGTGCCGGTGCACGAGCTGGGCGTCACCGAGCACGGGCAGGCCTTCTTCACCATGAAGATGGTCGAGGGGCAGGACCTGCGGCACATCCTCGACCGGCTCGCCGCGGGCTCGTCCGACTGGAGCGTGAACCGCGTGGTCGGCGTGCTGCGGAGGGTGAGCGAGGCGGTCGCGTACGCGCACAGCAAGGGCGTGCTGCACCGCGACATCAAGCCGGCGAACATCATGGTCGGGCGCTTCGGCGAGGCGTACCTCATGGACTGGGGGCTCGCGCGCATCGGCGAGGAGCACCGCCCGGCGATGGACCGCGCGACCTCCGCGTCCGTGCTCGACGAGCCGATGCAGCGGTCGGACGCGTGCCTGTACACCTACGACGGCGAGGTGCTCGGCACGCCCGTGTACATGTCGCCCGAGCAGGCGCACGGCGACGTCGCGGAGATCGACGAGCGCAGCGACGTCTACTCGCTGGGCGCGATCCTCTACCAGGCGCTCACGGCGCGCCTCCCGTTCGTCGAGGGCGACGAGCGGCCGCCGCCCTTCGAGGTGCTCATGCGCGTGCGCCGCGGTCCGCCGCGGCGGCTCCGCGAGCTGTCGCCCGACGCGCCGGACGGCCTCGTCGAGATCTGCGAGCGCGCGATGGCACGCGACCCGGGCGCGCGGTACCAGACCGCGGAGGCGCTCGCGGCCGCGCTCGGCGACTACCTCGAGGACATCAGCGAGGACCGCGAGGAGGCGCGGCGGCAGGCGCGGCGCGCGGAGCTCATCAACGAGTTCCTCATGGACGCGCTCGGCTCGGCGGACCCGGCCGTGGCGCGCGGCCGCGACGTCACCGTGCGCGAGGTCGTGGAGCGCGCCGCGTCGCGCATCGAGCGCTCGGACCGCGTCCTCGAGCCGGTCGACCTCGCGACGCTCCACGGCACGATCGGGACGCTCTTCGCGCGCATGGGCTCCAACGAGCGCGCCGAGCCGCACCTCGTCAAGGCGCGCGAGCTGCTCCGCGAGCTGTCGGGGGAGAGCGACGCGCGCTACCTCGACCTCGCGTCGGAGCTCGCGACGCCGTGGCGGCGCATGCGCCGCTTCGAGGAGGCCGAGACGATGCTCCGCGAGACGCTCGCCGTGCAGACGGCGCGCTTCGGCGTGGACGCACGCGCCACGCTCAAGACGATGGACGGCCTCGCCATGGTCCTCGAGGCGATGGGGCGCATGAGAGAGGCCCAGGCGCTCCATGCGGATGTGCTCGTCGCGCGCCGGTCGGTGCTCGGGAACCGAGCGCAGGAGACGCTCGTCACGCTGAACAACCTGGGCAAGGTGATGCAGATGCAGGGGCTGCTCGACGAGGCCGAACCCCTGCTGCGGGATGCGGCGGAGGGCCTCGCGGACACGCTGGGCGAGGACCATCCGCTGGCGTTGACGTCCCTCGGCAACCTGGGCATCGCGTTGCTCCGGGCGGAGCGCTTCGAGGAGGCGGCCGAGATCCACCGCCGCGCGCTCCGCATCAAGCGCGCCGTGCTCGGGTCCGACCACCCGGAGACGGTCAGCGCGATGAACAACCTCGCCAACAACCTCACCTCGATGGGCGCCTTCGAGGAGGCCGAGGCGACCTTCCGCGAAGGCCTGGCCATCCAGGAACGATTCGAACGCTCCCAGCACCTGGGAACGCTCTCGATGTCCAGCAACCTGGGGCTCCTGCTCGTCGAGAGCGGGCGATCGGAGGAGGCGGAGCCGCTCTTCCGTTCGGCCGTGGACGGCGCGGTCGAGGTCCTCGGGGAGGGCCACCGCATCACCGCGCGGTTCCGGCACCACCTGGGCCGCCTGCACCTCGTGCTCGGGCGGCTCGAGGACGCCGAGCGCGAGCTCGCGTCGTCCTTCGCGGTGCTCGAACGCGAGCGGGACGGCAATGCCGACTGGCTCGCCGAATCGGCGTCGGCCCTCTCGGACCTCCACGACCGGGCGGGACGGTCGGAGGAGGCGGATCGATTCCGCCGCCGGGCGGACGCCGCGGCCCGGGAAGCCTAGGAGTCGGCGTCCCGGGCACGCGGCGTGCCGACCGGGGTCACGGCGCGGCGCCCCGGATCGTGTTCGAGCGGGCCGTCCCGTTCGGCGCGTCCGGGTCGTCGACGGAGAACTGGTAGTACACGTTCACGTCGCTCGCGCCGGCGGGCCACGTGAAGGTGTAGGCCAGCGACCCGGCGGAGGACGTGACGAGACCGGTGACGACCTCGTCCGACACGGGGATGAACTCCTGCGACACCGGGTCGAGCATGAGCGACGCGCCGAGCACGAGCGTCACCGCCGCGTCGGGCCGCGCGTCCTCGAGCGTGAGGAGCACCTCGGTCTCCTCGACGAGCGGGCCGTCACCCTCGAGCACGGGCACGAGCCCGCCGATCCCGGCGACGCCGCCCTCGAGCGACTGCCAGCGGTCGAGCGTGAGGACCTGCGCGACGCCGGCGTCCGTCGCCGCGCCGTCGTGGAGCGGGGAGGCGGCCGCGAGGTCCCCGAACCCGTCGCCGTCCACGTCGCCCAGCCCGGCGATCGAACGTCCGAACTCGTCGCCGGCGGCGCCGCCCGCGACCTGCTGGTCCATGGAGCCGTCGAACCCGGAGAAGATGCGCACGACTCCGGCGTCCTGTCCGTTCGCGTCGGCCTTGGGGACGCCCACGGCGAACTCGCTCCGGCCGTCGCCGTCGAGGTCGCCCACGCCGGTCACCGAGGCGCCGAAGCCCTGCCCCACCTGTCCGCTCACCGTGTGGATGATCGAGCCGTCACTCCCCGAGACCGCGTGGACGTAGCCGGGCGCAGTCGGGTTGCCCGCGGCGTCACGCGGGTTGCTCGAGACGAGGAGGTCGCCCGTCCCGTCACCGTCGATGTCGCCGACGTGCGTGACGATGTGGCCGAAGTGGTCCCACGCCTGGCCTCCCGCGATCGAGAAGAGAACGGATTGGTCGACCCGGTCATGGGCGCGGGCATAGCCCGAACCGCCCGAGTCGCCCTGCGTGGCGCCGATGAAGATGTCGACGTCCGGGTCCGAGAACCCCGTCGTCGGATCGAGCCCCGACACGCTGTGCCCGAAGTTGTCGCCCGGGCCGTCGCCGGAGAGGGAGAAGAGGGAGGCGCCCGTCGCGCCGCTGAAGCCGTGGGCCGCGCCGGAGGCCGCGCCCGCCGGGCTCTCGAAGGGCGCGCCGACGACGAGGTCGTTCGCGCCGTCGCCGTCGAGGTCGCCGACGCCCGAGACCGCGTGGCCGAAACCGCCGCCCGCCGCGCCCGTGAGCGTGAGGAGCACCTGGCCGCCGCCGCCCGAGACGACGAGCACGGTGTCCGCGCCCGGCGCGCCCGCCGCGATGTCGTCATGGCCGTCGCCGTCGACGTCGCCGAGCCCCGCGACGCTCGCGCCGAGCCGGTCGCCGGCCGCCGCGCCGAGCACCTCGAGGAGCGTCGAGCCGTCGGCGCCCGACGCGACGAGGACCCGACCGGCGTCCGCGCCGTTCGTGCCGTCGTGCGGCGAGCCGACGAGCAGGTCGCCCACGCCGTCGCCGTCCACGTCGCCGGCCGCGGCCACCGAGCCGAGTCGCTCGCCGGCCGCCTTGCCCGGGACGTCGAAGACGAGGCCGCCCGCGCGCGCCGTCGTCGGGGAGAGGAGCGCCGCGCCGAACGCGGCGGTGAGAAGGATGCGCGTTGCCCGCGTGCCCAGGCCGGAGTTGCTCATGCCGGGGTCCTGCCTTTCTTCGAGTGCGCCCCGGCGCGGGAGAAGCACCGGGGTCGGTCCTTGGTGTGGTTGAGAGATCCTCGAAGCGCGCGCGTCAGCCGCCCGCGAGCCGGCGCGCGTGTTCGATCGCTCGGGACAGCGCCTTGCGCGCCGCCTCGTAGGTGAGGTCGAGCCGGTCCGCGATCGCCTCGATCGACGCACCGCCCAGGTGCATCGAGAGGAGCTTCGCGTCGCGGGGCTTCATGCGGAGCATGATGAGCAGGAGCCGGTCGCGCTCCTCGCGCCGGATGGTCGTCCGGAGCGGTTGGCGCGTGTCCTCGTCGTGCGCGGCGAGCTCCTGCTCGTCGGGCATGGGGACGCGCTTGTCCTCGGACCGGCTCTGGGTGTTGATGCGCCGGGACTTGTCCTTCGCCTTCCAGTCCATGCGCTTGAGGAACAGGCTGCGGAACTGGCGACGCGTCTCGAACGTGAGGTTCGCCAGCCCGTCCCAGATGTCGCCGAACACGCTGTCGACGAGGTCGCCCGTGTCGAGGAAGCGGCGCAGGCCGGAGGAGGTCGCGATGGTGCTCGAGCCGGACTTCATCATCTCGAGCATGAAGTGGGCCGCGAACTCGTCGGCGGCGCGGCGGTCGTCGCGCAGCGCGGCGTGCGCGGCGGCGAGCACGGCGTCCTCGACGGCCGTCCCCGCGTCGATGCGCGCCGCGACGGCCTCGAGCACCGCGGGCTTGCGGAGCTGCGCCTCGCAGGCCGGGCCGAGCTCGGTGCGGGCGTAGGCGAGCGCCGCCTCGCGCGACGATCCGGCCGGGGTCGGTTCGCCGCCGGTCTTCGGAGCGGAATCCTCGCCCCGACGGTCCCCGGCGCCCTCGGGCGCGGGTCCCGGAATCGACGGCGGGGGAAGGTCGGACATGGGAGACGGACGGGGGGTGGGAGTCCCCCTCGGCGGGGTTGAGGCGACCCCGCGAGGGTGCAGGCTACTGCCGGAAGGCGCTCTTGTGGGGAAAACCGGAACGGCGTCGAGGTCGACGGGTGGCTGGACGGGATCGACCTCTACGCCCGAAGCGCAGGTGCCGGGTCGCCGCGGACAACGAATTCCGGGAAATCCGCGCCGACCGACGGCCGCCGATGCCGGAGCACCCCGGGCGGCTCAGGGGGCCGTCCCGAGGAGGGCGGGATTTTGCTGTCCGCTGCCGCGGGCGGCCTGCGCTCTGGCCGTCAAGGTCTCCCGAGTCCGTCGCGGCCCCCAGCCCTCGGCGAGGGGGTCGAAGGCAGCCGGCTCCGCCGGTCCGGCCGCGACGCGGGAGATGGATGGCTTGAGGACGTCGACCACCCGGGGTGCCGGAACCCCGGGTGGTCGCTTTCCCGGCCACCGGCGCGATCGACCCCCGCGCCCACCGGCGCGATCATCCCAGCGCGCCCACCGGCGCGATCAACCCAGGGCGCGGTCCACCATCTCGGCGACGTTGTCCGAGATCCCGTCCGCCGCGCGGATGCGACGGAGCTCGGCCTCCTGGAGATCGCGGCGGCTCGGCTCGTGACGCCGCCAGTCGTTGAACAGGCCGGCGAGCCGCCCCGCGAGCACCGGGTTGCGGCCGTCCACGTCGAGCACGACGTCGGCGAGCAGCCGGTACCCGCGCCCGTCCGCGCCGTGGAAGCGCAGCGGGTTGCGCGCGAACGTCCGGTAGAGCGCGCGCAGCTTGTTGGGGTTGCGGCGGTCGAAGGCCGGGTCGTCCGCCAGCGCGCGCACGTCGTCGACGCACTGCGGGCGCGTCGAGGCGGCCTGCGCCGCGAACCACTTGTTCATGACGAGCGGGTCGCCGTGCCAGCGCTCGCGGAAGCGGGCGACGGCCTCGTCGCGGAGCGCGTCCTCGCGGTGCGCGAGGAGCTCGAGCGACGCGAGCTCGTCCGTCATCGTCCGCGCGTCGCGGCCGTGCGCCACGCACAGGTCGAGCAGCGACCGCTCGTCGAGCAGCACGAGGTAGCCGAGGCACGCGTTGCGCAGCGCGCGCGCGCCGGCGCTCTCGACGCTCCACGCGCCGGCCGCCGGCTCCGCGAGCTCGTGGTAGGTCGCGAGGAGCGCGTCGCGGTGCGCGCGCGCGAGGGTCCTCACGACGTGGCTGCGCGCCGCGTGGATCGCGTCGACGTCCACGACCTCCGACAGGTCGCCGATCATCGCCTCGGTGGGGAGGTCGAGCGCCTCGGCGCGGAAGGCCGTCTCGAGCGAGCCGTCGACGAGCACCTCGCCGAAGACCTCCACGAGGTCGTCGGGCACCTCGAGCGCCCGGCCCTCGCGGTGGTCGCGCACGAGCGAGAGCAGCACCTGCGTCGCGAGCCGCTGCCCGGCCTCCCAGCGGTTGAACGCGTCGCCGTCGTGTCGCGCCAGGAACGCGAGCGTCCCGAGCGGGACGTCCATGTCGAGGCGGACCGGCGCGCTGAAGCCGCGCAGCAGCGAGGGCACCGGCTCCGCGGGCAGCCCCGTGAACCGGTACGCCTCGCGCTGCCGTCGCAGCGAGAGCACGCGCGTCGTCGGCGCGTCGCCGTCCGTCTCGCCCTCGAGGCGCAGCGGGAGGTCCGCGCCGTCGGGGCCCAGCAGGCCGACGCGCACCGGCACGTGGCAGGGCTCCTTGGTCGGCTGCCCCGGCGTGGGCGGGCACGACTGCTCGAGCACGAGCTCGTAGACGCCCTCGTCCGCGTGCCACGTGCCCGTCGCGCGCAGCACGGGCGTGCCGGCCTGCTCGTACCAGCGGCGGAAGGTCGTCAGGTCGACGCCGCCGGCCTCCTCCATGCAGCGCACGAAGTCCTCGGTGGTCACGGCCTGCCCGTCGTGCCGCGCGAAGTAGAGGTCCGTGCCCTCGCGGAACTTCTCCGGCCCGAGCAGCGTCGCGAGCATGCGGATGACCTCGGCGCCCTTCTCGTAGATGGTCATCGTGTAGAAGTTGTCGATGGCCACGTAGGCGCGCGGGCGCACCGGGTGCGCGAGCGGGCCGGCGTCCTCGGGGAACTGCAGCTCGCGCAGGTGCCGCACGTCGGCGATGCGCTGCACGGGGCGGCTGCCCATGTCCGACGAGAACTCCTGGTCGCGGTAGACCGTGAGCCCCTCCTTGAGGCTCAGCTGGAACCAGTCGCGGCAGGTCACGCGGTTGCCCGACCAGTTGTGGAAGTACTCGTGGCCGACGACGCCCTCGATGCGGTGGTAGTCCGCGTCGGTCGCCGTCTCGGGCCGCGCGAGCACGAGCTGGTCGTTGAACAGGTTGAGCCCCTTGTTCTCCATCGCGCCCATGTTGAAGTCGGCGACGGCCACGACCATGAACACGTCGAGGTCGTACTCGCGACCGAACGCCTTCTCGTCCCACTCCATCGAGCGCACGACGGACCGGAGCGCGTGCTCCGTCTTGTCCTCGTTGCCCTTGTCGACGAAGAGGCGGATGAGCACCTCGCGGCCCGAGCTCGTGACGTGCGTCGCCTCGCGGCACGCGAGGTCGCCCGCGACGAGCGCGAAGAGGTAGGTGGGCTTCGGGAAGGGGTCGTGCCAGGTCGCGAAGTGGCGCCCGTCCTGCGCCTTGCCGGAGTCGACGAGGTTCCCGTTGGAGAGCAGCGTCGGGCAACGCGCCTCGTCGCCGACGACCGTCGTCGTGTACTCGGAGAGCACGTCGGGGCGGTCCTGCACGTAGGTCACGCGGCGGAAGCCCTGCGCCTCCATCTGCGTGCACCACACGTCGCCCGAGCGGTAGAGCCCCTCGAGCGTCGTGTTGTCCTGCGGGCGCAGCCGCGTGACGACCTGGAGCACGAAGGCGTCCCCCGTCGGCTCGAGCAGCAGGCGCTCGTCGTCGCGGTCGAGCGTCGCGAGGTCCGCCTCCTCGCCGTCGATCGAGAGCGACACGAGGTCCAGGCCGCGACCGTCGAGGCGCAGCACGTCGTCCGTCGCGCCGGGCGCGCGCTCGTACGTCGTCGTCGCCGTGACGAGCGTCTCCTCGTCGTGGAGGTCGAAGAGCAGCTCGATGCGCGGCGCGAGCCAGGCCGGCGGCCGGTAGTCCTCGAGGCGCGTGGTCTTCGGGGCGGCGGCCTGGGCGGTGGGAGGAGGGGTCATCGGGGGCTCCGTCGGGAAGCCCCCAAGGTACCGGCCCGCGCGGGACGGGGCGAACCGCCGGCCCCGCCGCGGTCAGCGCGCGGGCGGTGTCCGGAGGACGCGGCCGTCGGCCAGCGCGTGGGCGGTCCAGCCGCGGGCGTCCGCCCAGCCGACGAGCGGCTCCTCGCCGCGCTTCTCGCAGCCGAGGAGCACGGCGTCCGGCGGGCGCGCGTCGAGGTGCGCGGCGAGCTCGTCCGGCCCGACGAGGCCGTGCGTCGCGCGCTCCTCGGGCGTGAGGAAGCCGGCCGACCGCCAGGCGAACGGGCCGCTCGCGAAGGCGGGGTCGACGTCGAGGCCCGCCTCGAGGCACGCGACGGGTCCGAGCGTGAGCACGCGCGGCGCCCGGTCCGGCGTCGACGGGTCGTGCGGCACGGGACCGAGGAGCGCGCGGACCTCGAGCCCCGCGGCGCGCTCCCGTTCGGGCGTCCAGCTCGCCGGGTCGCGCAGGTTGGAGAGCGTGCGGTAGTCGGGGAGCGTGGCCCACGCCGACGCGCCGACGCAGCCGACGAGCAGCAGGCCGCCGACGACGCGCGCGCCGCGCCGCTCGACGGCGGCCGCCGTGCCGAGCGCGCCGCCGAGCAGCGCGAAGGGCACGAGCGCGTAGAAGTACTGGTACCAGCTCGGCGTCGGCGCGAACCCGCCGAGCAGCAGGAACGGGAGGAAGCCCAGCACGAGCCGCCGACGGGACGCGTCGCGCCCGTCGCCCCGGAGCGGCGCGACGACGCAGCCCGCGAGCAGGAACGCGACGAGCAGCAGGTTGCCCGGCTGCCCGAAGACGTCGAGCGCGATGTAGCGGAGCTTCCCCGGCAGGTCCATCGCGCGCGTGAAGCCCTCCTGCACGCGGTAGGCCGTGTTGAGCGCGGGGTAGCCCAGGTTGTCGAAGAGCGCCTCGCCCGGTGCGAGCGCGGCGAGGGCGAGCGCCGGCATGAGCGCGGCGACCGCGCCGACGACGAAGCGCGCCGCGGCCGCGAGCCGTCGCCCCGGTCCGGCCGACGCGAGCGCGACGAGCAGCAGCGGCGCGCCGAGCGGCGCCACCGAGAGGCGCACGCCCGTCGCGAGCCCGAGGAGCACGCCCGCGAGCAGCATCCGCGGTCCGTGCGTGCCGGCGCGCGTCGCCGCGAGGAAGGCGGCCGTCGCGAGCAGCACGGCGAGGTCGTGGTTCCAGGCGAGCCCGCTCGTGTACGTGAAGAGCGGGTTGAAGAGCAGCGCGAGCGCCGTGCCCGACGCGAGCAGGTGCCGCGCCCACGGGCGCCCGTCCGGGACCGCCCGGCGCACGGCGCCGTGCACGAGGAGCATCGTGAGCCACGCCGCCGCGACGGACACGAGCCGCGCCACGAGGAACGGCCGCCCGGTGAGCACGTCGCCGAAGCCGTACAGCCACACGAGGTACGGCATGTGGAAGTGCGGGAAGTCGCGGTAGGGGAGCAGCCCGTGGCGCGCCCAGGTCGCGGCGCTCGCGACGAACTGGTGCTCGTCGTGGTCGAGCGCGCGCTGCATCGTGCGGCTGAACACGAACACGAGGCACACCGCGAGCACGCCGAGCGACACGCAGGGCGCGAGCAGCGACCCGGGCCCGGGACGCGACGTGTTCGTGGACGACAAGCGGCTCCTCCCGGCGGGGCGGCGCGGCCGGCGCTCCGGCGTCGCGTCACCGCCCGCGCGTGACGGCCCGCCATCGTGCCGCGCGCGCAGGGCGTCCTCAACCGAGGGCCTCCGATCTCCGGAGCCGCCGGTCGGGGGCGCGCCCGCCCGGACTGGAGCGCCGGCACCCCGGGCTGCTAGCCTCGGCCGCTCGCCCGACGGTCCGCCGCGCGCCCGCGCCGCGACCGCCCCCACGCCGGAGAGCCTGTCCCGTGACCCGCCGTCTCCCGATCGTCCTCTCGCTCGTCGCCCTCGCCGCCGCCGTGCTCGTCGTGGCCTGCGTCGGAGCGGGCGGCCCCTTCCGCGCCGAGCTCGTCGAGCTGCCCGCCGACCCGTCGTCGCCCGAGGGCTACGCGCCCCTCGACCGCTACGCCGCCATGGTGATCCCCGCGGACAACCCCCTCACCGCGGAGGCCGCGACGCTCGGCAAGCAGCTCTACCACGACACCCGGCTCAGCGGCGACGGCTCGCGCTCCTGCTACTCCTGCCACGTCTGCGAGAAGGGGCTCACCGACGGGCTGCCCGTCGCGATCGGCGCGTTCAACAAGACGCTCACGCGCTCGTCGCCGACGCTCTGGAACATCGGCTTCCACTCGGAGTTCTACTGGGACGGCCGCGCGAAGTCGCTCGAGGCGCAGGCGTTCGCGGCGTGGAAGGGCGGCAACATGGGGGCGTCCGACCCGCAGGCCGTCGTCGACGCGCTCAACGCGATCCCCGCCTACCTCGCGCAGTTCGAGGCGGTGTACGGCGAGGCCGCGAGCGTCGACAACGTGCCGAAGGCGCTCGCGTCCTACATGCGGACGATCGTCGGCGGGGAGACCGCGTGGGACCGCTGGCAGGCCGGCGACGCGTCCGCGGTGAGCGAGGCCGCGAAGCGCGGGTACCAGGTCTTCCAGGAGGCGCGCTGCGTGCTGTGCCACGTGGGCGTGCTGTTCACCGACCAGCAGTTCCACAACGTCGGCATCGGCATGGCGGCGGACTCGCCGGACGTCGGCCGCTTCAAGGTCACCGGCCTCGAGCAGCACACGGGCGCGTTCAAGACGCCCACGCTGCGCGACATCTCGCAGTCGGCGCCGTACTTCCACGACGGCTCGGTCGCGACGCTCGAGGAGGCCGTGCGCTTCATGCTCGCCGGCGGCGCGCCGAACCCGCACCTCGACCCCGCGCTCAAGCCGTACGAGGCGACGGACGCGCAGGTCGCCGACCTGCTCGCCTTCCTCGAGACCCTCGACGAGCCCTGCGACGGGTCCGCGCCGCGTCTGCCGTAGCCGGGCCGCGCAGGACCCGGCCCAAGCTCGCGGGCCCTCCGGCCGATAGGGACGGACACCGTCCCCGCGTCCGGAGCCCGCCGATGACCCGCCCGCGCCCGCTCGTCCCCGTCGTCCTCGGTCTCCTCGCGCTCGCGTCCTCCGCGGGGGGCGCCGCGACGCCCGGCGACGAGCCGCTCGTGCTCGAGGTCTTCCCGCTCGCGGCGGTGCGTCCCGTCGAGCCGCTCGCCTACGGCGCGAACGAGGGCGCGCTCGACGCGTGCACGCTGCGGCGCCACGGCGGCAACCGCTTCACGGCCTTCGACTGGGAGACCGGTCACTCGAACGCCGGCGCGGACTGGCGGCACCAGAGCGACACCTACCTCGTGCCCGAGGAGTCGCTGCGCGGGCCCGGCGCGCTGCTCGCCGCGCGCGTCGCGCACGACCGCGAGCGCGGCGCGCGCTCGATCGTCACGCTGCCGCTCGCGGGCTTCGTGGCGGCGGACGCGGACGGTCCGGTGAGCGTCGACGACACGGCGCCGTCGGCGCGCTGGAAGCGCGTGTCGCTCGAGCCGTCGACGCGGCGGGACGGCGCGCCGGACCTCACGGACGACGCGGTCTCCGTCGACGAGATGGTGCGCGACCTCGTGCGGCGCTTCGGCCGCGCGGCGGACGGCGGCGTGCTCGCCTACGCGCTCGACAACGAGCCCGCGCTCTGGCCGCACACGCACCCGCGCGTGCACCCCGACGCGACGCGCTGGAGCGAGGTGCTCGAGAAGGGCGTCCTCGCCGCGCGCCTCGTGACCGCCGCCGACCCGACGGCGCAGGTCTTCGGTCCGGTGCTCTACGGCTGGGCCGCGTTCCACGACCTGCAGGGCGCGCCCGACGCGCTGCGCCACCGCTGGCGGTACGACACCTTCGTGGACTGGTACCTCGCGGAGATGGCGGACGCGTCCGAGGACGCCGGCCGGCGGCTGCTCCACCGGCTCGACGTGCACTGGTACCCGGAGGCCGTGGGCGAGGAGCGCGTCATCGGCGCGGACACCTCGGCGAGCACCTGCGCCGCGCGCGTCCAGGCGCCGCGCTCGCTCTGGGACCCGACCTACGAGGAGCGGAGCTGGATCACGGACGTGCTCGGCGAGCCCGTCGCGTTGATCCCGCGGCTCCAGGAGAGCGTCGACGAGCACTTCCCGGGGACCGGGATCGCGATCACCGAGTACAACTTCGGCGCCGCGCACCACGTGTCGGGCGGGCTCGCGCAGGCGGACGCGCTCGGCGTGTTCGGCCGGCTGGGCGTCGCGGCCTGCTGGTGGGGGCTCGGCGGGGACAGCTCCTACGTCGACGCGGCGTTCGGACTCTACCTCGGGCCGGACGGCGCGTCGGGTGACGACGAGGACGCCGCGCGCTTCGGCGACCTCTCCGTGCACGCCCTCTCGCGCGACGCGGCCGCCGTCTCGCTCCACGCGGCGACGCGCTCGGACGACGAGGACGTGCTCACCGTCGTCGCCGTGCACAAGGACTTCGAGCACGCGCGCGAGGTGGACGTGCGCCTGCACGCCGGGCGCGCGGTGGCGTCCGTGACCGCGCGACGCTTCGACGGGAGCTCGGCCGACGTGCGCGCCGTGTCCGACCCGGCGACGCCCGCGGGCGAGGGCTTCCGCGCGACGCTGCCGCCCGCCTCGGCGACGCTCTTCGTCGTGCGCCTCGAGACGCGCCGCCCCGGCGTCGACGGCTGACGCGCGTCTCCGATCGCGGCGCCGCGACCGTCCGCGATCCCCACGCGTCGACCGGCGCGTGATACCTTGGCCCGCGTCCGGGGGGCCGTGCTCTCGTCTGTCCGGCGATCCGTCCGATCCGAGAGGAGATGCATGCGCCCGCTCGTCCCCGCCGTCCTCGTGCTCCTGTCCGGTGTCCTCGCGGCCGTGACGCAGCAGGCATACCTCAAGGCCTCGAACACCGAGGAGCAGGACGACTTCGGTCGGGCGGTCTCGGTCTCGGGCGACACGGTCGTCGTGGGGGCGCCGTTCGAGGCGAGCAGCGCGACCGGCGTGGGGGGCGACCCGAGCGACAACGGCGCGGGCGGTGCCGGAGCGGCGTATGTGTTCGTGCGCGGCGGGGCGACCTGGGGGCAGCAGGCGTACCTGAAGGCCTCGAACACCGACGAAGGCGACGAGTTCGGATGGTCG
The DNA here is from genome assembly GCA_030428785.1 of bacterium. Lineage (GTDB taxonomy): Bacteria > Planctomycetota > B15-G4 > B15-G4 > B15-G4 > JAUIEF01. The sequence goes on from JAUIEF010000051.1 coordinate 24,249, forward strand.
GTCGCGCTCTCGGGAGACACGCTCGTGGTGGGAGCGCCGATGGAGGACAGCGGCGCCGTCGGCGTGGACGGCGACCAGGCCGATGACGGCGCGCTCAACTCCGGCGCGGCCTACGTGTTCGTGCGCACCGGAGCCACGTGGACCCAGCAGGCCTACCTCAAGGCCTCGAACGCCGCGGCGTCCGACAACTTCGGCTTCGCCGTCGCGGTCTCCGGCGACACGGTCGTCGTGGGAGCACTGACTGAAGACAGCAGCGCGTCGGGGGTGAACGGAGACGAGAACAACGACGACGAGCTCGGTTCAGGCGCCGCTTACGTGTTCGTGCGCAGCGGGACGACCTGGAGCCAGCAGGCCTACCTCAAGGCGTCGAACCCGGGGGCGAACGACCTCTTCGGTGTCTCGGTCGCGATCGCCGGCGACACCGTCGTCGTCGGGGCGTCGGTCGAGGACAGCAGCGCCACGGGCGTGGACGGCGACCAGGGCGACGACAGCGCGGTGAACTCCGGCGCGGCCTACGTCTTCCGGCGCACCGGGACGAGCTGGGCCCAGGAGGCGTACCTCAAGGCCTCGAACACCGAGGCGCTCGACGGGTTCGGCATCGCCGTCGCGATCTCCGGAGACACGATCGTCGTGGGCGCGCATGTCGAATCGAGCAGCGCCACGGGCGTGGACGGAGATCAGGCCGACAACGGCGCGTCCGCCGCCGGCGCGGCGTACGTGTTCGAGCGCAGCGGGACGATCTGGTCCCAGCAGGCGTACCTCAAGGCGTCGAACACCGATGCGGTCGACCGGTTCGGGGTCGCGGTCTCGATCTCCGGGGACGAGATCGCCGTGGGGGCGCTCGGCGAGGCGAGCGCCGCCACGGGTGTGGACGGCGTCCAGGGCGACGACAGCGCGACCCAGGCCGGCGCGGCCTACAGCTTCGTGCGCAGCGGGGCGAGCTGGGTCCAGCGGGCCTACCTCAAGGCGTCGAACACCGATCCCCTCGACCAGTTCGGAAGTGCCGTCTCGGTCTCCGCCGGCACGGTCGTCGTGGGTGCGCACTGGGAGAACGGCGGCGCGACGGGCGTCGACGGGAACCCGGCCGACGAGAGCGCCACGGACGCGGGCGCCGCCTACGTCTTCGACCTCGGGCCGGATCCCTGGCTGGACCTCGGCGGCGGATCGCCCGGCCTCGCGGGCGTCCCGCTCGCGACGGGCAGCGGCTCGCTCGTCGGCGGCACGACCGCCTCCGTCTCGCTCACGGACGCGCCGCCGGGCGCGGCCATGGTCGCGTGGATCTCCTTCGCGCCGACGCCCTTCGCGGCGCTGGGCGGCACGGTGCACGCGTTCCCGTTCTCGAGCCAGCTCTTCCTCTTCGCGGACGCCGGCGGCGCGTTCAGCGGCGCGACGACGTGGCCGACGGGCGTGCCGTCCGGTACGGAGGTGTTCTTCCAGTTCATCGTGCAGGACCTGTCCGTGCCGGACGGGCTCACGCTGTCCAACGGCCTGAAGGCGACGACACCTTGAGCTGACGCGCCGCCGGTGCGCCGCTCAGGTCCCCTCGAGCTTCTCGCGCTCCGCGTGGTCGGCCGCCGCGCGCGGCGCGTCCTTGGTCTTCGCGTCCTGCTCCGGCGGGACGAACGCGAGGAGCGTGTCGCCCGGCCCCGCCTCGAGCGGGAAGCGCGGGCCGTTCACGGCGAGCCGGCCGTTCTCGCGCACGCAGAGCACGGGCGCCGCGCCCGCCGCTGCGTCGCGCTCCCATGCCGCGCGGTCGTAGGTGTCCGTGAGGCGCGTCGCCTTGAACGTCCAGCCCTCCCAGACGCGCTTGTGCGTGACGTCGTAGTCCAGCGCGTCCGCGACGAGCACCCGGCCGCGCGCGCTGGACAGCACGGACTGCCGGTGCTCCGGATCCGTCTCGTCCGCCGCGAGCTGGTACACGCGATCGCGCCCGAGCTCCGGGCCGAAGTGCACGCAGACGAGCGCGTTGTAGGCGTCGTTGCTCGTCACGGCGAGCACGACGTCCACCTGGTGGAGCGGCAGCGCGATCTCGCCGGCCTCGGAGAGGACCTCGCCGTAGTGCACCGGCACGCCCGCGAGCCGCGGCCGACGCAGCCGGTCCCAGGAGGTGTCCGCCACGATGACCGGCACGTCGAGCGCGTGGAGCGCCTCGGCGAGCGCCGAGCCCCAGCGCGTCGCGCCCACGACGAGCACGCCCTCGCCGCGCTTGGACGAGAGGCCGAGCGCGCGCGCGAGGGCGCCGAGGCTGAAGCCGTGGAGCACGACGGTGAGCAGGATCGTCGCGAAGACGAGCGGCACGAGGAGCGCGCCGTCCGCGTGGCCCGCCTCGACGAGGCGCGGGCCGAAGACGCCCGCGACGGCCGCCGCGACGACGCCGCGCGGCGCGATCCACGCGACCATGAGGCGCTCGTTCCTCGGCATGCCGGCGCCCGTGGTCGCGAGCAGCACGGAGAGCGGCCGCACGACGAAGAGCACGCACGCGAGGAAGGCCGCCGCGCGCGCGTCGAGGGACGCGAGCGTCTCGGGCTTCATGTCCGCGGAGACGACGAGGAACACGCCCGACACGAGCACCGTGCTGATGGAGTCCTTGAAGCGCGTGAGCTCGCCGATGCTCGGCAGCCCGAAGTTGCCGACGACGAAGCCCATGACGGTCACGGCGAGCAGCCCCGCCTCCGCCTGGATCGTGTTGCCCAGCGCGAAGACGCCGAACACCGCCGCGACGAGCGCCGGCGCCTTCTGGAACTGCGGCACGTGCCCGTGCCGGAACGTCCAGCCGAGCAGCAGACCGCCCGCCGCGCCGAGCGCGCCGCCGCCCGCGAGCGCGAGCCCGAGCCGGCCGGCGACGCCGCCCGCGGTCCCGCCCACGGCGACCTCGAACGCGAGCACCGTCGCGAGCGCGCCGAGCGGGTCGTTGACGATGCCCTCCCACTTGAAGAGCGACGAGAGCCGCGGCTGGAGCCGCACCTGCCGCAGCAGCGGGATGATGACCGTCGGCCCGGTCACGACGAGGATCGCGCCGAGCAGCGTCGCGACGGGCATCTCGAGGCCGCCGACGAGCCGCGCCGCCGCCGTGCCGAGGCCCCAGCTCAGGAGCAGCCCGACCGTGCAGAGCCGGCCGACGCCGCGCCCCGCCTCGTCGAGGTCGTGGAGCTTCAGGCGCAGCCCGCCCTCGAAGAGGATGATCGCGACCGCGAAGCCGACGAAGGGCTCGAGCAGCTCGCCGAACTGCTCGCTCGGGTGCAGCAGCCCGAGGCCCGGGCCGAGCAGCAGCCCCGTCGCCGTGAGGAGCACGATGGCCGGCAGGCGCAGCCGCCACGCGACCCACTGCGCGGCGATGCCGACGACGGCGACGAGGGCGATGGCGTGGACGACGGCGCCGTGCACGGGCGGCGGGGCTCCCTGGGGCGTGGCCCGCCGACCCTACCGGATGGGCGCGGCCGCCGTCGCATGGCCTCCGGCGACGACGCGCGGGGACGCGCGGGGACGCGGCGCGCGCCGCGCGACGGTCCGCGCTGGCGCGGCGCACCGCGCCGTGGATGATGCGGAGGAGAGGACGCCCGCGGCCGGAGCGCCGCCCGCACCGAGGGAGACCGCGCCATCGACCGCGCGACCGACGACCAGCGCGACGGCGCCCGCAGCCCGCTCCGGGCCCTGCTGACGGCCCAGTTTCTGGGCGCGTTCAACGACAACGCGTGGAAGCTCTTCGTCATCGTGCTCGCGGGGCGCGGGCTCGCCGGGCTCGACGCCGTGGCGGGCGAGGCGGAGGCGCAGCGCCAGGCGATGCTCGCCATCGTCGTGTTCACGCTGCCGCTCATGCTCTGCTCGCTGCCCGCGGGCGCGGTCGCCGACCGCTTCAGCAAGCGCACGATCATCCTCGGCGCCAAGGTCGGCGAGCTCCTGCTCATGGCCGTCGGCACGCTGCTGCTCGCGGTGACGGACGACCCGGTCACCGGCACGCTCGTCGTGCTCGGCGGCATGGGGCTCCAGAGCGCGGTCTTCGGTCCGGCGAAGTACGGCATCCTCCCCGAACTCGTCCCGCACGAGGAGCTCTCGGCGGCGAACGGCGCGCTCGAGGGCTGGACGTTCCTCGCGATCATCGCGGGGACGGTGGCCGGGCCGCAGGTCATGGCCGCGGCCGGCGCGACGCCCTGGACGGCCGGCGCCGTGCTCACGGCGCTCGCGCTCGTCGGCCTC
>JAUIEF010000292.1 GCA_030428785.1 bacterium
GCCCGCGACATCGCCGGAGCGCCGCGCGCCGAGGCCGTCGAGGGAGCCGTAGCACGCGATGGCAGCCGCCGTGAGCAGCGCGTAGAGCGCGGGTCGCCCGCCGCAGCACCGGAGCTCCTCCCGCGACGTGAGCAGGAGGATGCCCGCGCACACGACGAGCATCGCGACGACGCCCGTCGCGTCGAGCGCCTCGCCCGCGACGAGCCAGCCCGTCGCCGCGACGAGCAGCGGCGCCGCGCCGCGCGCGAGGGGGTAGACGACGGAGAGGTCGCCCTCGCGGTACGCCCGCGCGAGCGACGCGTAGTACGCCTGGTGCACGAGCACCGACCCGAGCAGGAACGGCAGGCTCGCGGGCGCGGGCGCGTCGACGAACGCGAGGAGCGGCAGCGCGCAGAGCGACGCGCCGCCCGCGACGAGCGCGAGGCGCAGCACGGGGTCGCCGCCGGCCTTCGCGAGCGCGTTCCACGACGCGTGGAGCACCGCGGAGAGCAGCACGAGCGCGACGACCGGAGCATCCATGCCGACACGCTAGCGTCCCGGACGGCCCGCCGTCCCGTGAAGGTTCCGCGAGCGGATCGGGAGCGGCGCCGACGCCGCGCGCGGGGCGCCGGTCAGTGCCCGGCGGCCTCCTCGGCGCCGGACGAGGCGTCCTCCCCCACCCGGCGCGTCGACTTGACCGCCCCGCCGAAGTAGAGCGCGTTCGCGTAGACCTTGGACGCGCCGCGCCAGTAGCCGCGGAAGAGCACGTCGTCGACGATGCGGACGACCGTGCCGCGCCCGAGCCGCGACGCCGTGGCCGCCGTCGTGCCGGCGATGCGCTCGATGTTCTCGTCGTTCGCGTAGCCGGAGAGGCGCGGCGCGTCCGTGTAGACGAGCGCGTCGGCGTAGGGGTCGTCGCTCCGGTCGAGCGTGCGCGTGCCGGTCCGGAACACGGGCAGCCGGTCGCGCACGAACCCCCACGCGAGCGGGTGCGTGAGGTCGAGGCGCGTCTCGAAGATCGTGCCGCTCACGAGCGTCTTCGCGCGGTCCGCCTCGTAGTCGGCGTAGGCGGGCGAGCGCGGCGGCTCCTCGCCGTCGTCTTCCGTGTCGGCGGTCGCGACGTCGTCGTCGGGGCCGGGGCCGGGCGCCTCGGGGTCGCTGTCGCGCCGACCGGAGCGCCCGCCGCCCGAGCCGCCCTCGATCCGCAGCACGGCGCGGCCCGCCCAGTGCGCCGCGTCGCCGCTCGCCACGAGCACGCCGCCGCCGCGCACCCAGTCGCGGAGGTCGTCGAGCTCGTCGTCGTCGAGCTGCTCGCCGCCGCCGACGAGCAGCACGTGCGTCACGTCGTCGAGGTCGAGCCGCCCGAAGTCCTCCGCGTCGATCATCGCGACGGGCTGCCCCCAGCGCACGTCGAGCTCGTGCCAGACCTCGCCCGCGTCGTAGCTCGAGACGCCTGACCCGACGAGCAGCACGGGGCGCGGCGCCGAGAGCGGCTCCATGTCCGGACTGCCGAGGTCGAGGCCGCCGGGCGTGAGGCCCGTGGAGAGCGCGCGCACGTGGAGGCCGTCGTCGGCGGCGACGCCCGCGAGGAGCGCGTGGAGCGCCGCCGGCTCCATGTCCTGCGCGCCGACCGGCACGACGACCGTGCCCTCGTCGAAGCCGTGCGCGCCGTTCACGGTGACGCCCGTGAAGGGACGCGTCGCGACCTGGCACGTCACGTCGGCCGCGTGCAGCCGCGCGAGCGCCCGCGGCGCGTGCAGCCCGTGCCACTCGAAGGCGTAGGCGACGACGCCGTCCGGGCGGTCGACGTCGATCGCGCCCGCCGCGCGCGGCTCGTCGGTCACGCGCTCGCCGAGCAGGCCGGCGTCGAAGGACGCGCGCGGCACCCCGCCGTGGTCGAGCCCGAAGGCCATGGGCATGACCCACGTCGACACGTCGTAGAAGGTGTCGTCCTCGAACGCGGTGCGCGTCTCGAAGAGCGAGCTGAGCAGCCGGTACTGCGGCTGCCGCACGGGCACGACGTACGCCTCGCCGGGCTCGTAGCGCACGCCGTCGACCTCGACGGCGCGGGCGAGCGCGTGCACCGCGATGTCATGGCGACGCAGCAGGTCGGCGAGCGCGTCGACGCGCGCGCGGTCGCGCGGCACGCCGAACACCCACGCCGCGACGTCGTCGGCGGCGGCCTCGTCGAGCGCCGTGCGCGTCGCGTCGGAGCGCAGCGCGAGGAAGCGATCGCGCAGCGCGTCCGCCCCGAACAGCGACGAGAACGACGTGCGCACCTGGTTCGCGATCGTGTCGGGGAACGCGAGCGGCCCCCACGCGTTCTCCTGGAGGTGCCCGCGCGAGCTCGCCTGCTCGAAGAGCACGCCCACCGAGCCCTGCACGTCCGGGTAGGTGCTGCCCTTGCCGTAGTAGAAGTCGTCGAAGCCCTCCTCGCTGTAGTAGAGCTCCCCCGCGGCGTCGAGCGCCGCCGCGTGGTGGCCGGCGAGCGCGCGCGTGAGCTCGAGGTTCGCGGCGGGCGTGCGCGGGTTCTGGCGGCTCGGCACGCCGGGCTGGAAGAAGAAGGTGCGGTTCGTGCCCATCTCGTGGTGGTCGGTGAGCAGGTGCGGCTTCCAGCGGTGGTACGCCGCGATGCGGCCGCGCGACTCGGGGTGCGTGAGCAGCAGCCAGTCGCGGTTGAGGTCGAACCAGTAGTGGTTCGTGCGGCCGTAGGGCCAGGCCTCCGTGTGCTCCTTGTGCCAGCCCTCCGCGACGAGCTGCTTGCCCTTGTAGGTGTTCGCCCAGTGCGCGAAGCGGCCGAGCCCGTCCGGGTTGATCACGGGGTCCATGAGCACGACCGTCCGCGACAGGGTCTCCTCGAGCGCCGGGTCGCGCGCCGCCGCGAGGTGGTACGCGACGACGAGCGAGGCGTTCGCGCCGCTCGGCTCGTTGCCGTGCACGCTGTAGCCCATCCACACGACGAGCGGCGCGTCGTCCGCGCGCTCGCCGGAGCGCGCGGCGTCGACGTGCGCCGCGCGCAGCTCCTCGACGCGCGCGAGGTTCTCCGGCGTCGAGATCGTCGCGAGCAGCAGCGGCCGCTGCTCGTGCGTGTGTCCGTAGACCTCGAGCCGCACGCGGTCGCTCGCCGCGGCGAGCGCCTCGAAGTACCGCGTGATCTGCTCCGGCCGCACGTGCCACGTCCCGGGGGTCCAGCCGAGCACCTCCTCGGGCGTCGGGATCGCGGGGTCGTAGTCGACGCCGTCCGGCAGCCCGGGCAGCGGGTCGCCGACGGGCGCGGCCGACACGCCGGGCGCGAGGAGCAGGACGAGCGCGGCGAGCAGGGTCGTCGCCGCGGACGGGCGCGGGAGGGGCGTCATGGGACGGGAGGCTCCGGGGGACGCGGGGGCGCGAGGGTAGCGAAGGGCGCCGCCGCGCCGCGAGCCCGGCCGGCTGCTACGCTGACGCGGCGCGACGCGGAACCCCGCGCCGCGCACCGCGCAACGGGAGGAGAGGTCCATGCACGCATCGCGCCGTCTCGCCGTCCTCCGACCGCTGCTCGCCCTGCTCGTGCTCGCCGCCGTCGCGCCGCCGTCCCGCGCGCAGGACGGCGGGAGCGGCGACGACCCCACGTCGATCGAGGAGCCGCTGCCGCCCGAGCCGCCGCCGCCCGGTGACGACGACCGGGGACTCACCGAGGAGGAGCAGCGCGAGCTCGACGCGCACCTCGAGCGAGGCGAGCGCCTCAAGGCGCGACTGAAGGCGGAGCGCGCGGAACATCGCGCCGAGCGTGCGCAACGCACGCGCCGCGACCTCCCGCGCGGCTTCAACCCGCTGCCGCCCGAGCCCGGCGCGGAGTGGCTCGACGCGCGCGCCGCGCTCGCGTGGGACGCGGTGTGCGAGCACCTCGGCGTCGACGCCCCGCGCCCCGTGGTCCGCTTCGCCTCGCAGTCCGAGCTGCGGGCCGTGCTCGACGACGAGCTGCTCGCCCAGCGCGAGGCGATCCGCGGCGAGGGCCCCGCGGCGGAGACGGAGGCGAGCGCCCTGGCCGCCGCGCTCTCCTCCGCGCTCCTCGCGAAGTTCGCGACGGAGACCGCCGAGATCCTCGTCTGTGTCGACAACATCGAGTCGCTCGCGCTGCTGCTCGAGCTGCCCGAGCTCGCGTCGCGCGAGACGCTGCTCGCGGTGCTCGTGCACGAGTGCGTGCACGCGCTCGACCACCTCGTCGCGCCACTCGACGAGTCGTTCACCGGCTGCACCACCGACGACGAGCTCCAGGCGGTCGCCGCCGTCTACGAGGGCCACGCGCAGCACGTCGCGCGCGCGGTCTGCGAGGCGCGCGGCTGGACGCCCGGCTTCGACGCGT
>JAUIEF010000052.1 GCA_030428785.1 bacterium
GCGGCGGGCGACGCGGCCGGGTCGGCGGGCGGCGCGGACTGCTGCGCCGTCGTTCCCGAGACGAGGACGGACACGGCCATGACGGTGAGCGCGACGGACAGCCGGCACGGGACGCACCCGGGCGCGGCGCGACGGACGACCCTCGGTCGACGGGCGGTGCGCATGGCGTGGACGCTCGCTCTGCTGGGGGGGACGGCGCTCCTGACCTCGACGCCCGTCGCCGCGACGACGGCGCCGACGCGCGCCGCGGTGACCGCCGCCGAGACCGCCGCGGCCGGGCTCGAGCGGTACGAGTATAGGCGCGTCGTGTTCGGGGTCGAGGCGCGCCTCGTCTTCTACACGACCGACGAGAAGACCGCGACGCTCGCCGCCGAATCCGCGTGGCGCCGCTTCGAGGAGCTCGACGCCGCGCTCAGCGACTGGCGCGTCGACAGCGAGCTGAGCCTGCTGCGCGAGGCTCCCGTCGGCGAGGAGCTCCCCGTCGGCCGCGACCTCTGGGCCGTGCTCTCCGCCGCCGAGCGCCTGCACGCCGCGACGCAGGGCGCCTTCGACGTGACCGTCGGTCCGTACGTCGCGCTCTGGCGCGAGGCGCGGCGCAGCAACCGCCCGCCCGGCGACCGCGCGCTCGCGGAGGTCTCCGCGCGCGTCGGCTTCGACAAGCTCCGGCTGCTGCCGGGCGGGGCCGGCGGCCCGCGCGCCGGACGCGTCGTGCTCACCGTGCCCGGCATGGCGCTCGACCTCGGCGGCATCGCCAAGGGCTACGCCGCGCAGCAGGTGCTCGCACAGCTGGCGCTCGTCGGCGTGAACCGCGCGCTCGTCGAGGTGGGGGGCGACATCGCCGCGGGCGACGCGCCGCCCGACCGCGACGGCTGGGACACGCTCGCCGGCTGCGGCCCCGGCCGCGCCGTCCGCGTGTCGCTCGTGAACCGCAGCCTCGCCGTCTCCGGCGACACCGAGCAGTTCCTCGAGGTCGACGGCCTGCGCTACAGCCACGTGCTCGACCCGCGCACCGGCCGCGCCGTGACGCACCGCACCTGCGCGACCGTCGTCGCCGAGGACGGCGCCACGGCCGACGCCCTCGCCTCCGCCGTGCAGGTGCTCGGTCCGCGCGACGGCCGGCGCGTCGTGCATGACGTCGTCGGCGCCCGGCTGCTGGGCGCCGAGCGGCTCGACCTGCCGCTCGCCCAGGCCTTCCGCGACCCGCTGCGCGTCGCCCCGCGGCTCGAGGTCGACCTCGACGCCGCCGGCGGCTGGGACGAGCGCGACGGCGAGCTGGTCGGCCGCCTCGTCGACGCGAGCTCCTCGCGCGTGACCTTCCCCGCCGGCGCGAACTGGACGCTCGAGCTCGAGGCCCGCGGCGAGGGCGCCGACCTCGTCGTGCACCCCGACGCCTCGCGCCCCGGCGCGGACGTCGTGCGCCTGCCCGTCGGCGACGGCGTCGGCAACCACTGGGAGGTCCGCTGCTCGGGCTTCGACCGCCGCCTCCAGGTCTGGCGCGACGGCGAGCTCGTGCAGGACGTCCGCCTCCCGTCCGCGCGCGGCACGCTCCTCGACGAGCGCGAGGTCGCGCTCTCCATGGTCGCCCGCCGCAGCGAGGACGACCGCGCGCCGCGCGGCGACGACCGCGTCGCCGCCGCCGCGACGAACGCCCCGATCGGCACCGTGCACGTCGCCGGCCTGCGCCTGCGCCGCCTCCAGTCCGTGGACGCCGAGGGCCTCGGCGAGCAGGCCGGCGGCCGTCTCGTGCTCACCGCGGAGGCCGCGGCGCGCGGCTGGAAGCCGCTGCTCGACCTCGGGCTCACGCAGTGGGAGGACCACCAGGGCAGTTTCGTCCAGGCGCCGCGCGACTACCTCGTCAAGGACGGCGTGCTCCACGTCCCGTCCACCGGCGGCGGCTCCCTGCGCACGAAGCGCGACTACCGGGACTTCCGCCTGCGCTTCGAGTTCAGGCTCGCGCCCGGCGCGAACAGCGGCCTCTTCCTGCGCGGCGACCGCGCCGGCGGCGACCCGGCCTACAGCGGCTGCGAGATCCAGATCATCGACGACCACGGCTGGGAGGCGCTCGCCGGCTTCCCGCTCCAGCCGCGCCAGAAGTGCGGCAGCCTCTACGCGGCCGTCGCCGCCGACGCGCCCGGCGCGCTGCGACCCACCGGCGAGTGGAACACCTGCGAGGTCCTCTACTCCGGGACGCGGCTCGCCGTCGCGCTCAACGGACGCATCCTCTACGACGTCGACACGCACGAACTCGAGTGCGACCCGCCCTTCGCCGACCGCGCGCCCACGGGCTTCATCGGCCTCCAGCGCTACGGCGCCCCGCACGTCGAGGGCGACACGGCGCTCTGGGTCCGCAACATGTTCGTGCGCGAGCTGCAGAGCGGCGACGCGCTCGCGCCGGACGGCGACGGCGACGGCGACGAGCGGTAGCCGGCGCGCGCGGGAGTCGGTGGCGTTCCGCTCGGGCGGACGCGGCGGGCCGGACGCGCTGGGGGGGCGGTGGTGGAGCCGACCGTGAGGGCATGTCTGCGGCCCATGCTCAAACAAGTCCTCGGGCCTTCGGCCCTGCGGGAGATAACTGCGCGTGGGCCGCAGACATGCCCTCACGTCGCATCCGGAACGGTTTCCACGGCGCGTCCGGCCCGTCGCGTCCTTCCTCGCTGCACTCCAGTCGTCGCGGCTTCGGAACGGCTCCCGCGCGGCACGGGGGACCGACGACGTGACCTGCTGGGAGACGTCCTCTCTTCCCGGCCGTGCATCGCGCGTTCCGCGCTCGCACTCGTCGGTGGAGGTCCGGCGGTTCACTGAGTGTCGGGAGTCCGTCGGCGTCGCGGGCGGCGGACGTGACGCCCGCGGACATCCCTCGCGGTCGGGAGCGAAGCGATCCGACGACACGTGGAGCGTGACGAGCCGGGCGGTTCTCTCGCGCGTCCTCTGCGCGGCGTCGGTTCCCGGTCCCTGACCCGCTCCATGCCGCCGACCCGTTCGCACGGATCGTCGCGGTCCGTGCGCCCACCCTTCGACGCGTTTCCACCCGTTTGACGATGTGAGCGCAGCGAGGGAGGTCGCGTCGGGACGGACGCGCCGTGGGAACCGTTCCGGATGCGACGTGAAGGCATACCTGCGGCCCGCGCGCAGTTATCTCCCGCAGGGCCGAAGGCCCGAGGACTTGTCTGAGCACGGGCCGCAGGTATGCCTTCACGGTCGGCGCCACCACCGCCCCCCCAGCGCGTCCGTCCCGCCGCGCCCGACCGAGCGGAGCGCCACCGACGCATGGCGGCCCCCGCGACCGGCCGAGTACCCTGTCGCCCCCGCCCCCGGAGCCGATCGCATGCGCCGCCGACCCGTCGCCACGAGGATCCTCCCGATCGTCGCCCTCGCCCTGCTCGGCGCGTGCGCGACGCACGACGGCGCCGCCGCGCGCGCCGTCGACGACGACGGCTTCGTGCCGCTGTTCGACGGCGAGACCCTCGACGGCTGGGTGCGGGTCAACGGAGCGCCGGACACCTTCGTCGCGCGGGACGGGATGATCGTGTGCGACGGGCGGCCGACGTGCGTGCTGCGCACGGAGCGGATGTACGAGAACTTCGTGCTCGAGCTCGAGTACCGGCACATGGTGGCCGGCGGCAACGCGGGCTTCTTCGTGTGGTCGGATCCGTTGCCGCACGTCGGCGTGCCGTTCACGCGGAGCATCGAGGTGCAGGTCATGGACGGGGTGGAGACGCCGAACTACACGAGCGACGGTGACATCTTCTCGATCTGGGGGGCGCGGATGACGCCGGACCGGCCGCATCCCGCGGGCTGGGAGCGCTGCCTGCCGAGCGAGAAGCGGACGAACCCGGCGCCGGAGTGGAACCACTACCGGATCACGGCGGACCGCGGCGTGATCAAGCTCGAGGTGAACGGGAAGGAGGTCTCCGGCGCGTCGGAGATCTCGCCGCGCAAGGGTTACCTGTGTCTCGAGTCGGAGGGCAGCGAGGTCCACTTCCGGAACCTGCGCATCCGGGAGCTGCCGCCTGCGGACCCGCCGCTGCCGCCGGAGATGGTCGCGGACGAGGCGCGGGGATTCCGCTCGCTCTACACGGGCAAGGACCTGTCGGGCTGGAAGGTCGAGCCGCTGCACGAGGGGCACTGGACGTCGCAGGGCTGGCGGCTCGACTACGACGGGCGGGCGGACACGCTCTGGAGCGAGGAGTCGTTCGCGGACTTCGAGCTCATGGTCGACTGGCGCTGGACGGGCGAGGCGAAGCCGGGGCGCGTTCCGGTCGTGGCGGCCGACGGGAGCAACGTCGTCGACGAGGACGGCGAGCAGGTCTACGCCGAGGTCCCGCACGACGGCGACAGCGGCATCTACCTCCGCGGCAACAGCAAGAGCCAGGTGAACATCTGGGGCTGGCCGATCGGGAGCGGGGAGGTCTACGGCTACCGCACGGACGGCGCGATGTCGCCGGAGGTGCGCGCGGGCGTCACGCCGCGCGTCGCGGCGGACAGGCCCTTCGGCGAGTGGAACCGCTTCCACATCACGATGGTCGGCGACCGTCTCACCGTGGTGCTCAACGGCGAGACCGTGCTCGAGGACGCGCGCCTCCCGGGCGTGCCGCCCGAGGGGCCGATCGCGCTGCAGCACCACGGGAGCCCGCTGCAGTTCGCGAACGTGTTCGTGCGGGGGATCCGGTAGGGGGTGGCGACGACGTCGTCGCCGTTCGCCGGTCGTCACGACGTCCTCATCGGGCGTCTCGCGCGTTCGGTGCTGTTGCTGGCGGCGGCCTGGGCGGCGTGCGCCTGGTGGACCGGGACGCACCGACCCGGCTTCGACCCGCTTGCGTTCGACCTCAACGTCTCGCTCCTCGTCGACCTCGCCGGCCTGACGCTGGTGCACGAGGTCCTGCACCTCGTCGTGTTGCGAGCCGCGGGCGTCCGGTTCCGCGACCTCCGGTTCCGACCGCACATCGTGTTCCTCGGACTCGAGGTGCATCGGTCGGTGCGCACGTCGGAGGTCGTCGCGTACGCCGCGGCGCCGCTCGTCGTGCTCGGCGTCCCGCTCGCCGCGGCCTGCGCGGCCACGGGCCAGGCGCGCTGGGTGGTGCTGTTCGCCGTGCACGTCGCGTCCTGCTCCTTGGACCTCGAGGCGATCGCCAAGACCCTGCGTCGCTCCGACGCCGGGGGCCGTGCCGGGAGCGGCGGCGAGCGTCCGACGCGGGTGCCGGGGCCGGGGGCGTGGGTGCTCCTCGGCCTCGTGCTCCTCGCGACCGTGGTCTCGTTCGCGCCGCCGTCGTCGGCGTGGGTCCGCGGACGGCGGATCGTCCCGCGTGCGCTCACCTCGGACACGACGGGATCCGGCGCCCGGCGTCTCGTCCTGAGGGACCTCTTCCGGGTCGGCGCCGACCGGTCGGGCACCGTCGGCGTCGCGCGCGTCGTGGACGGGCGGGGATCCCCGGAGTGGTCCGGGTCGCTGGGCCGGCTGCCGCCGCACGGCGAGCTCATCGTTCGACTCGAGGACGCCCCGGCGGGCGGGAGGGGGGCGTCCGGCACGGTCCCCCGGTCGGTCGTGCTCGTCGTGGAGGTCGACGGAGCCGAGGTCTTGCGGAACGCGGTGGAGTGGGACGGGGGGCTGGCACGCGCGCGGGTCGTCCGTCCGGCCGAGGACCGCGCGCTCGACGTCGGGCGGCCGGTGGCCCTCGTCCGGCTCGGCCCGGCACCGGACACGTCCGGCGCCGACGGAGCATCCGACGGCGGCTCTCCTGCGGGCGAGCTCCTCGTGTCGCTCACGGTGCGCCCGACGACGCGCGGGCCGGCGGATCCCGGTACCGGACGCTGAGGCGGTCCACGCCTGGACACGGGGCGCGGGCGAGGGCACGGTGTCCGCTCTCCCCGGAGCGGTCGCCATGTCCTTCATCCCCGCGTCCCACGTCGTCCGTCGCCGCGCGTCCGTCGTCGCCTGCGCCGCGTCGCTCGCGGCGGCCGTCGCCGCGCAGGAGGAGCCCACGCACACCGTCGACGTCGCCGAGCACCTGAGCGTGCCGGCGGGCCTCGAGCTGACGCTCGTCGCGGAGTCGCCGCTGCTCTACAACCCGACGGCCATGGACGTCGACGCGCGGGGGCGGCTGTGGGTCACGGAGGCGATCGACTACCGGCGCTGGAACGGGCGCAACCCGGGCTTCGACATCCCCGGCGGCGACCGGGTCGTGATCCTCGAGGACACGGACGGTGACGGGATCTACGACGAGAGCAAGGTCTTCGTGCAGGAGGACGCGCTCGTCTCGCCGCTGGGCATCGCGGTCATCGGCGACGAGGTCTGGGTGTCCTGCTCGCCGGACCTCATCGTGTACACGGACCGAGATCACGACGACAAGCCGGACCGGCCGGGCGGTCGGCGCGTCGCGCTCACGGGCTTCGGCGGACCGGACCACGACCACGGACTGCACTCGGTCGTCGCGGGGCCCGACGGTCGGCTCTACGCGGCGGTCGGCAACGCGGGGCCGCACCTCGTGACGGACAGTGACGGCTGGTCGCTGCGCTCGGGCAGCCTCTACACGGGCGGCGGGCAGTTCACCGCGGACAACAAGCCGGGGCTCGTGAGCGACGACGGCCGCGCGTGGACCGGCGGGCTCGTCCTGCGCTTCGAGCCCGACGGCTCCGACCTCACGGTGCTCGCGCACAACTTCCGCAACAACTACGAGGTGGCCGTCGACTCGCTGGGCGACCTCTACCAGAGCGACAACGACGACGACGGCAACCAGGGCTGCCGCTTCCTCTGGTGCCTGGAGGGCGGCGACCACGGCTACTTCTCCGCGGACGGCTCGCGCTACTGGACCGCGGACCGCCGGCCGGGGCAGAGCACGCAGACCGCGCACTGGCACCAGGACGACCCGGGCGTCGTGCCCGCGGGCGCGATCACCGGCGCGGGCGGCCCGACGGGCGTCGCGGTGTACGAGGGCTTCCTCCTCGCGCGCTGGATCGCCGGCGACGTGCTCGCGACGGACGCGGGCGCCGGCGTGCTCTACGCCTTCGACGTCACCGACGATGGCGGCGGCAAGGCGCTCACCACGAGCGTGCTCGTCGGCGCGCGCGAGGGCGACGAGACGCGCGATGCGACCTGGTTCCGACCGAGCGACGTCGTCGTGGACGTCGACGGCTCGCTGCTCATCGCCGACTGGTTCGACCCGGGCGTGGGCGGCCACGCCATGGGCGACCGCGAGACCTACGGTCGCATCCTGCGCCTCGCGCCGACGGGACACCGGCGGTTCACGCGCACGCTCGACACGTCGACGGCGGAGGGCGCCGTCGCGACGCTCAACGGGCCCGCGGTGAACGTCCGCGAGGCGGGGCGCCGCGCGCTCGCCGAGCGGCTCGCCGACCCGGCGCGCCGCGACTCGGCGTGGGAGCCGCTCCTGGGACTGGCGCGGCAGGGCGAGCCGCGGTCGCGCGCCCGGGCGCTCCAGCTGCTCGCGGAGGCGGGCGAGGCGGGGCGGCGCGAGGTGGCCGAGGCGCTCGACGACCCCGACCCCGCCGTCCGCGTCGCGGCCTTCCGCGCCCTGCGTGCGCAGGCCGAGCGCGCGGCGCACGCGACGCGTGGGCCTGCGACCGGTGACCCCGACGACGCCCGCTCCGCCGGCGCGGGGCCGGGCTCGACGGGCCGCCGGCCGGTGCCCCGCGTCGTGCTCGAGCTCGCGGCGCGGCTCGCCGACGACCCCGCGCCCGCGGTCCGCCGGGAGGTCGCCGTGGCGCTGCGCGACGCCCCCTGGACGGCCTGCGAGGAGACGCTCGTGACGCTGTGCGGTCGCCTCGATCCGGACGACCGCCACGGCCTCGAGGCGCTCGGCCTCGCGGCCGACGGCAAGGAGGCGGCGCTCTGGGCGCGGCTCCTGGCGGACGCGGGGGAGTCCGCCGACCCCGCACGCTGGGACGCGCGGCTCGCGCGCCTCGCGTGGCGGCTCCACCCGGCCGACGCCGTGCCGCTGCTCGCCGCGCGCGCCGCGCACGCCGACGTGCCGCTCGAGCAGCGGCGCCTCGCGCTCGATGCGCTCGCCTTCGCGCCGGGCCGCGAGGCCGCGGAGTCCGTGCTCGCGCTCGCCGTCGCGGGCCCCGACGACCTGCGCGACGCCGCCCGCTGGTGGGTCGACTTCCGCGCCGGCAACGACTGGCGCGGCTTCGGGCTCGCCGAGCAGCTCCAGCCCTCCGGTGTCGACGCCGCCGAGGTCGCGTGGCGCAGCGACGTCGTGCGTCACGGGAGCGTGGACGTCGACGTGGACCTCACGGGCGCGTCGGTCGTGTGGCTCGTCGCGGACGACGCCGGCGACGGCAAGGGCTGCGACTGGGTCGACTGGCTCGAGCCGCGGCTCACCGGTCCCGCGGGCACGACCGAGCTCGTCGACGCGGAGTGGATCGAGGCGACGACGGGCTGGGGCTCGGTGCGTCGCGGCCAGGACTGCGAGGGCGGACCGCTCGCCGTCGACGGCGTCGTGTTCGCCGAGGGGATCGGCACGCACGCGCCGACGCGCATCGGCTTCCGCGTGCCGGCGGGCCATGACCGGCTCACCGCCCGCGCGGCCGTCGACGACGGCGGGACGCGGCAGGGGGGCTCGCCGACCTCCGTGCGCTTCGAGGTGCGCGTCGAGCGCGCGCCGTCCGGGGAGCGCCTCGCGCCGCTCCGCGCGACGCTGCTCGACCCGGCCGCCGACGAGGACGCCCGCGACGACGCGGCGCTCGCCCTCGCCGAGGACCTCGACGGCGCGCACGTGATCCTGGCGCTCGCCGCGCAGGGCGCGTTCGACGACGGGGCGGCGCGCGGTCACGACGCGACGAGCGGGGCGTCCGACGCGGGTGCGTCGAGCGTCGAGCCCGGCGCGCTCGCGGCCTACGCCGAGACCGTCGCCGAGGCGCTCTACCGCCACCCCGACTACGCGGTGCGCGCGCTCGCGAGCGAGCGGTTCCCGCGCCCGGCCGCCGACGGCGCGGCCCTCCCGCCCGTCGAGGAGCTGCTCGCGCTCGACGGCGACCCGGTCCGCGGTCGCGACGTCTTCCTCGCGCCGTCGACCCAGTGCGCGACCTGCCACGCCGTGACGCGCGACGGCGTCCGCCGCGGCGGCGACATCGGTCCCGAGCTCACCGCGATCCGCGAGAAGTACGCGCGCCCCGAGCTGCTCGACGCGATCCTCAACCCGAACGCCGGCATCGCCTTCGGCTACGACACCTGGAGCTGGGAGAACGCCGACGGCCGCGTCGTCACGGGCTTCCTCCTCGCCGAGGACGCCGAGCGTCTCGTCGTCAAGGACACCCGCGGCGTGCGCCAGGTCCTCGACGCGACGTCGGTCACGGCGAAGCGCAAGCACGCGCTCTCGACCATGCCCGAGGGCCTCGCGCTCGGCATGTCGCCGCAGGACCTCGCAGACCTCCTCGCGTTCCTCGCCGAGGACCCGGACGCGCCGCTGCGCCGCGGCGAGCCGATCGTGCTCTTCGACGAGAGCACCCCGGAGATCTGGGGGCGCGGCGCGTGGGGCGTCGAGGGCTGGACGATGCACACCGACGAGACCGGCGTGAAGGCCGCCGACGCCTGGTCGCTCCGCGACGGCGTGCTCCACTGCACGGGGCGGCCCGTCGGCTACCTGCGGACCGTCGAGCGCTTCACGAACTTCGTGCTCGACCTCGAGTGGCGCTTCCTGCCCGAGGTCGGCGCCGGCAACTCCGGCGTCCTCCTCCGCGTGATCGGCGAGGACGAGGTCTGGCCGCGCAGCGTCGAGGTGCAGCTCCACTCGGGGAACGCCGGCGACCTCTGGAACATCGGCGCCTTCGACGTGGAGGTCGACCCCGCGCGCACGAACGGTCGCCGCACGACGCGCCTCCAGCCGAGCAGCGAGAAGCCGCTCGGCGCGTGGAACCACGCGACGATCACCGTCGACCGCGGCCGCCTCGAGGTCGTCGTGAACGGCGTGCTCCAGAACACCGCCGCGTGGGCCGCCGAGGTCCCGGGGCACGTCGCGCTCCAGAGCGAGGGCGCGCTCATCCAGTTCCGGGACGTCGTGCTCACGCCGCTGCTCCGGGAGTGACGTAGGATGGTCGGCATGTCGCGCTCGCGCCTCGTCGCCGCCGCAGCACCCGGGGAGCCCTGAGCGTGCGCACCCGCGACTCCGCGCTCCGCTCGCTCGCCGTGCTCGTCGCCGGGCTGCTCGTCGCGGTGTGGGCCCGGGAGGACGTGCGCCGAGTCGCGCTCACCGAGTGGGGCGCCCCCGCGACGCTCGTGGGGCCGGTCGACGCGCCGCTCGCCGGGACGGTCGTGCTCGAGGGGCGCGTCGTCGACGGGGACGGCGCGCCGATCGCCGGCGCCGAGGTCGTCGCGATCCCCGACGGCCCGGCCCGCGCGGCGGACGGCGCGTGGATCCCGCCGTACCTGCCGTTCATCGGGCTGGGCGTCGAGCGCCCGCACCTCCAGTGGGACGTCGCGCTCGCCGACCCGCGGTGGGCGCGGACGCGAACGGACGACGACGGCGCGTTCCGCGTGACGACGCGCCGTACGTCGCGACGCGTCACCGGCGGCGCCATGACGCGCGGGCTGCCGGAGCCGCTCGTCGTCGTGCGCGCGCCGGGGCGCGCCGTCGCCGTGGTCGAGCCGGCGTTCATGCGAGACGCCGACGCGCCCGTCGCCCGCGTGCGCGACGTCACCCTGCTCGCGGAGTCCGTCGTCACGGGGCGCGTCGTGGACGACGTCGGCCGGCCGGTCGCCGGCGCGACCGTGCGCCTCGAGGGCGCGCTGCTGCGGTTCCCGCGGAGCGACACGCGGCGCCTCAGCGGCGGCCTCGCCGCGCTGCTGCCGGAGCTCCACGCGACGACCACGGACGGCGACGGACGCTACACGCTCCGCGGGCAGTGGCCCTGTCGCGCGGAGCTCTCGGCGATCGCTCCCGGTCACGCCCGCGCCGTGACCGACGGGATCGAGGTGCCGGAGGCCTCGGATCTCGAGGTCGGGACCCTGGAGCTGCCGCCCGGCGAGACTGTCGCGGGGCGCGTCGTCGACGCTCACGGCGCGCCGCGCGCGGGAGTCCGCGTGTTCGCGACGACCGCGCCGCGCGGCTACGCGGGGCACGGCTGCGTCGTCGGCGAGTACCGACCGTCCGACGACAGCGTGCCGCTCGAGCTCGAGGAGTGTCTGCAGGAGCACGTCCTCCGCGCGCGCACGGACGCCGACGGCCGCTTCGCGTTCCGCGAGCTGCCGCGCGAGCGGGTCTCGCTCTACGCGGCCGGCCCGGGGCTCGAGCCGACGCGCCTCGACACGGACCCCGGCACGCTCGACGCGCGG
This sequence comes from bacterium, assembly GCA_030428785.1. Lineage (GTDB taxonomy): Bacteria > Planctomycetota > B15-G4 > B15-G4 > B15-G4 > JAUIEF01. Next base: position 11,288 of record JAUIEF010000052.1, read on the forward strand.
CTCGTCGTGTCGGACGCCGCGCGATGGCGCGTGCGCGTGCTCGACCCCGCGGGCCGCCTCCTCGAGGGCGCGCGCGCGTTCGCGTTCCGGCACACGGGCACGATGGAGGACCCGCCCTGCGACGTGACGCGCGACGGCGACCGGCTCGTCGTCGACACGGCCGGTCCGCTCGGGACGCGGCTCGAGGTCCGCGCGCCGGGGCACGCCCGCGCGTTCCTCGTGCTGCCCGGCCTCGCGGCGGGGGAGGCGCGCGACCTCGACGTGACGCTCGCGCCGGAGAGGCGCCTCCTCGTGCGCCTCGTCGACGCGGACGGCGCGCCCGTGACGAGCGACCGCGTCCTCGTGCACACCGTCGACGCGACGCGTTCCTACCCGCCCGCGCTCGCCGGCGGCGCGACCGACGCGTCGGGCGAGGTCCTGTTCGGCGAGCTCGCCGCGGGACCCGTGAGCGTCTCGGCGACCGTCGAGCTGCCTGCCGACGCGCCGGGGGCGGACGCCGCGGACCCGTCGCGGCGCGTGGAGGTGCAGCGCACCGTCGAGCTCCCCGCGGTCGGCACGACGGAGGTCGTGCTCGTCGCGCGATGAGGCGCGGTCCGGCGGTCGTGCTCGCGCTCCTCGCGGCGGGCGTCGTGTCGGTGATCGCCGTGCTCGCGCTCGCCGAGGACCCGGCGTCCGGTGGCGGCGCGGCCGTCGGCGCGCCCCGCGGGGTCGAGACCGGGCGCGGTGCGCCGGCCGTCCCCGACCGGGAGCCCGCGTCCGTCGACCGGGGCGCGCCCGAGGTGCTCGCCGCGCCGCCCGTCGAGCCCGTCACGCTGCGCGCGGCGGGCAGCGCCCGCCTCCTCGACCCGTGGTCCGTGAGGCCGGCGGTCCTCCCGCTCGGCGGTGATGTGCCCGCCGAGCTGACGATCAGCGGACGTGTCGTCGGGCGCGACGGGCTCGGGGTCGAGGGCGTCGAGGTCACGGCGCTCACGGGCGGCAGCGCGTCGACGGGCGCCGACGCGCTGCCGCAGCCGCACCGGCGTTGGAGGACCGCCGCCGGCGTGCCGCTCCTCCGCGGCGTCGACCTCGCGTCCGCGCCGCGCTCCCTCACCGCGCGCGACGGGTCCTTCGCGCTGCGCGTCCCGTGGGGGCAGCCCGCCGTCGACGCCGGCGACTGGACGACGGCCCGTCCCCTGCACGTCCTCGTCCGGCACCCCGGTCGGGCGGCCGTGACGCGCGGCGTCGCTCCGCACCGCGTGCGGGGCGACACGGCCGACCTCGGCGAGATCATGCTCGCCGCGGCGGCGACGCTGTCGGGTCGCGTCCTCGACGAGAGCGGTCGACCCGTCGCGGGCGCGACCGTGGCGGCCGAGGCCGTTCTGCCCGAACAGGCCGAGTTCGTCTGGACCGGGCTCTCGCTGCGCGTGTCGGGCGTGCACTCGACGCGCACGGACGAGGCGGGCTGGTACGTCCTCGACGAGCTGTACTGCGGGGTGCTCGACGTCTCCGCGTCGGCGCCCGGTCACGAGCGGGTCGTCCGCCGCGGGGTCGAGCTGCCCTGCGACGGCCACGCGCGCGACCTCGACCCGCTCGTGCTGACCGCAGGCCGGGCCGTCGAGGGCCGCGTCGTCGACGAGCGCGGCGCGCCCGTGCCCGGCGCGACGGTGTTCGCGGCGGCGGGCGGTGCGGTGACGATCGACGCGTGGGGGGCCTTCGTGGCCGACGACCGTGCGTCGGCCTGGGGGCTGCACGTCGCCGCGGAGGACGCGACGCGCCGCGCGGTCACGGACCCCGACGGTCGTTTCCGGATCGCCGGCTTGCCCGACGAGGAGCTCCTGCTCGTCGCGCGCGCCGACGGGCGGGAGCCGTCCCGCGTGCTCGTGGCTCCGGACGCGCGCGACGCCCGGCTCGTGCTGCGTCCGCAGGCCTGCTGGCGCGTGCGCGTCGTCGACGAGACGGGCGCGGCCGCGCACGACGTGGAGGTGTTCGCGCTGCGGCTCGGGCTGCGCGCGCAGGAACACCTGCCGCTCGACGTCGCGCGCGAGGACGACGCGTTCGTGATCGCCGGCGCGGGGCCGCACGGCACGCTCCTCGACGTCTCCGCGCCCGGGCTCGCGCGCACGTTCCTCGAGGCGCCCGGACTCGACCCGGGCGCCCGACGCGAGCTCGTCGTGACGTTGCCGGTCGGCGCGCGCCTGCTCGGCCGGCTCGTCGACGACCGGGGCGACCCGCTCCCCGACCAGCCCGTGCGCATCGCCGAGGGCTGGGGGAGCTTCGACCGGACGGGGCTCGCGAACGGACGCACGGACGCCGACGGCCGCTTCGTCGCGGACGGGCTGCGCGCCGGCTGGCACTGGATCGAGGCGGGCGAGAAGCCCTGGCCGACCGTGCGTCAGCGCGTCGAGGTCGCCGACGGCGTCGACCTCGAGGTCGTCGTCACGGTCCAGGACCTGTTCGGCGCGCGGGACGGGTGAGCGGCGCGGGGCGGGGACGGATCCGGCTCCGTGGTCGGAGACGGAGACGGAGAGGGACACGGGGCGGGTTCCGGGTCCGGTCTCGGGAGCGGGAGGCCGGACGCCGGACGCCGGACGCGGAGGCGGGAAGCCGGACCGGGAATCCGGAAGCCGGATCGGGAAGCCGGATGCCGGACCGCTCGAGCGGCGTCCGGGTCGCGTGTTGCGGATCGCGAACAGGCGCCGGACCGAGGCGTCCGGGCGGAGTCTCCCGCGCATCGGAGAGGGGCCGGGCTCGTCGACGGTGCGCGGGGGTTCCGCACCCGGCTCGTGGCCTCGCGTGCGACGCGGTGTCCGATCCCCGAGCCGGCCTCCCGCCGCGCGCTCCGCGTCCCCGACCCGGCATCCCGCGCCGGTGTTCCGGGTTCCGTGTCCCGATCCGGCATCCGGCTTTCGATCGCGCTCCCCGATCCGGCGACCCGATTCCCGATCGCGCTTCCGGATCCGGGTTCCTGATCCGGCTTCCCGCTTCCTGATCCCGCTTCCCGATTCCCGAGCCGGTTCCGGACTCGCCCCGGAACCGGAACCGGTCGCCGCCCGGCTCCCGCCCCGTGTCCGCCCCGTGTCCGTCCCCGCGCCGTCCCGACCCGCTACTCGAGCCGCCGGACCTTGATGTCGCGGTACCACACGGGGTCGCCGTGGTCCTGCAGCGCGATGTGGCCGGTCTTCTCGAGCCCGTAGCCCGGCCAGCGGCTGAACTTGCTCGCCGCGACGAGCGCGGTCCACTCGGGCGTCCAGAGGTCGTACTCGACGACCTTCGTGCCGTTGAGCCAGTGCTCGACGTGCGCGCCGTCGACGCGGAGCAGGACGTCGTTCCACTGACCGACGGGCGCGGTGTGTCCCTCGGGCGCGGCGTGCAGCGCGTAGTTGCTGCCGGCGGAGGTGAGGCGGCTCTGCCCGTCGGGGTGCCGGGCGTCGTCGAGCACCTGCATCTCGGGGCCCGTCTCGTAGACGCCGCCCTGCTCCTCGCTCACGCGGAAGAAGATGCCGCTGTTGCCGGCCTCGGAGATCTTCCATTGCAGGCGGAGCTCGAAGTCGCCGAACGCCTCGACGGTGACGATGTCGCCGCCGCCGCCCGTGCGCGCGAGGGTGCCGTCCGCGACGGTCCAGCCGTCGGGCATCGCGTCGCCGCGGAAGCCGCGCCAGCCGGCGGTCGTCGCGCCGTCGAAGAGCAGCTCCCAGCCCGCGGCGCGCTCGGCGTCGGTGAGCGTGTTGGGGGAGGCGGGCTCCTCGCAGGTATCGCAGGTCGCGCAGCAGGCCTGGAGCAGCAGCGCGGCGCCGAGCAGGGCGGACAGGATCGGGAGGCGGGTCACGGGGTGGGCTCCACGACGCGGGAACGGTTCGGGTAGGCGACGAGCAGGAAGGCGAGGCACACGAGGCTCGCCCACATGGGCACGTGGAAGAGCTTCGTCCAGTCGACGCCGCCGTCCGTCGTGGCCCAGTCCGCGACGCCCGTCGCGATCTTGCTGCCGACGATGACGCCGATGCCGACGATGACGAGGTTGAACAGGCTCTGCGCGCTCGCGCGGACGTCGCCGGTCGTCTGCTCGTCGACGATCATGAACGCCACGAAGATGAAGCAGCCGAAGCACAGGCCGTGGAGCGCGACGCCGAGCATGAGCACCGGCAGCGACGTGGTGGACGCGAAGATCGCCATGCGTCCGGCGTAGGCCGCGAGGCCCACGGCGAGCAACGTCTTGCGCGAGGCCTTCTTCGCGACGGCGGGGATGAGGCCGAGCACGAGGATCTCGACGCCCTGCCCGATCGTCATGAGGCCGCCGCCGCCGGCGCCGAAGATCCGGGCGAAGGCGCCGTCCGTCGCGCCGCCCGCCTCCCGCTGCATGACCGACAGGAAGTCCGCCGTGTGCACGAAGTAGAACTGGTGGATGCAGCTCACGGGCACGGCGAGCAGGAAGAGCGTGAGCAGCGGCTGCCGCTTGATCTCGCCGAGCGCCTCGGCCGTGGCGCTCGACTGCTTGCCCTGCGCGGGCGGCGTGTGCGGGAGCGTGAAGCAGAACACGCCCATGAGCGCGCCGAGGATCGCGCTCAGGCGGAAAGCGTCCGCGCGACCGGCCTCCTGCGCCGCGGCCACGACGTCGGCGTCCGCGCCGGCCGGCGTGTGCTGGTGCAGCAGCCACTGACCGACGGCGATGCCCACGACGATCCAGCCGAGCGTGCCCCAGAGCCGCACCTTGCCGAAGTCGCGGTCGCGGTCCGGCATGTGGTGGAACGCGAGGCTGTTCGTGAGCGACAGCGTCGGCGAGTAGATGATGCTGTACGCGAGCGAGAACCAGAGGAACTCGTCGTACGAGTCGAAGGTGCCGAGCTGCCAGACGAGCGCGGCGCCGACGAGGTGGCTCAGCCCGAGGAAGCGCTCCGTCGCGAACCAACGGTCCGCGATCTGCCCGGCGATGAACGGCGCGATGATCGCGCCGACCGCGCCGACCGCGAAGATGTTGCCGATCTGCGCGCCCGTGAATCCGAGGTGGTTCGCGAGGTACGGCAGCAGGATCGGCAGCCACGCGCCCCAGACGGCGTACTGCAGGAACATCATGAACGAGAGCCGCGAGCCCAGGCCGAGGCCCATGGGCGGCGCGGAGGATCCGGACTCCGTCATGGAGGACCGCTCCGTGTGGGGGTGGGGGGCGTCGTGGGTGTGGGGGACGTCGTGGGGGTCGGGGACGTCACGGCGCGGGCCGCGACACCGCGACGCGTCCGGCGGCGCGCGCCGCTCACTCGCTGAACGCCGCGTCGAAGGCGACGTCGCTCTGCGGGAAGTCGAGGCGCCGGCAGAACGCCGCGGCCTCCGTCGCGCCGTGCTCGCGGTCCATCATGGGGTCCTCCCACTCGACGGACAGCGGGCCCTGGTAGTCCAGGTGGTTGAGGACGCGCAGGATGCCCTCGAAGTCGATGCGCCCGCGGCCCGGGCTGCGGAAGTCCCAGCTGCGGCCGTCGCTGCCGAAGTCCGTGTGCCCGCCGAAGACGCCCGCCTCGGCCGGCGCGTCCGACCACCACACGTCCTTGACGTGCACGTTGAACAGCCGGCTCCCGAACGTCCGCAGGAAGCCCAGGTAGTCGACGCGCTGGTATCCGAAGTGGCTCGGGTCGAAGTTGAAGCCGAAGGCCGGGTGCTCGCCGACGGCCGCGAGCGCGCGCCGCGTCGAGCTGATGTCGAACGCGATCTCGGTCGGGTGCACCTCGAGCGCGAAGCACACGTCGTGCGCCTTGTAGTCGTCGAGGATCGGGCGCCAGCGGTCGGCGAAGTCGCGGAACCCGGCCTCGATGGAGCCGGCGGGCAGCGGCGGGAAGGCGTAGGCCGCGTCCCAGATGCGGCTGCCCGTGAAGCCCACGACGACGGTGCGGCCCGTGCGCGCGAGGCGCTGCTTGACGTCGTCGGGGGCCGCGTCGAAGAAGCGCCGGGCCGCGCGGCCGGTCGCGATCATCTCCTGCGCCGCGCGCTGCCGCACGCCCTCCGGGTCGCCGTCGCCCCAGACGTGCTCGGGCAGGATGCCCTGGTGCCGCTCGTCGATCTTGTCGCAGACGGCCTGGCCCGCGAGGTGGTTGCTGATCGCGAACGACCGCAGCCCGTGGTCCTGGAGCAGCTCCCACTTCGCCGCGCAGTAGCCGTCCTCCTCGAGCGCGGCTTCGACGTCGAAGTGGTCGCCCCAGCACGCGAGCTCGAGGCCGTCGTAGCCGAAGGACGCGGCCTTGGCGGCGAGGTCCGCGAGCGGCAGGTCGGCCCACTGGCCGGTGAAGAGCGTGACGGGGCGGGGCATGGGCGGGATCCTCCTCGACACCGGGGCGGGGCGGGCTGCGGCGACAGGGTACCCGCACCCGGCCGGCCGCGCACGGGGGGAGGACGCGGGGCCTACCTCACCTCGCGCAGACGCACCGCGCAGCGCTCCTTGGCGGAGAGGAGCGCGGCCTCGAGGACGCGCTGTGTCTCGTAGGCGTCCGCGAAGTCCGGGAGCGGCACGACCGGCTTCGTGCGGCAGAGCACGCGCACGATGTCGGCCGCCATGTTCGTGAAGCCGTGCTCGTAGCCGATGACGTGCGCGTCGGGCCACCAGTTCTCCGCGTACGGGTGCCCGCCCGCGGCGTTCGTGCACATGATGCGCCGCCATCCGGCGGTACGCGGGCTCTCCGTGTCGTCGTGGAACCAGAGCACGTTCATGTCCTCGAAGTCGAAGCGCAGCGAGCCCTTGCTGCCGTTGAGCTCGAGGGTGTTCCGGTTCTGGTGGCCGGGCGCGAGGCGCGTCGCCTCGAAGCTCGCCGTCGCGCCGCCGGACAGGCTCGCGACGAAGAGCACGGCGTCGTCGACGTCGCTCCTGCCCGTGGCGGGCTTCTTGCGACCCTTGCTGCCTGCGAGCGCGCCGCCGCCGTCGGGCCCACCGTCGTCAGGCATGGGCCGTTCCTTGATGAACGTCCGTGCCACGGCGCCGTGGACCTCCGTGATCTCCTCGCCGGTCACGAAGCGCGCCATGTCGACGATGTGCGCGTTGAGGTCGCCGTGCGCGCCGCTGCCCGCGCGCTTCTTCTGGAAGCGCCACACGCGCGGCGTGTCCGGACCGCCCCAGCTCTGGAGGTAGGTCGCGCGGACGTGCCGGATGTCGCCGAGCCGCCCCTCGCGGACGAGCTCGTGCGCGAGCGCGACGGCCGGGCAGCGGCGATAGTTGAACCACACGAAGGTCTTCGCCTTGCTGCGCTTCGCGGCGTCGCGCATGGCGCGCGCGTCGTCGAGCGTCCCGGCGAGCGGCTTCTCGCACGCGACGTGCTTGCCGGCCTCGAGCATGGCGACGGCCTGCTCGCGGTGCACGTCGTTGGGCGTCCCGATGTCGACGAGGTCGATCTCCGGGTCCTCGGCGAGGTCGCGCCAGCGCGTCGTCGTGTGCGGCCAGCCCCACTGCGCGGCGAAGGTCTCGAGCTCGGCGGCGTTCCGCGCCGCGATCGTGTGGAGCGCGACGGGGCGCGGCAGGTCGAAGAAGCAGCCGGCCTGTCGCCACGCGTTGCTGTGCGCGCGGCCCATGAACTTCGCGCCGACGAGCGCGACGCGGATCGGGCGGGGGGAGCGGGGCATCACGGACTCCGGGGCTGTCGGGGCCGTCATCCCAAACGACGGGGCGGCGGCGCGCAAGGGCGACCGGTCGGCGAGGCCGGGACCGCGCGGCCGGCGCCCCCGTCGACGATCCCGGCGCGCGACGCATCGGTCCGCGTCGACCGACGGCGGCCTCGGGGTCACCGCCGCGTCACCGAGACCCCGGGCGCCGTCGCGCGTTCCACGACGTCGACGCGGGTCGGGCGCGACGGGCGGAGAGCCTCGCGGGCCGGGCCGCGACCTCGCGCGGGAGCGCTCCATGGACGTCCCCCCGACGCCCCCCGGGCCGCCGGACCTCTCCGTCGTGCTTCCCTGCCACGACGAGGAGGACTGCGTGGGGCCGCTCGTCACGGAGCTCCGCACCGTGCTCGACGGGCTCCCGCTGCGCTCGGAGGTGCTGCTCGTCGACGACGGCAGCGAGGACGGCACGCGCGCGGTGATCGACGCGCTCGCGGCACGCGATCCGCGCATCCGGGTGCTCGCGCACGCGTGGCGGTGGGGACAGAGCGCCGCGCTCTGCACGGGCTTCGAGGTCGCGCGCGGCGAGCTCGTCGCGACGATGGACGCCGACGGTCAGGCGGATCCCGCGGACCTGCCGCGCCTGCTGGAGCGGCTCGCGGAGCGCGGCGCCGACGCGGTGTGCGGCGTGCGCGCCCGCCGCGCGGATCCCGGCGTGAAGCGCGTCGCGTCGCGCATCGGGAACGGCGTGCGGCGGCGGCTCACCGGCGACGTCACCCTCGACGCGGGCTGCACGTACCGCGTCGTCCGGCGGGACGCGCTGCGCGAGCTGCCCGTGTTCGACGGCCTGCACCGCTGGCTCCCGGCGCTCCTGCGCCTGCAGGGTCTGCGCGTCGTCGAGCTGCCGGTCGCGCACCGCCCGCGGCCGGCGGGGGTGAGCAAGTACGGCGTGCGCGATCGCGCGCTGCGCGGCCTCGCCGACTGCCTGGTCCTGCTCTGGTGGCGGCGGCGCGTCGTGCCGCGCCGGCGCGCGGCGTGCGACGCCGCGGCGGTCGGGAACGCGACGCGCGACGTGCACGACGCGCCGGGGCGCGTGTCGGCGCGGACATCCTGGGGGCTCCTGCTCGTCGTCGCGCTCCTGGCGTCCGGTGTCGTCGCGGCGCGGCTGCTCGACCCGGACGCGGTCTCCGCGCTCCACCTCTGGCTGGCGGACCGGGGGCGCTGGGCGCCGCCCCTCGCGGCGCTCCTCACGGCGGCGGGCGTGGGGCTCGGCGCGCCGCGGCTCGCGTTCGCCGTCGCGGCCGGTCTCCTCTTCCCACCGTGGGTGGGCGTGCTCGTCGCGGAGTCCGGGGCCGTGGTCGGGTGCCTCGCGGCGTTCGTCCTCGCGCGCGGCCTGCGCGGCCGGCTCGGCACGCGGCCGCTCGGACCACGGCTCGCCGCGGCCCGCGACCTCGCCCGCCGGCACCCGTTCCTCGCGACGCTCGGCCTGCGCGTCCTGCCGGTCGGTCACTGCCAGGCGACGAACGTGACGCTCGCGCTCGCCGACGTGCACGCGCCGTCCTTCGTCGCCGCGACGGCCGTGGGCATCCTGCCGAGCACGGTCGCCGCGGTGCTCTCCGCGCAGGCGGCCGCGCAGCCGTCGGGCGCGACGGTCGCGGCGGCCGGCGCGGGGCTGCTCGCCTGCGCGCTGCTCGGGACGTGGCTCGCCCGCCGCCACCCGGTGGGGCGCGCGCTGGAGCGCTTGCGGGGCGACCCCGCGGACGCGGGGGCCGACGCGCGCTGAGACGCGGGGCGCGCCGGGTATCCTGGCGCGCCCTCGCCCCCCGGGAGTCGTCCCATGACCGCGCTGCTGCCGTCCCTCGCCTGCCTGCTCGTCGCGCTCGCGTCGCCCGCCGATCCGCCGGTCGGACCGCCGGCCGAAGCGGTCGACCTCGCCGCGGACGTCGACGCGCACTGGGACAGCCACCTCGCCGCGCTCTTCGAGCACTTCCACCGGAACCCCGAGCTCTCCTTCCTCGAGCACGAGACCGCGGCGCGCCTCGCGGCGGAGCTCCGCGCGCTGGGCGTCGAGGTCACGGAGGGCGTCGGCGGCACGGGGATCGTCGGCGTCCTCGCGAACGGGGACGGCCCGACCGTCCTCGTCCGCGCCGACATGGACGGCCTTCCCGTCGAGGAGCGCAGCGGCCTGCCGTACGCGTCGACGAAGCGGCAGGTCGACATCACGGGCGACGAGGTGCCGGTCATGCACGCCTGCGGGCACGACGTCCACATGACCGCGCTCGTGGGCACCGCGCGCCAGCTCCTGCGGCTGCGCGACCGCTGGTCCGGCACGGTGATGCTCGTCGGGCAGCCGGCGGAGGAGCGCATCGGCGGCGCGCGAGCCATGCTCGACGACGGGCTCTACGAGCGCTTCGGCGTGCCGGACGCCGCGCTCGCGTTCCACGTGTCGGCGGGCGACCCCGCCGGGCGCATCGAGGTGGAGCCCGGCCTCGTCTACAGCTCGTCGGACAGCGTGGACATCACGGTGCGCGGCGTCGGCGCCCACGGCGCGTCGCCGCACCGCGGCAAGGACCCGATCTACATCGCGAGCCAGCTCGTCGTCGCGCTCCAGGGGCTCGTGAGCCGCGAGCTGCCGCCGCGCCAGCCGGGCGTCGTGACGGTCGGCTCGTTCCACGCGGGCTTCAAGCACAACATCATCCCGGACGAGGCGCGCCTGCAGCTCACCGTGCGCAGCAACGACGAGGCCGTGCGCGACCAGCTCCTCGGCGGCATCCGGCGCATCGCGGAGGGCGTGGGCCGCACGAACGGCCTGCCCGACGAGCTGCTGCCCGTCGTGGAGCTCTCGGGCGAGTCGACGCCCACGACGGTCAACGACGAGGCGCTCGTCGCGCGCGTGCGCGGCGCGTTCGCGCGGGAGCTCGGCGAAGACGTCCTCTTCTCGAGCACCTACGAGGGCATGGGCGCCGAGGACTTCGCCTACTTCGTGCAGACCGAGCACCGCGTGCCCGGCTGCTACTTCAACGTGGGCGGCACGCCGCAGGAGGAGCTCGACGCGGAGGCTGCCGGCGGCCCCGCGGTGCCGAGCCACCACTCGCCGTTCTTCCGCGTCGCGCCCGAGCCGAGCGTCACCGCGGGTGTGCGCGCCATGACCGTCGCGGTGCTCGAGCTGCTCTCCGCGGAGTGAGCGCTGCGCTTCACGGCGCGCCGGCGCGCGGCGTCGTCGCGCCGCCCCGCGGCCGGGCGGACGCGCGTGGGCTCAGGCGAGCCGCGCGGCGAGCCGCTCCGCCGAGCGCTCGACGGCGCGGTGCCCCGTGCAGAGCGCGCGGAGCTGCTCGATCTCGGCGACCTGCGCGCGCCACACGTCCGTGTCCGTGAGCAGCGGCTCGACGGCGTCCACGAGCGGGCGCGGGTCCTCGTGCGCGAGGAGCACCTCGGGCGTGACGCGTCGGCCGGACACGAGGTTCACCTGGCCCACGAAGGGCGGCACGAGCAGCCAGCGGCGCATGCGGTCCTCGAGCGGCGTGATGCGGTAGAAGACCGCGAGCGGCGTGCCGAGCATCGCCGTCTCGAGCGTCGCGGTGCCCGACGCGACGACCGCGCACCGGCAGGACGCCATGACGCCGTGCACGTCGTCCTCGCGGAGGTCCAGCTCGAGCCCGCCCTCGCGCGCGGCGCGGCGCATGTTCTCGCGCTCGACGGGCGAGACGTGGGCCGAGTGGAAGGTCGTGTCCGGGTGCCGCTCGAGGAGCTGCCGCGCCACCTTCACGAGCAGCGGCATGTGCGCGCGCACCTCGCGCGGGCGGCTGCCGGGCAGCAGCGCGACGGGGCGCGGCAGGTCGGCGATCCCCGCGACGCGCGGCGGGTCGCGCGGCAGGCCCTCGACGAGCGGGTGGCCCACCCAGTGCGCCTCGAGACCGGCGTCGCGGAAGAACGCCTCCTCGAACGGGAAGATGACGAGCGCCTCGTCGACGACGCGCGCGAACCGTCGCACGCGCCACGGCGCCCACGCCCAGAGCTGCGGCGCGACGAAGTACACGACGGGGATGCCGCGCTTGTGCGCGAGCCGCGCGACGAAGAGGTTGAGCCCCGGGTAGTCGACGAGCACGACGACGTCGGGGCGGTCGCGGTCGAAGGCGCCGGCCACGCGTCGCAGGAGCCCGAGCAGGCTCGGCACCGCGGAGAGCGCCGGCCGGATGCCGATGATCGCGTGGCTCACGAGGTCCGCGTGCAGCTTGACCCCGACGCGCGCGAGCTCCTCGCCGCCGAGCCCCGAGACCTCGAGCCCGGGCACGAGCTCGTGCAGCCGGCGCACGAGGCGCGCGGCGTGCTGGTCCCCGGACGTGTCCCCGGCGCTGACGAACAGGTGCGGCATGGGGGCGATGGTCGCCTCCCGGCCGCGCTCAGTCGAGGGTGCTCACCCCGCCGAAGGTCGGCTCGAGCGCCGCGACCGTCCGGTCGAGGTGCTCGCTGGCGACGAGCAGGTGGTCGCGGCCGAACGCGGCGACCGCGCCGATGGGCACGCCGGCCCCCGCGAGCGCGCTCGAGACGGCCGCGAGGATGCCGACGACGTCCCAGGCCATGACGGTGTCGAGCGTGAGCAGGCACCATCCGTCCTCGCGCCGCTCGGGCGGCGGGAAGCCCTTGGCGAGCGCCGCCTCCGGCGCGAAGAGCGTGACCTCGCGGTCGTCGAGCACGGTGTAGGCGTGCGTCACGCCGGAGTCCGCGAGCGCTTTCAGCACGTCGGCGGCGCGCGCGGTCTCCCACGCGGCGAGGGTGAACGGGCCGCGCCGGATGACGAGCGTCGTGCGGGCGAGCAGCTCCTTGGCGTCGGCGGTCATCGCGTCATCACCTCGAACGGCCAGAACCAGGGGATGACCCACAGCGCCACCAGGAAGAGGATGACGTTGAGGGGGACCCCGATGCGCAGGTAGTCCGTGAAACGGTAGCCGCCCGGCGCGTACACGAACAAGTTCGTCTGGTACCCGATCGGGGTGGCGAAGCTCGCGCTGGCCCCGAAGAGCGTCGCGAAGACGAAGGGCGTGGGCACGAAGCCCATGGCGTCGGCGGTCTGGATGGCGAGCGGCGTCACGAGCACGGCGACGGCGTTGTTCGACACGAGGCTCGTGAGGACGGCGGAGAGCAGGTAGATGCCGCCCATGACGGCCAGCGGCCCGGAGTCCCGGAGCGCGTCCACGATGCCCGTGCTGGCCGACGCGATGACCCCCGTCTTGTCGAGCGCCTTGCCCAGCGCGAGCATGCCCGCGATGAGCAGCACGATGCTCATGTCGATGGAGTCGTAGGCCATGCGCATCGACAGGCAGCCCGTGAGCACCATGAGCGCCACGCCGGTGACCGCGAGCGTGACGATGGGCAGCACCTCGAGCGCGGCGAGCAGCACGACCATCGCCATGATGCCCAGCGCGATGGGGGCCTTGTCGTGCCGCACGACCTGCCGCTCGATGCCCTCGAGGAGGATGAACTCGTCGCTCGTGCGGAGCTTCTCGATGACCGACTCCTCGCACACGACGAGCAGCGTGTCGCCGAGGCGCAGTCGGATCTCGCTCACGCGCTCGCGCAGGTGCTCGTCGCGACGCAGCACGGCGATGGCCGCCGCGTTGCCGTAGCGCCGCGTGAACTGCGAGCGCGCGATGGTCCGGCCGATGAGCGGGCTGTTCGGGTTGATGACGAGCTCGACCATGGTCATGGTCTTGCCCTTGCCCTCCTCGGCGAGCAGGGCGCCCAGCTCCGGCGGGAGCGAGATGCCGTCGCGCTCGAGCAGCGCGTTGATGGCGCCCGGCTGGCCCTTGAGCAGGAGCACGTCGCCGGCGCGCACGAACTGAGCCTTCGGGTTCGCGACGAGCGGCGCGAAGACGACGTCGTCACCGCGGATGAGCATGAGCGGCGTGACGCCCTGCGTCTTCCCGAGGATCTCCTGGTAGCTCTTCGAGATGAGCGGGCTGTTCTCGGAGAAGTAGATCTCCGTCACGAACTCGCGGATGCGCCCGCTCTGGGTCGCCGACGAGACGGACACGCGGTCCGGCAGCAGGCGCGTCGCGAAGAGCCCCATGAACGCGAAGCCCACGATCGCGAAGACGATGCCGGGCACCGAGAACTCGAACATGCCCATCTGCATGGGGTAGATGGTGCTCTCGGCCGCCTCCTGGGCCACGAGGAGGTTCGTGCTCGTGCCCACGAGCGTGCAGGTGCCGCCCAGGATGGACGCGTAGCTCATGGGGATGAGCAGCTTCGACGGCGCGATCTCGAAGGACGCCGCCGCCCCGAGCACGATGGGCAGGAAGATGACCGCCACGGGCGTGTTGTTGAGGAACGCGGAGCTCACGGCCACGGTGACCATGACCATGAGTACGAGCCGTTTCCCGCGCCCCTTCGAGATGTGGAACATGAGGTGCGTGATGCGGTCGAGCGTGCCGGCGCGGATGAGCCCCGCCGACAGGATGAACATCGCGGCCACCGTGATGAGCGCCGGGTTGCTGAAGCCGTGCAGCGCCTCGTCGGGGCTCAGCGTGCCGTGGAGCACGAGCGCCACCATGATGAGCAGGCCGACCATGTCGACGGAGACGACCTCCGTGACGAACATCACGAAGGCGCCCGCCATGACGGCGAGCACGAACCAGCCGTCGGGCGTCAAGGCACGAGCGCGCCGAACGGCGTGCGCCAGGCCTTGGGAGCCTCCGCGGTGCCGCGCACGACGCCGAAGAACGCGTCCTGCAGCTTGGCGGTGACGGGGCCGGCGCGACCGGCGCCGATGGTGCGGCCGTCGACCTCGCGGACGGGCGTGACCTCGGCGGCCGTGCCCGTGAGGAACACCTCGTCGGCGACCATGAGCGTGTCGCGCGCGATGGAGTCCTCGACGATCTCGATGAGGCCCAGGTCCTCGCGCATGCGGTACGCGAGGCGCAGCACGGTGTCGCGCGTGATGCCCGGCAGGATCGCCGACGACGCAGGCGGCGTCACGAGCACGCGGTCGCGCACCATGAAGAGGTTCTCGCCGGTGCCCTCGCAGACGTGCCCGTGGTCGTCCATGAGCAGGGCCTCGTCGAAGCCCAGCGCGAGCGCCTCGCGCTTGGCGAGCGTCGACGCGACGTACTGCCCGTTGATCTTCGCGCGCGACATGAAGCCGCCGAGCCCGCCGCGCCGGTACGCGGAGACGCGGCAGCGGATGCCCTGGCGCAGCCCGTCCTCGCCGAGGTACGCGCCCCAGGCCTGCGCCGCGACCGCCGCGTGCACGGGGGGCATGCTGCCGAGCCCGCCGAGGGTCGCGTCGTCCTGCCAGAACACGGGCCGCAGGTAGCCGTCCTTCAGCCCGTTGGCCTCGAGCACGTCGACGCAGGCCTTCGCCAGGACCTCGCGCGGATACGGCACGGGGAGCGCGCAGATCTTGGCGCTGTCCTCGAGCCGGCGCAGGTGGTCGCCCAGACGGAAGATCGCCGCGGCGCCGTCCCCCGACGGATCGTGGGAGGCGTACGAGCGGATGCCCTCGAAGACGCCCACGCCGTAGTGGAGCGTGTGGGCGAGCACGCTGACGCGCGCCTCCTCGAGCGGCATGAGCTGTCCGTCGAACCAGATCGTGGTCATGGGGGATCCCGGGGTGCGAGGCCGCCGCATTCTAGCCGGAACCCGCGCGGGACTCGCCAAACGGAGCGCCGTCCGCCACAGTAGGCGACCCCGTGCGCGCCTCGTCTCCCGCCGGCCCGCGCGCGGTGGCCCCCGACACACCGATCGAACCCGATGTCATGACGTCCTCCCGGCCGACGGGCTCCGTCCCGACCGTCCTCCGTCCCGCGGGCGCCGCGCTCGCGCTGCTCCTCGCCGGCCTCGCCGCGCTCTCCTCCTGCGGGCCGGCCGCGCCCTCCGCCGAGCCGTCCGCCCCCGTGCTCGTCGTCGGCGTGGACGGCCTCGAGTGGTCCGTGCTCCGTCCGCTCATGGCCGAGGGCCGGCTCCCGAACCTCCGCGCCCTCTGCGAGCGCGGCTCCTACGGCAAGCTCGGCACGTTCATCCCCACGCACAGCCCCGTCGTGTGGACGTCCATCGCGACCGGCAAGCGCATGGAGGAGCACGGCATCACGAGCTTCGTCGACCGGCAGGGGCGCGCCTTCACGTCGTCGCGCCGTCGCGGGCGCGCGCTCTGGAACGTCGCCGACCGCCACGGCCTCTCGAGCAACGTCTTCGGCTGGTGGGTCACGTGGCCGGTCGAGCCGGTGCGCGGCCTCATGGTGAGCGGCACGAGCGCGGCCGCGCAGCTCGACCAGAACTGGAAGCCGGCGCTCGTGCCCGGCGTCGAGGACCAGGTGCACCCGTCGGAGCTCACGGAGCGCGTGCTCGCGCTCGCCGCGGAGGCGGGCGCCGCGGAGCACGTGCGGCGCATCGCGCGCGAGCGCGTCTTCGGCGAGTACGGACAGGGCGTCCTGGGCGAGGCGGAGGAGGCGCTCGTCGACCAGACGCTGTGGTCCGTGCAGTCCGACGCGACCTACCACCACATCGCACGCACGCTCATGCCGGAGTTCCCGGCGGACGTGACGCTCGTCTACTTCGGCGGGCCGGACGTCGCGGGGCACCGCTTCTGGCGCCACTGGGAGCCGGAGCTCTACGAGTACGAGGGCTCCTCGCCCGAGGCCGACGCGGCGCTCGCCGGCGTGCTGCCCCGCTACTACGAGTGGGTCGACGAGATGATCGGCGAGCTCGTCGCGCTCGCGGGCGACGACGCCGACGTGCTCGTCGTGTCCGACCACGGCATGCACGCCGTGGCGGTGGAGCAGCCCAACGCGCGCCACATCACGGGCGACCACCAGGACGGCGCGCCCGGCGTCGTCATCGCGGCGGGGCCGGACATCGCGCGGCAGGGCGGGCTCGCCGAGTACCTCGAGCGCGGCGTGCTCACGAGCCCCGGCTCCGTGTACGGCGTGGCGCCCACGGTGCTCGGGCTGCTCGGCATCCCCGCGGCCCGCGACATGGAGTCGCGCGCGCTCACGAAGCTCCTCACGCCGGAGGCCCGCGAGCGGGTCGCCGCGCTCGAGCCGGTGGAGACGCACGACGACGGCTTCCGCGAGCCGACGCTCGTCGAGATGTCCGCGGCGGGCGAGAAGGAGTTCCGGCAGCGCATGGCCGAGCTGGGATACCTCGACCTGCCGGCGCCCGAGGGCAGCCGCCCCGTGAACCCGGCGACCTTCCAGGCCGACCCGGACGCCACCTCGGCGGGCGGCAAGCCCCGGTAGGCGCGCGGCGCCCGGGCGGCGGCCGACGGGCGCGCGCGGGCCGGCCGACGGGGCCGACGAGGCCCCCGTCCCGCGCTTCAATCGGCCCCTCCGATGCGCTACGTTCCGCCCTCCGACCGGCGGTCGCTCGGCGACCGTCGCGCGCCGGACAGGACCGAGCCCGACTCCTAGGCACCCCCGAGGAACCCTGGACCCATGGCGGATCTCATCTCCCCGACGCAGGCCCGCATCGGCCCG
>JAUIEF010000053.1 GCA_030428785.1 bacterium
GGGAGGTCGTGGCGAAGCGCGCGGCGAAGGCGCGCAAGGACCCGGAGGACGCCTGGCGGCACGGCGAGTACGTGGAGCTGCTCCACGATCGTTACGACGCGGTCGTGCCGCTCGTCGAGGAGATGCTCCGGCGGACGAGCACGGGTGACGCGCCGTGGCACGTCGTCGAGAGCACCGACAAGCACCACGCGGCGGACGTGTTCCTGCGGACGGTGCTGCGCGCGGTGGGCGAGCGGCTCGCGGAGGTCTCCTCGACGGGGCCGGCGCCCGCCGTGCCGACGCCGACACCGGAGCCCGCGACGGAGCCCGTCGCGGAGGCCGCCGGCGCCGCCGCGGACCCGATCGTCGTCCCCGCGGCGGCGCGCACCCCCACCGTGCTCGACGCCGTCGACCTCTCGTCGACGCTCGAGGAGGACGCCTACCACGAGCGGCTCGAGCGCTGGCAGCGGAAGCTCGGGCGACGTTTCCGGAAGGCGCGCGACGCGGGCGTCCCGATGGTGCTCGTCTTCGAGGGCTGGGACGCGGCGGGCAAGGGCGGCGCGATCCGTCGCGTGACGCGGGTGCTCCGCGCGCAGGACGCGGACGTCGTGGCGATCGCCGCGCCGGACGCGGAGGAGCGCGCGCGCCACTACCTCTGGCGCTTCTGGCGGCGCATCCCCGCGCGCGGTCGCATGACGATCTTCGACCGGAGCTGGTACGGCCGCGTGCTCGTCGAGCGCGTCGAGGGCTTCGCGGCGCCGGCCGAGTGGCGCCGGGCGTACGGCGAGATCCGCGACTTCGAGGCGCAGCTCGTCGAGGAGGGCGCGGTCGTCCGCAAGTTCTGGCTGCACATCGACGCGGACGAGCAGCTGCGGCGGTTCGAGGCCCGCGAGCGGACGCCGTACAAGAAGTACAAGATCACGGACGAGGACTACCGCAACCGCGAGCGCTGGGACGAGTACGTCGCCGCGGTCGACGAGATGGTCGCGCGCACGCACACGGAGCAGGCGCCGTGGCACCTCGTCCCGGCGAACGACAAGCGGTTCGCGCGCGTGGCGGTGCTCGAGACCGTGGCCCGCGCGCTGGACGAGGCCGTGTCCCGACGAGGAGACCGGTCCTGAACGGGCTCCGATCGGGGCCCGGCGCCCGCTAGGATGCCCGGGATGAGCCGTCCCCGCGCCCGACGCCTCCCCGCCGCGCTCCGCCGGACCCTCGCGATCGGCGTCCTGGCGGTCGTCGGCTGCGCGCCCGCGGCGTCGGAGGCGCCCGCGCGGCCGCACATCCTCTTCCTGAGCCTGGACACGCTCCGCGCCGACCGGCTCGGCTGCTACGGGTCGCCGCGCGACACGAGCCCGCACCTCGACGCGCTCGCGGCGTCGGGGTACCGGTTCGCGCAGGCCTTCGCGCACAGCAACGCGACGGGGCCGTCGCACGCGTCGCTGCTCACGGGGACGCTGCCCGAGGTCCACGGCATCTACCACGACGCGCACGTCGCGCTCTCGCCCGCGATCCCGACCGTCACCGAGCGGCTGCGCGAGGCCGGCTGGCGGACGGTCGCCTTCGCGGACGGCGGCTACGTCGTGGAGTCGCTGGGCTTCGACCGCGGCTTCGACGCCTTCGAGTCGGGGCTCGAGCCCTTCGACGAGAAGCTCGACCGCGTGGCGGCCTGGCTCGGGGAGGCCGGCGACGAGCCGACGTTCCTCTTCGTGCACACCTACGGCGTGCACGCGCCCTACGTCCCGGCGCCCGAGCACGACGTCTACACGGACCCGTCGTACGTCGGGCCGGTGCGCACGCGCATGGAGGCCATCCGCACGCGGAGCGAGCAGCCCGGCGACCCCGGGATGGGCAAGCTGCGCGCCTGGTTCTGGCACGAGATGGCCGCGTTCACGGACGCCGACCGGCAGTACCTCTCGGACCTGTACGACGGCTGCGTGCGCACGGTCGACGAGGGCGTCGGGCGGCTGCTCGGGCTGCTCGACGAGGCCGGCTGGCTGGACGACGCGTGGGTGGTCGTCGTGTCGGACCACGGCGAGGCGTTCCGCGAGCACGACACCTTCTCGCACCACCAGATGTACGCCGAGGAGCTGCACGTCCCGCTCCTCGTGCGGCCGCCCGGCGGGCTGACGTCGGGCGTCGTCGTCGACGAGGTCGTGGGGCTCGTCGACGTGCCCGCGACGCTCTACCACCTCGCCGGGCTCGAGCCGCCGCCGACGGTCCAGGGCCGCAGCCTGCTGCCCGTCGAGGTCGTGCGGTCGCGGGCCGTGCGCAGCACGAGCAACGAGGCGAAGGGCTACCACACGCTCACGACGGCGGACCTCAAGCTCCACCACCGCACGGTTCGCGACGAGCTCGAGCTCTACGACCGCGCGCGCGACCCGGGCGAGCACGCCGACCTGCTGCCGGGAGACGACGGCGCGCTCGACGAGCGCGTCGCGGCGCTGCTCGAGGAGGCGGCGCGGCTCGCGGCGGAGGCGGCGGCGCTCCGCGCGCGCGTCGGCGACCCCGTGCCGGCGGGCGCGCTCGACGAGGAGCAGCTCGAGACGCTCCGCGCGCTCGGCTACGTGAAGTAGTCGTGCGGTCGTCGCACGCCTCGCCGCGCGAGGCCGCCCGAGGCCGACACCGGCCGCGTGTCGCCCGGGAACGGAGCCGGCCGCGACCCCGCGCGAGGCGGAGCCGCGGCCGGCGGTCGCCGGGTCGGGCCCGGCGGCGCATCGCGACGGGGTCGCGACCCGCGGTGACTACGGCGCGATGGTCACCTTGACGCCGTTGCTCGCCGAGTAGCCGGCCGGGGCGCCGGCGTCCTCGAACCAGCCCTGCACGTAGAGCGTCGTGCCGGGGATGACGGAGCCCGGGACGGTGAAGGGCAGGTTGAGCTCGCCGGAGCCGTTCGTGAAGAAGAAGCGGATCACGGTGGGCTGCGGGACGAGCGTGCCGAAGTAGAACGGCAGGTCGATCTGCGAGGCGCCGACGAAGACCGCCGCGAAGGCGCTCGCCGGGGCGGCGTCCCACTCGAGGGCGTTGCTCGAGAGCAGCGTCATGTCGCCGAGCCCCGTGAGGCAGGGCGTCACGCCGCCGGTGCCCGCGAGGCCCTTGCCGAGGCTCGTCCACGGACCGATCTCGATGAGGAATGCGCCCTCGCGGCCGTCGGCGAGGAGGGCCTCGAAGATCATCCACGTGCCGTCGTCGGAGAGGTCGTAGCCGTCCTGGATGCCGCGCAGGGTCATGACGGTCGAGCCGTCGACCATCGTGACGCCCTCCTGCACGACGAGCTGGTCGTTGAGGAAGAGCCCGGTGTCCTGCGTGGTGTCCGGGTCGTTCCAGTCGCCGAACCAGAGCGTCGTGCCGTTGTCCGCGATGTGCACGGGGCCGGTGCCGAAGGACGTGAGCGTGAACGGAGCGATGCCCGTGAGCGTGTCGCCCTCCTGGATCATCTTCGCGCCGTTCACGGCGATGAGCAGGTTGCTCGCGGCGTCGCCCGTGAGGCTGGCGCTCACGATCCAGTCGCCGTCGTTGTTGAGGTCGACCTCGGCGGAGGCGAGCGAGGACCACTCGCGCCCCAGCACCGGCGACGCGTTGCCCTCCTGCGCGAGGAGCGTGCCGTCGAGGTAGAGCGCGTGGTCGAACGCGGTGTTGCCCGCGAGGTCCGCGATGAAGAGCGACTGGCCGGCGTCGTTGAACGCGAAGTTGTGCGGGCCGGTCTCGAGGTCGTCCACCTGCTCGGTCTGGCCGGGCAGGATGTCGCCCTCCTTGACGACTATCGTCTCGCCCGTGAGCGCGCCGCCGGAGGTCGTCGCGAGGACGAGCGCGCGGTCGACGGTGCTGGAGATGGCCGGGTCGTCGACGCTCGCCATGACGAGCAGCTCGTCCGAGTCGTTGAGCTTGACCTCGAAGAAGCCGATGTACGGCGTGCCCGCGCTCAGGCCGGCGGCGATCGAGACGTCGCTCTCCTGGATGACGAGGTCGCCGTCCAGGTAGACGCCCGAGTCGTCGCCCGAGCCGGTCGTCCCGCTCAGGAAGTGGTTGAAGCCGCTCTTGCCGTTGTCGTTGAGCGTCACGGCGTCGAAGGAGTTGAGCGTCGCGCCGGCGGGCGCGGCGAGCGCGCCGTCCTCCTGGAGCACGAGCCCGCCCGGCCCGACGAGCACGCTGTCCGCGTCCGTGTCGGCGTTGTCCGTGTCGGCCTCGACGCGCCAGTCGCCGTCGTTGTTGACCACGATGTTGTCGATGCGCGTCACGAGGCCCACGCCGGTCACGGCGTCGCCCTCGGCCAGCGCGACCGCCACGTCGTGCGCGTTCGGGTCGTTGGCGAGCGCGAGCGGCGTCGTCGCCGCGAGCACGAGGGCGGTCGGGAGGATCGAACGGGTGCGGGTCATGGGGAGGTCTCTCCGATGATGTGTGTCGGGACGCGGGGCGGGGAGCCGCGGCAACCACGACGGCGCCCCCCGGCGCCGGAACGGATCACTCTACTCGACGTCCCGCGGCTCGGGTCGCGCGGAACCGGCGGCTAGAATGCGGCCGTGGACCGCCCGCCGATGAGCCCTCGACGCCCGCGTCGCGCCCGCCGCGCGCTGCTGCTGCTCCTCGCGGCGACTGCGATCGCCTGCACGCGCACGGAGACCGACTGGCTCGAGGCGGCGGGCGACGCCGACCCCTTCGTGCGCGCGCTCGGCGTCACGGCGCTCGGGCAGGCACGGTGGGATGCGCCGGAGGACGTCGTCGCCGTGCTCCTCGAGGCGCTCCGCGATCCGGACCCCGAGGTCGGGCAACGCGCCGCCGACGCGCTCATGGCGCGCGCGGACCAGGCGCTGCCCCACACCCTCGGGCGGCTCGCGCACCCCGACCTGCCGATCCGCGAGGCGCTCGCGGCGCTCGTCGGGACCCTGGGCGACGACGCCGTCGCGCCGCTGTCCGCCGCGCTCTCGGCGCCCGAGCCGGAGGGCGCCGCGCTGCTCGTGAGCCTGCTCGCGCAGCTCGGGGAGGCCGGTCGACCCGCCGTGCTCGAGGCGACGCGGCACGCCGACGCGCGTGTGCGGCGCGCGGCCGTCGACGCGCTCGCGACCGCCGACGGCGACGACGACGAGGTGCTCCAGCGGATGCTCGACCTCGTGACCGACGAGGCGCCTCCCGTGCGCGGACGGGCGGCGCGCACCGCGGTCCGCGCGCTCGTGGGCCGGCTCGCACGAACGGGCGACGCGCGCGCGGAGGCCGAGCGCCTGCTCGCGGCGCTCGGCCCGGTCGCGCTCCGCGAGGCCTCCGTGCTCCTCGACGACGGGCCGCCCGCCCTGCGACCGATCGCGGCGGCCTGGCTGCGGGCGCAGGGCCCCGGCGCGCTGCCCGGCGCGCTCGCCGCGGTGCACCGCGGCACGACGGACGTCGACATGCCGCGGCTCGGCGCGATCGCGGTCCGCGCGCGGCTCTTCGGCGGCGAGGCCGTCCCCGTGCTCGTCGCGGAGCTCGCGGGGGACGACCCGGCGCGCCTCGTGGCGGCGGCGGCGGCCTGCGCGGCGCTCGGGCGGGAGGCGCGCGACGCGATCCCCGCGCTCGTCGCGCGGCTCGACCACGCGTCGGAGGACGTGCGCGTGGCGGCCGCGACGGCGCTCGCGCACGCGGGCCCGCTGGACGGGCCGACGGAGCAGGCGTTGATCCTCGCGCCGGGCGGGGACCTCGACGGCCGCGTCGCCCGCGCGGTGCGCATGGCGATCGCGGCGGGCACGCTCGAGACGGCGCTCGAGGAGGGCGACACGGCCCTCGCGGCGCTCCGCCTCGTGGGCTTCGCGGAGAGCGGCGAGGAAGGCCTCGAGGACCTGTCGCTCCTGGCGCTCGACGACGGCCTCCGCGCGCGCGCCGCCGAGGCGCTCGCGGCGGTGCGCGCGCTCCCGGAGGACGCCTCGCTCTGCGCGGAGCCGTCGGAGGACGGCTGACGCGCGCCGCCGGTCGTGCCACGCCGGTCGGTCGGGTCGCCGCCGGTCAGGGCTCGCCGAGCAGGCCGTCGAGGAACGCGGCGAGCGCCTCCCCCGCCACGCGGTTGCCGCGCGCGTTGAGGTGCGTGTCGCGGAGGTGGTAGAGGCGCCGGCGTCCCTCGGCGTCCGTCGGCTCCGCGCGCAGGACCGGCAGGAGGTCGAGCACGGGCACGCCGCGCTCGGTGAGCGCCGGCACGAGGAGCTCCTGCGCCTGTAAGCGGCGCAGCGCCTCGCCCGGCGTGTTCGCGACGATGTCGTCCCAGAGCGCCTCCTCCACCTGGAACTCGTCGGGGATGATCATGACCGCGAAGCGCGCGGGCGCCGCGGCCGCGCGCGTCTCGTCGAGCAGGTCGAGCAGCATGTCGTAGCCGACGGTGAGCCCGCTGCAGGTGCGTCGCGCGCGCGTCGTCTCGACGCCCAGGAAGGTCTCGGGCGTCATCATCGTGCGCTCGAGGGCGGGGTCGTCGAGCCACGGCCACTCGTCGCCGGCGCGCGCGACGAGCTCGTCGATGCGCGGGTCCCCCGCCGCCCAGCCGACGCGCTCGCCGGTCGACGCGACGGGGACGTCCTCCTCGGCGACCGCCTGTCCGGAGACCGCGCCCCAGCGGGTCGCCGCGAGTACCACGAGCCAGCGCCCCGGGTCGAGCCACACCCACGCGCCGCCGTCCCACGAGTCGCGGTTGCGCGCCTGGTTCACGTCGTTGCCGACGAAGACGTTCACGACGACGACGTCGGGGTCGAGGTCCGGGACCTCGTGCTCGACGAGGTGCAGGTACTCGCGCGGGCCGAGGGTCGGGCGCCCCATGTTGTAGACGTCCACACCGTCGAGCCGCTCCTCCGCGACCGTCGTGAAGTGGCGCGGCCAGGGCACGACGCCGTAGCTGAACGAGTCGCCCACCGTGACGACGCGACGGCCCGGCGACGCGGCGGGCTCGGTGTCGTAGTCGCCGCGCGAGTTCACGGGGAAGCCGCGCACGATCGTCCCCGGCGGGAGGGTCTCCCGCACGATGTGCTGCTCCGCGGTGCCGCCCTCGGTCGCGAGCAGCGGGCTGGGCCGGTAGGCGTCCCACAGGCGGAGCGCCGTCTCGGCGCCGAGCACGAGCGCGAGCAGCAGGACGAGCGCGAGGTCCACGCGCCCGACGACGCGCAGCGCGCGCGGGGACCGCCCCGCGAGCGCGAGCAGCAGGGCCGACCACGCGCCGGCGCACGCGCCGAGGAACATCGACGCGACGGGCCCGCGCACCGGCTCGAGCCACAGCATGTAGGCGACGGTCCCCAGCGCGAGGACGTGCACGGCGAGCCGGGCCTGGAGTCCCGGGGACGGCATGGCCGCGGGCCGCCGAGCGCGCAGCACGAGCGCGGCGAGCGTCGCGACGAGCGCGAACAGCAGCGCGACCTCCCAGGCCGTCGCCGCGCCGCCGAGCAGCTCGGCGAGCGGCGCGCGGAACGTCCACGCCGTCTCCAGACCGCCGCCCAGCGCGACCGCGGCGGCCGCCGCGAGGACCCACCCGCCGAGGCGCGCGCCCGGCGAGGCGGTCCCGGCGGTCTGTCGCGGTCGGCGGGGCATGGGCACGCGGAGCCTACCAGCGCGCGCGGCGTCCCGGCACGCACGCTCGCATCCGCGGGCCGCATGCGCTCGAATCGCGGGTCATGCACGGCACGGACGAGCCCGCCGCCCCCCGCCCCGACGAGGCCCGCGCGCGCGGCCCCGCCGCCCGGCTCCTGCGCTGGCTGCCGGTCCTCGTCGCGGCGGCGATCGTCGCCCTGCCCATCGCCTCCTGCGCCACTCCGGAGCTCGGCCCCGTGGACGGACACCTGCGCCCCTGCCCGAAGTCCCCCAACTGCGTCGGCAGCCAGGACCCCGACGCCGACCACCGGGTGGACGCCCTCCCGCTCCCCGCGCCGCCCGAGCACGCCATCGCGCGGCTCGCGGAGATCCTGCGGGAGCAGCCCCGCGTGACGGTCCTCGAGCAGACCGACGTCTACCTGCACGCCGTCTTCACGACGCCGCTGCTGCGCTTCCGCGACGACGTCGAGTTCCTCGTGGACCCGGGCGCGGGCGTGCTCCACGTCCGCTCCGCGTCGCGCGTCGGCTACTCGGACCTCGGCAAGAACCGGGCGCGCGTCGAGGAGCTGCGGGCGCTGCTGCTCGCGGCCGACGGTTCGTCGTGAGGTCGCGCACGCTCCGCGCCGGCCTCGCGCTCGCGGCGCTCCTCGCGGTCGGCTTCGCGGCCGCCTCCTGCAGCGCGCTCTCGCACGAGGAGGTCGCGGCACGCCTGGCCGCGCTCCCGGGCAACACGGCCCTCGCGGCGCGCGGCGTCGAGCGCGCGACGGTCACGACGCCCGACGGCGGGACGCTCGCCCTCGGCTGGCTCCACGTGCCCGCCGACGAGGACGCGCCCGACACCCCGCCCCTCGTGCTCGTCCACGGCACGCCCGGCTCGCTCTACGACTGGGCGCCGCTGTTCGAGGTTCCGGGCGGGCTCGCGGGGCGACGCGACACCTGGCTCGTCGAGGTGCCGGGCCACGGCGCCACGCCGCTCCACGAGGAGCCGCTGACCTTCCAGCGCGCCGCCGACGCCGTCGCGGCGACCCTCGACCGCCTCGGGCTGCGCGACGTCGACCTCGTCGGGCACTCGTACGGCGGCGGCTTCGCGTGGCGCGTCGCGCTCGACCGGCCGGACCTCGTGGGGCGCCTCGTGCTCGTCGACAGCGCCGGCGCGCCGCGTCACGACGACGAGTGGCTCCCCGAGGAGGTCGCCATGCGCGAGTGGCCGGGCGCGGGCCTCGGGTGGCTGCTCAACAGCCGCGAGCGCATCGCGACGGCGTTGCGCCCCCACTTCACGACGCTGCCCCCGGACCTCGTCGAGGAGGTCTTCACGGTCTGCGACAACCCGGCGAACTGGCGCGCGATGGTCGACCTCGCGCGGGACGAGGACGGCGCGCGCTTCGACGAGCTCGGGCGGCTGACCCAGCCGACGCTCCTGCTGTGGGGCGCGCGCGACGTCGCCTACCCGCCGGAGCGCTTCGCTCGCGCCTTCGAGCAGCGGATCCCCGACGCGCGGCTCGTCGTGCTGCCCGACACGGGGCACTACCCGCAGCGCGAGCGGCCCGGGTCGACGGCGGCGGCGCTGCGCGAGTTCCTCGCGGTCGACTGACGGGCCGGCGGCGCGCGACCGAGGGTCCGCGCGCCGCGACCCGCGACCTCAGCTCCCGCGACGCGCGAACCGGTAGTGCGAGACGTGCCACTCGCGGCCGTCGCGGAACCGCCAGAGCTCGGCGCAGGCCATGAAGAACACGCGCCAGTAGATGCCCATGCGCTTCGCCTCCTCCCCGTAGGCCTCGCGGAGCACGGGCTCGAGCGCGTCACGGTGCGCGTCGAAGTTCCGCAGCCAGGCCTCGGCGGTCTTGCTGTAGTGCCGACCGTCCACGGCCCAGTGGTCCTCGAGGACCATGTCCTTCTGGAAGTAGAGCAGGAGGTCGTCGGACGGCATCTGGCCGCCGGTGAAGAAGTACTTCCCCATCCAGTCGTCCTCGCCCGTCGTCTCGAACGGGTAGGCGAGGTCGCGGTGCGTGAAGATGTGCACGAAGAGCTTGCCGTCGTCCTTCAGCCAGCCGGCGATGCGCTCCATGAGCCGCTCGTAGTTGCGGACGTGCTCGAACATCTCGACGGAGAACACGCGGTCGAAGCGGCGGTCCGTCTCGAAGCGGTTCACGTCGCAGGTGACGATCTCCACGTTGTCGAGCCCGCGCTCCGCGCAGCGCGCGAGGATGAACTCGCGCTGGCTCGCCGAGTTCGACACGCCGGTGATGCGGCAGCCCGGGAAGGTCTCGGCGAGGTACATCGTGAGCGAGCCCCAGCCGCAGCCGAGCTCGAGCACGTCCATGCCGTCCTGGAGCTCGCCGCGCTCGGGGTAGAGCCGCAGCATGGCCTCCTCGGCGCCGTCGAGGTCGCGCACGTCGTCCGACCAGTACCCGCTGCTGTACTTCATGCGGCGTCCGAGCACCCGCTCGTAGAGCGCGGCGGGCACCTCGTAGTGCTGCTCGTTGGCGGCGTCCGTCTCGACGGCGACCTCGCTGTCGCGCAGGGAGCGCACCCAGTCCATGAGCGCGCCCTGCCGGCGCTCGACGTCCCCGGAGTCCTCCTCGGCGAGGCGGCGCTTGAGGAGCGTCCGGATGCCCGCGCGGATCACGGTGTCGGGGAGCAGGTCGCGGTCGAGCAGCCAGGTGAATCCTCGGACGGCGTTCATGGATCGGTCCTCATCGTGGGTGCGGGGCGGGGCCCGGCGTGGTCGGCGGACCGGACGCGGCGTCGGCGGCGTCCGCCGCGTGCCCGTCGGTCCCGGTCCCGCGGGGGAACCACGGGAAGAAGGCGTTCGTCGTGCGTTGATACCGCCGGTAGTCCTCGCCGCGCGACCGGAGCGCCTGCCGCTCCGTGTACGGGATGCCCGAGACGCGCGTGACGAGCACGTACATCACGGCGGGCGCGAGCAGAGCCCACGGCCCGCCCGGCGCCGGCCACGCGAGGAGCGCGAACGCGCACCAGAGGAGCCACTCGCAGAAGTAGTTCGGGTGACGCGAGTACCGCCACAGCCCGCGACGACAGGTGCGGCCGCGGTTCGCCGGGTCCTTGCGGTGCGCGGCGAGCTGCCGGTCCGCGAGGGCCTCGCCGCCGAGGCCCAGCGCGAAGAGCGCGAGACCGGCGACCTGCGGCGCGGCGAGCGCGGCGCGCGGGTCGGACGCGACGAGCAGGAAGGGCAGCGAGAGCGCCCCGGCGAGCAGCGCCTGGAGCTGGAAGAACCAGAGGAAGTGGAGGTCCGCGCGCGCCCCCCAGTGCTCCCGGAGCGCGACGTACCGGCCGTCCTCGGGTCCGGCCAGGACGCGGTCGGTGAGCAGGTGCCAGGCGAGCCGCAGGCCCCACACGCCGCCGGTCGCCGCGAGGGCGACGCGCTGCAGGGGGTGCCCGGGGCCGAGCGCCGCGTAGGCGAGCGCCATGCCGCCGAGGCTCGCGGCCCAGCCGACGTCGACGAGCCCCGCGTCCCGCCGCCGCACGGAGACGACCCACAGCACGAGCAAGAAGCCCGCCGCCACGCCGGTGGAGCGCAGCGCCAGGTCCCAGGGGACCCCGGAGGTCGACACGGGCTGGGCGGCGAGGACGGGCGACACGGCACGGTCCGGTGAGGAAGGAGGGCGCCGTGGCGGCGCGGTGAGCACGTGGGGGTTCGCCGATCCGCATGTCGCGGATGCGCGGCGCGGCGCGCGGGCGTGAGCAGGGAGGTCCGGGAACGCGGCCGCCCCGCCGGCTCCGCCTCGGGCCGCGGGACCGGACGCGTGCATCCGGCGCCGCGGACCTCGCGAACACCCCCGCGGCGCACGGATCCGGCCGGACCGGGTCGACAGGCGCCTCCGGAGAACCCGCCGTGCCCGCTCCTCCTCCCTCACTCCCTGCGGACGCTCGACCGGCGTCCGCTGCTCCCCGGGCGGGCGGCCTCCGGAGGCGCCTCGTCGCCTGGTTCGACTCCGAATCCCTGCACCACCCGGCCGACGCGACGGATGCCGACGGCACCGACTGGCTCCGGATCCTCCCGTTCCTCGGACTCCACGTGGGCTGCCTCCTCGTGCCGTGGACGGGCTGGAGTCCGGTCGCGGTGTCCGTCGCGCTCGGCCTCTACCTCGTCCGGATGTTCGCGATCACCGGCTTCTACCACCGGTACTTCTCGCACCGCGCCTTCCGGACCTCGCGCGTCGTGCAGTTCCTCGGCGCGGTGATCGGCAACGCGTCCGCCCAGCGCGGGCCGCTCTGGTGGGCCGCGCACCACCGGCAGCACCACCGGCGCAGCGACACGCCGGAGGACGTGCACTCGCCCGTGACGCGCGGGCTCGTGGAGAGCCACGTCGGCTGGATCACGAGCCGCCGGAACTACGCGACGGACCACGCGCAGGTGCCGGACCTCACGGCCTACCCCGAGCTGCGCTGGCTCAACCGCTTCGACAGCGTCGTGCCGCTGCTGCTCGCGGCCGCGCTCTACGGGGTCGGCGAGCTGCTCGCCGCGACCGCGCCCGGCCTCGGCACCGACGGACTCCAGATGCTCGTCTGGGGCTTCTTCGTCTCGACGACGGTGCTCTTCCACGCGACGTTCACCATCAACAGCCTCGCGCACCGCTGGGGCAGCCGCCGCTTCGAGACCCCGGACGACAGCCGCAACAACGCGTGGCTCGCGCTCCTCACGCTCGGCGAGGGCTGGCACAACAACCACCACCACTACCCGCACAGCACGCGGCAGGGCTTCCGCTGGTGGGAGCTCGACGTGACCTGGCTCGTGCTGCGGGCCATGGAGGCCGTGGGCCTCGTCTGGGACCTGCGTCCCGTGCCGCGACACCTCCGCGGGGGGCGCGCGCCGCGGCGACCGCGCGGCGGGCTCGTCGACGCGCGTCCCTCGATCGCGGAGCCGCGCTCGTGAACGCGCCGCGCCGCCAGCGCGTGGCCGTCGTCGGCACGGGCATCTCCGGGATGCTCGCGGCGCGCATGCTCGCGCCCTTCCACGACCTCACGGTGTACGAGGCCGAGGACCGTCTCGGCGGGCACACGCACACGGTCGACGTCGAGCGCGGCGGTCGCACCTGGGCGATCGACACGGGCTTCATCGTCTTCAACCACCGGACGTACCCGCACTTCACCGCGCTGCTCGACATGCTGGGCGTCGAGTCGCAGGAGAGCTCGATGAGCTTCGCCGTGAGCTGCGAGCGCACCGGCGTCGAGTACAACGGCACCTCGCTCGACACGCTCTTCGCGCAGCGGCGGAACCTCTTCCGGCCGTCCTTCCACGGGATGATCCGCGACATCCTGCGCTTCAACCGGCGGGCGCCCGAGCTGCTCGCCCACCCGGACGAGCGCCTCACGCTCGGTGAGTACCTGGACGCCGGCCGCTACGGCCGCGCCTTCGTCGAGCACTACCTGCTGCCCATGGGCGCCGCGATCTGGTCGGCGACGGACGCGACGATCCGCGCGTTCCCGGCGAAGGCGTTCGTGCGCTTCTTCCACAACCACGGCATGCTCTCCGTCGACGACCGGCCGACGTGGCGCGTCGTGCGGGGCGGCTCGCGGACGTACGTCGACGCGCTCGTCGCGCCCTTCCGCGACCGCGTCCGGCTCGCGACGCCCGTCGCCGGCGTCCGGCGCGACGAGGACGGCGTCGACGTGCGCCTCCCCGACGGCTCGGTGGAGCGCCACGACGCGATCGTGCTCGCCTGCCACGCCGACCAGTCGCTGCGGCTCCTCGAGGACCCGTCGGACGCCGAGCGCGAGGTGCTCGCCGCGTTCCCGTACCAGGAGAACGAGGCGGTGCTCCACGTCGACGACCGGGTCCTGCCGCGCACGCGCAAGGCCTGGGCCGCGTGGAACGTGCACCTCGCGGAGCGGCGCCGCGCCCGCGTCGCCGTGACCTACGACATGAACATCCTCCAGGGGCTCGACGCCCCGGAGACCTTCTGCGTCACGCTCAACGACAGCTCGCGCATCGCCCCCGGGAAGGTGCTGCGGACCCTCACGTGGCACCACCCCGTCTTCGACGAGGCCGGCCTCGCGGCGCAGCGACGCCACGGCGAGGTGAGCGGCGTGCGCGGCACGCACTACGCCGGCGCCTACTGGGGCTGGGGCTTCCACGAGGACGGCGTGAACAGCGCGCTCGCCGTGGCGCGCGCCTTCGGGATCGAGGGCTTCCCGCCGCGGGCCGTCGGCCGGACGGAGGGCCCCCGCGACGCGGCCTCCGCCCGCGAGGCCGCGCTCGTCGCGGAGCCGGCGCGATGAGGTCCGCGCTCTACCGCGGCCGGGTCCGCCACCGTCGGGTGCTCCCCCGCCCGCGGGCGTTCGAGTACCGCGTCTTCCAGCTCTACCTCGACCTCGACGAGCTCGACCGCGTCTTCGCGGGCCGCCTGCTGTGGTCCGTCGAGCGGCCCAACATCGCGTCCTTCCGTCGCCGCGACTACCTCCGCGGACCGCGGGGCGACACGCGCGTCCCGTTGAAGCAGGCCGTGCTCGACGTCGCCGAGGAGTCGCTGGGACGCCGGCCCGCCGGCCCGGTCCGCATGCTCACGCACCTCCGGTACTGGGGCCTCTGCTTCAACCCCGTGACCTTCTACTGGTGCTTCCGCGAGGACGGCGAGACGCTCGACGCGCTCGTCGCCGAGATCACGAACACGCCCTGGAACGAGCGCCACCGCTACGTGCTCGACGCCGACACGGCGGAGCGGCGCGGCGACGCGCTCCGGTGGACGTTCGACAAGACCTTCCACGTCTCGCCGTTCATGCCCATGGAGCAGGAGTACCGGTGGTCGTTCACGCCGGTCGGCGAGCGGCTCGTCGTGCACATGGAGAACCACGCCGACGGCGAGCTCCAGTTCGACGCGACGCTCTCCCTCGCGCGCCGGCCGATCACCGGCCGCACGCTCGCCGCGGCGCTCGCGAGCCACCCGTGGATGACGGCCAAGGCGTTGCTCGGCATCTACGGCCAGGCCGCGCGGCTGTGGCTCGGGCGCACGCCGTTCCACAGCCATCCGAAGCACCTCGTGCAGCCCACCCCGTCGGGAGACCCCTCGTGACGATGCCCGCGGCCCCCGGCCCCACCGCCCCCGTCGCCCCGCCGCCCGTCCACGTCCGGCCCCGCGCCGGCTGGGCGCGCCGCTCCGTGCTCGCCGGCCTCTCGGGCCTCTCCGACGGCGCGCTCTCCGTCGTCGAGGCGGGACACCCCACCGAGCGCCTCGGGCCCGGCGGCGACCTCGCGCCCACGCTCTTCGTGCACGACGCCTCGTTCTGGACGGACCTCGCGCTCGGCGGGTCGCTCGGCGCGGGCGAGTCCTACGTCGCCGGCGACTGGGACGCGGACGACCTCGTCGCCCTCGTGCGCCTCATGGTGCGCAACCGCGGGGTGCTCGACGGCATGGAGGGCGGCGCGACGCGCCTCCTCGCGCCGCTGCGACGCCTCGGCTACACGCTCCGTCGCAACACCCGCGCCGGCAGCCGGCGCAACATCGCGGCGCACTACGACCTCGGCAACGACTTCTTCCGCCTGGTCCTCGACGAGACGCTCACCTACTCCTGCGCGGTGTTCGAGACGCCGGACACGCCGCTCGCCGACGCCTCGCGCGCCAAACTCGACCGGCTCTGCCGCAAGCTCGACCTACGCCCCACGGACCACCTCCTCGAGATCGGCACGGGCTGGGGCAGCATGGCGCTGCACGCCGCCGCGCGGTACGGCTGCCGCGTCACGACGACGACGATCTCCGCCGCCCAGCACGAGGTCGCCGTCGAGCGGGTGCGCGCGGCCGGCCTCGAGGACCGCGTCGAGGTCCTGCTCGAGGACTACCGCGACCTCCGCGGCCGCTACGACAAGCTCGTCTCCGTCGAGATGATCGAGGCCGTGGGGCACCAATTCCTCGAGGGCTGGCTCGAGACCTGCGGGCGGCTCCTCGCGCGCGACGGCCTCTTCGCGCTCCAGGCGATCACGATCCAGGACCAGGAGTACGCGCGGGCGCTCCGCGAGGTGGACTTCATCGAGCGGCACGTCTTCCCGGGCAGCTTCATCCCGTCGGTGACCGCCGTCGTCGACGCGGCGACGCGCGCGAGCGACCTGCGCCTCGTGCACCTCGAGGACATGGCGCCGCACTACGCGCTCACGCTGCGCCGCTGGCGCGAGAACCTCCACCGCAACGCCGCGGCCGTCACGGAGCTCGGTTACGACCGGACCTTCCAGCGCCTGTGGGACTACTACCTGGCCTACTGCGAGGGCGGCTTCGCGGAGCGCTTCCTCGGCGTGTCACAGATGCTCCTCGCGCGCCCGGACAGCCGGCACGCGAGCCTCCTCCCGAACCTCGCGCCGGGCGTCGGCCTGCGGTGAGCCGCCGCGCCGCGCTCGTCGACGGCGCGCTGCTCCAGGTCGTGTGGTTCGCGGCGGTGCTCGGCGGGGCGCGCGGGACGTCGCTGCCGGGGGTCGTCGCCGCCGCCGCGCTCGTGCTCCTCGCCGCGCGTCGGTCGGACCGCCCGGGACGCACGCTGCTCCTCGCGGCGACCCTGGGCGCCGTCGGCGCGCTCCACGAGTCGCTCCAGCGGGCGTTCGCCGTCACGACCTTCCCCGGCCACGAGGGCCCCCTCGCGCCGGCCTGGATCCTCGCGCTCTGGCCCGCCCTCGCGGTGACGCTCCCCACGGCGTTCGGCTGGCTGGCCGGTCGCCCGCGGCTCGCGGCGCTCACGGGCGCATTCGGCGGGCCGCTCGGGTACGTCGCGGCGGAGCGGCTCGGCGCCGTCGCGCTGCCGGCGGGCCCGCTCGGCGCCGCGGCGCCGCTGGCCCTCGGCTGGGGCGTCCTCTTCCCCGCGGGGGTGGTCCTGACCGGTCGCCTCCTGCCATCCTGTCGACGCGACGCGCTCGACGATCGCGCCGCCACGCCGCTGCACGGACCCTGACCCATGTCCCGACCCGACGCGTTCGCCGCCCGGCTGCTCGACGTGAGCGCCACGGGCTACGCCGCCCGCGCCGCCGAGGATCTGCTCCGCCGTCGCCCCGAGCTCGGCGAGCGCCTCGGCACGCGCCCCTTCCAGGCGCTGCGGGACAACCTGCTCGGCCGGCTGCGCGACCTCGCCGTCGCGGTGTCCGAGGGCCGGCCCGCGCTCTTCGCCGAGCAGGTCGACTGGACGCGGCGCTTCTTCGAGGTGCGCGAGTCCTCCGCGGACCTGCTCGAGGAGAGCCTGCTCTGCATCCGCGACGTGCTCGCGGACGAGCTGCCGGACCCCGCGCGGACGTCCGTGACCACCTGCCTCGAGGAGGCGCTCGGACGGCTGTCCGCCGAGGCGGGCGCCGAGCGCCGCCTCGGCGCCGACGACCCCCACGAGCGCCTCGCGTCGCGGTACCTGCTCGCGCTCCTCGAGGGCGACCGTCTCGAGGCGCGCCGCCTCGTGCTCGAGGCCGTGACGGCCGGCGGCCTCTCCGTGCCGGACGCCGTCGAGGGCGTGTGCCTCCCCGCGCAGGCGGAGCTCGGCCGCATGTGGCACCTCGGCGAGATCACCGTCGCCGAGGAGCACTTCGTCTCCGCGACGACGGTCATGCTCCTCGCGCAGCTCGCGTCCACCGCGCAGCGTCGCCCTCCGCACGGCAAGACCGTGCTCGCCGCCGCCCTCGGTGACGACCTCCACGACATCGGCCTGCGCGCCGTGTGCGACCTGCTCGAGGTGGACGGCTGGCGCGTCGTGTTCCTCGGCGCGTGCGTCCCCGTCGACGACTTCGTGCGCTCGGTGGACGACTTCGGCGCGGACCTCGTCATGCTCTCCGCGAGCCTGCTCGCGCACCGCAAGGCCGTGACCGCCGCCGTCCGCGCGATCCGCGAGGGCCACCCGTCGGGCGAGGGCCTCACGATCCTCGTGGGCGGCCCCGCCTACCCCTGCGACGACGAGCGCGCGCCGTCCGTCCCCGGCGCCGACGGCTGCGCGTCGAGCGCCACGCGCGCCGTCACCCTCGCGCGCGAACTCGTGCTCGGCGACGACTGACGGCGCGGCTCCGCGTCGCGCTCAGTCCGCGTCCGCGCCCCCGTCGTCCGACTCGCCGAGCAGCTCGCGCATGCGCATGAGCCCGCGCCGCACGTGGCTCTTCACCGTGCCGAGCGGCATGCCTGTCGTGCGCGCGACCTCCGCGTGGCTGTGCCCCTGGAGCACCGCGAGCTCGATGGCCTGCTGCTGCGGCGGCGAGAGCAGCTCGAGGACCGCGAGCGCGCGCGCGGCCTCCTCGCGCCGGTGCAGCCGGTCGTCGTGGGGCTCGAGATCGGCCTCGAGCGTCTCGGGCAGCATCTCGACCTCGGGGCGACGCCCCTTCCGGCGAAGCCGGTCGATGACGCGGCGGCGCGCGATGGTGCCCACGAAGGCCTCCGCGCTCCCCCGCGACGGGTCGAAGGTCGCGGCCTTCTGCCAGAGCTCGACGAAGATGTCCTGCACGACGTCGTCGGCGTCGGCGGCCGAGCGCAGCCGCGCGCGCGCGATGGACGCGACGAGCCCCCCGTAGGCGTCGAGACACTGCTGGACCGCGTCCGGATCCCCGCGGGCCACGCGCTCGAGAGGGCTGAGGTCCAAGACGGTCGGCTCCCGGGGACGGAGCGCGGCGGGCCGGCCGTCGGCGCCGCGCGCCCCCGAGTATGGCCCGCGGCCCCTCCGCGGGGCCAGCCTCAGTCGAGCGCGTCCATGTACGCCTGGAGCGTCTGGTAGGACGCCTCCGCCCCCGGGAGGAGCGGCGGAGAGAGCAGCAGGTCGTTCGTCTCGAACGGGTCGTTGGCGAGGTCGTAGAGCCGCTCGCCGATGAACACGCTGCCCTGGTACAGGCGCCAGTACTTGAAGCGCTGGTTGCGCGCGACCTGCTGGTAGATCTGGTACGGGCCGAAGCCGTTGGGCCGGAAGCGCTCGGTGTACGTGACGTTGGCGGTCGGCAGCGCGGGCTGCGCGAGGTGGAGCGCGAAGCTCGTCGAGTCCACCGCCGTCGACGCGTCCGCCCCCGCGAGATCCGCCACGGTCGCGAAGAGGTCCACGACGTGCACGAGCGCGGGCGACTCCACGCCCGCGGCGACGCCCGGGCCCGTCACGACGAGCGGCACGTTGATGCCGCCCTCGAAGAGCGTGCTCTTGCCCTTCGCGGGATCCCACGGCGTCGAGATCGCCTGACCGTTCGTGCCGTTGTCGCCCACGAAGATCACGTAGGTGTTCGCGAGGACGGCGGGGTCCATGCTCGCGAGCAGGCGGCCGAGCTCGGTGTCCATCGCCTGGGTCATCGCGCTCACGTAGACCGGGGCGTTGGGGTCCTCGTCGATGGGCGACGTGTCGATCCCCAACGGCGGGGTCTTCGTCGCGGGACCCGGCGCGCCCGCCTGGCCGGGCACCGCGCCGCCGCCCGGCCCCGGCGCGGCCCGGCGCGCCGTCTCGGTCACCCCGCTGGGGAAGTCGCCCTCGACGAGCGTGTACGAGTGGAGGTGCGCCGGCGGCACGTGCAGCGGGCGGTGCGGCGCGTTGAACGCGAGCCACACGAACCACGGCTCGCTCCCGAACGACTCGATGAGCTCGAGCGTGTCGTCGACCTGCTCGGTCGTCGCGTACTCGGTGGAGCGCACGATCGTCCCGTCGACGTTCTTGTCGTAGTCGTCGTAGGTGTCGAAGGGCTCCACGAAGTTCGTGATGGGCCCCCAGTGGTGCTCGAAGCCCATGAGCAGCGGGTGCTGGTACCAGTCCGTGGCGCTGAGCGCCGCCGAGAGGTGCCACTTGCCGACGGCCGCCGTGCGGTAGCCCGTCGCCGCGAGCACGTCCGCCAGGCTCACCTCGGTCTCCGGCAGGTCGACGTCCGCGATCTGCGTGAGGATGAAGGTGCCGATGCCCGTGCGCCGCGCGTGCCGGCCCGTGAGCATCGCCGCGCGCGTCGGCGAGCAGGTGTCGTACGCCCACGCGTTGCGGAACATCATCCCCTGCGCGGCGAGCGCGTCGATCGTCGGCGTGAGCGCCGGGTCGGGGTGCTCGCCGTACGCGCCCACCTTGTCCACGCCGAGGTCGTCCGCGATGACGACGAGGATGTTCGGCGGCGGACCGCCCGCCGCGGGGACGGACGGCGGGGAGGGCGCCGCGAGCAGCGCGAGACAGGGTGCCAGGAGGAGGTGCATGGGACGTCGCCGGGGGCCGGGAGGATGCGGGGCCGACCGCCGCCCAGGCTACCGGCGATCGACGGGGCTGACTACCGGGCGCACCGTGAGGAACGCGTGATCGGCGCCCGCCGCGGGAGGGCGCGCCCCGCCGCCGGGCTCCCTCAGTCGACCGGCGGGCCCTCCCAGACGCGGAGCGACCCGTCCGTCCCGGACGACACGAGCCGCCGGCCGTCCCCCGAGAAGGTCGCCGCCCGGACCATGCCCGACGGGTGCGACAGGTGCGTGAGCGTCTCGGGCGCGTCGAGGCCGCGCACGCTCACGGCCGCGTCGCCGCGGTTGGCCGTGGCGAGGCGCCGGCCGTCCGGCGCGAGCGCGAGCGCGACGAACCCGAAGCGCGCGTCCCCCGCCCACGAGGTCTCGGTGCCCGCGTCCAGGTCCCACACGAGGAGCAGGTCCTCCTGGTTGCTCCCCCACACGACGAACCGCCCGTCGCGGCTCATGTCGAGCAGGCCGCCGGCGATGCCCTGCGACGCCCTCAGCACCCGCACGGGCGCGTCGCGGTCCTTCACGAAGACCGTGCCGTCCGTGCAGGCCGCGGCGAGCCGGGCGCCGTCGGGCGTGAGCACCACGGACGCGACGGCCGCGCCGCCGGGCGCGTCGAGGCGCGCCGACTCGCGGCCCTCCGACCACCAGCGCAGCGTGCCGTCGTAGGAGCCCGACACGAGCGTCGAGCCGTCCTCGTCGAGCGCCACGCAGGAGACCGCGCGGCGGTGCCCGCGGTACACGGCGAGCGGCTCGCCCGTGTCGAGGTCCCACAGGCGCACGTGCGGCTGGATCGAGCCCATGGAGCCGGAGGCCGCGAGGCGTCCGTCGCCGCTCACCGCGACGCTCGTCACGGGCGCGTCGTGGCCGGTGAGCTCGTCGAGCAGCGCGCCGGTCCCCGCGTCCCACACGGAGACGACGCGGTCGCTGAGGCCCGCGGTGACGACGCGACGCCCGGATCGGTCCGCGGCCACCGCCGACTGCGGGCTCGCGAGCCCCTCCGCGAGCGCCCAGACCGCGCCGCTCCGCGCGGTCCGGTCCCAGAGCACGACCGAGCCGTCCTCGCAGCCCGCGGCGATCGTGCGGCCGTCGTCCCCGAGCGCGACGTCGACGGGCGCCGCGCGGTGCCCCGTGAAGACCTCCGGCAGGTCGACGGTGTCCACGCGGTAGAGGCGCACGCCGGCCGAGGTCGCGGCGAGCAGCAGGCGGCCGCCGGCCGTCACGTCGAGGGCGCGCACGCCGCGCCCGTCGCCGGGCAGCACCGCGACGGCCTCCTCGGCGTCGCCGTCCCAGACGCGGATCGTGCCGTCCGCCGTGCCGACGAAGCGTCGCGAGCCGTTCGCGTTGACGGCCAGCGCGACGTCGTTGCGCGCGTCCCACGGGAGCTCGAGCACCATCTCGGCGGTCGGCACGTCCCAGAGGCGCACCGTGCCGCGGCGCGACGCGGTGAGGAGCCGCCGGCCGTCGCTGCTCAGCGCGACCGCGCGCACGCCCGTCGCGACCCGCGGGCGGAAGTCCGCCTGCGTGCCGGCGCGGTCGTCCCACACGTGCGCCGTGCCGTCGTCGGAACCGGTGGCGATGACCGAGCCGTCCGCGCTCACGGCGACGGAGCGGACGGGACCCAGGTGGTGCTCGCGCACGGTGAGCTCCTCCTGGCCCTCGCCCGCGTCGGGGTCCCAGAGCACGAGCGACCCGTCGCCCATGCCGGCGACGACGAGGCGCCGCGTGTCCGCGATCGCCACGGACTCCGGCACGAGCGCGAGGTCCTGCACCCAGCCGACCTCCGCGCCGGTCTCCGTGTCCCAGAGCCGGAGCGCGCGGTCGCGACCGCCCGTCACGAGGAGCCGGCCGTCCGCGGAGAGGTCCACCGACGTGACGGGCGCAGTGTGCGCCGCGAGGACGTGGCGCGTCGTGTCGACGCGGCGCATCGCGTTGGACCACTCCCAGCCGCGGAGCTCGGGCGGGCAGGCGTCGAGGCTGCGTCGCGCCTCGTCCGCGGCGCCCCGGTCGAGCGCGATGGTCGCCGCGCGGAGGTTCGCCACGTAGCTCTGCCACTCCGCCGCGCGCGCGCGCTCCTCGGCGCGCAGGGCCGCCTCGGCCGCGGCGTCGGCCGCGTCGGCCGCCTCGACGGCGGCGAGGTCGGCGCGCTCGCTCTCCTGGTCCGCCCGCCGGCGGAGGTCCACCTCGCGCACGAGGAAGACGGTCACCGTCGCGAGCGCGGCGACGCCCAGGCCGAGGCTCGCCGCCCACGCCGGGTGACGCCGCAGCCACTTGCGCGCGCGCGTCCAGCGACCGGGCGGCGCCGCGTGGATGGGCTCGTCCGCGAGGTAGCGGCGCAGGTCGGCCGCGAAGTCCTCCATGGTCGCGTACCGGTCCGACCGTTCCTTCTCGAGCGCCTTGAGGCAGATGAGCGCGAGCTCCGCGGGGATCTTCGCGCGCAGCGAGCGCGGGTCCGGCGGGTCCTCCTCGCGCACGGCCTTGAGCACGGCGGGCACGGAGTCGCCTTCGAACGCGCGCCGCAGCGTGAGCGCCTCGAAGAGCACGGCGCCCAGGCCGAAGACGTCGCTGCGGACGTCGAGGTTGGCGCGCCCCGCCGCCTGCTCGGGGCTCATGTACGCGCAGGTCCCGACGAGCCCCTCGCGCTGCTCGTCCTCGCCGACGACGTGCGCCAGCCCGAAGTCCGAGACGTGCGGGCGGCCGTCCGGCCCGACGAGGATGTTCCCCGGCTTGAGGTCGCGGTGCAGGATGCCCGCCTCGTGCGCGGCGTGCACGGCGTCGGCCACGTCGGCCACGAGGGCGGCCGTGCGACGGAAGGGCGCGAGGCCGGTCGGCACGTCGCGGCGCGCCTCCTCGACGAGCGCGCCGAGCGTGCGACCGTCGCGCACGAGCTGCTGCGCGAGGTACGCGACGCCCTCCACGGTGCCCGCCGCGTAGACCGCGACGATGCCGGGGTGGTCGAGGCGGCCCGCCGCGCGCGCCTCGTGCACGAGCTGGATCCCGCGCGCCTGCGACGCGTGCCGCGGGCGCAGGAGCTTGAGCGCCACGGGCCGGTCGAGGGAGAGCTGCTGCGCCTCCCACACCTGGCCCACGGCGCCCTCGCCGAGCAGGCGGACGAGGCGGTAGTCGCCGAGCACCGCGCCCGGCTCGCGCACGAGGAGCGCGCCGCCGTCGACGAGGTCGGGGCGGTCGTCGTCGAGCTCGTCCGGGAGCGCGCTCTCGATCCCCGTCTCGATCTCGCGCCACTCGCGGTGCAGCGCCGCGAACGCCTCGCGGTGCGCGGGGTGCGCCGCGACGAGCGCCTCGAACGGCCGCTCGTCGGCGCCGCCGAGCGCCTCGAGCCAGGCGTCGAAGAGCGCCTCGGCCTCGAGGGCGGCGGAGTGGGACGAGGACGCGGGATCCACAGGCTCGGCTTCGGGGGCGTCGGTTTCCGGGGCGGCTTTCCGTCGGGACAGCTTAGACTCGTCGAGTCCCGCCGACACGCCGCGTCCGCCGCCCCGACGGACGCGTCGCCCTCCCGGAGGTCGAACGATCCGCGAACCCGAGTCCACGCCCGACGATCCCCTGGAGGCCTCCCTCGACGGATCGGTGCTGCCCGATCCCACGGAGTCCCTGCGGCTCCTCGGCGAGGCGCAGAACGGCGACCGACGCGCGCTCGAGGAGCTCCTCGACCGCTACCAGGACCGCATCCGGCGCATCGTGCGCATCCGGCTCAGCGTCGACCTGCGCACCCGCATGGAGTCCATGGACATCGTCCAGGAGACGCTCGCGGCGGCCTTCCAGCACATCGAGGACCTCCAGCCGCGCAGCACGGCGAGCATCCTCCAGTGGCTCTCGCGCATCGCCGAGAACCGCATCCGTGACGCGTGGCGCAGCCACTTCGCCGAGAAGCGCGACCCGCGGCGCGAGATCGACATCGACGGCCTCATCGCCATGGGCGGCGGGCCCGGCTCGGACGCGGGGACGCCCGACGAGGCGGCCGCGCGCCACGAGCTCGAGGCGGTCGTGGACCAGGCCATGACCGAGCTCTCGGAGGACTCCCGCGAGGTCATCCTGCTCCGGACCTACCAGGGCGGGAGCTGGGAGTTCGTGGCGCAGCAGCT
Source organism: bacterium (assembly GCA_030428785.1). Taxonomy (GTDB): domain Bacteria; phylum Planctomycetota; class B15-G4; order B15-G4; family B15-G4; genus JAUIEF01. Next base: position 23,738 of record JAUIEF010000053.1, read on the forward strand.
CGGGCGGCCGGGCGCGGACGCCGCGCGCCAGCTCTTCCGGCGGGCCCGCGTGCAGCTGGGCCGGATCGTGCGCCGGAAGCTCCAGGAGGCGCAGGACGCGGCCGGCGGCGACGACGCGTCGTGAGCCCCGTCCGGGCCCGTCGACCCGCGATCCCGCCTCGATCCGTCCGGTCGAGGGCGGCGCGCCGTTCCCAGGGGCGTCCCCGCTCGCTCCGCCCGCGGCCCGCGCGCTACGATCGCCCCCGACTGCTCCTCACGCCATGACCTCCGCCCCCTCGCCCCGCCGCTCCCTCCGCCGCCTCAGCGGCGTTCTCGCCGCCCTCGCCCTGGCCGGCGCCGCGGCCTGCTCCGACGTGCGCGAGGCGCGCCCCGTCGCCGTGCCGCTGACGCTCGAGGCCGGCAGCGCCTACGAGGAGGCCGCGAGGGTCACCCTGCCCGAGCGCGCGCCCGAGGAGCCCGAGGGCCTGCACAACGTCTACGCCCTGAGCGACGACATCATCTCGGGCGGCGAGCCCCACGACCGGGACGCCCTCGCCGCGATCGCGGCCATGGGCGTGAAGACGATCCTCTCGGTGGACGGCAAGGCGCCGGACGCCGAGGGCGCCGAGGCGCTCGGCATGCGCTACGTGCACGTGCCCATCCAGTACAAGGGCCTCACCCGCGACGAGATCCTCAAGATCGCGAAGACCTTCACCGAGGCCGAGGGCCCGTTCTACGTGCACTGCTTCCACGGCAAGCACCGCGGCCCGGCGGCCGCCGCCGTGGGACGCCTCGTGCTCGACGGCGCGCCCCGCGAGCAGGCCATCGCCGAGATGCGCCAGTGGTGCGGCACGTCCAAGACGTACGAGGGCCTCTACCGCACCGTCGCGACCGCCGCCATGCCCGGCGACGACGAGCTCGACGACTTCGACTGGGAGCTCGAGTCCCAGCAGGCCTTCGACGGCGTGCGCGACCTCATGATCCGCATCTCCCGCCACTGGGACAACGTGGAGGGCATGGCGAAGCGCGACTGGCAGGTGAACCCGGACCACCCGGACGTGGACCCGGCGAACGAGGCCGCGGTGCTGCGCGGGCTCTTCGAGCAGATGGCGGAGCTCCCCGAGGTCGGCGCCGCCGCGGACGACTACCGCGGCTGGGTGCGCGACAGCGTCGAGCGGAGCGCCGCGCTGCGCGAGGCGTACCTCGGGCGGCGACAGGCGGGCGGCGAGGACGCCGGCGCGAGCACCGAGGCGTTCTCCGAGCTCAAGGCGAGCTGCACCGCCTGCCACGACGCCTACCGCAACAGCTGACGCTCCGAGGGTCCGCCCTCAGTCGAGCCGCAGCATCCAGCTGTTCGAGGTCGCGACGGGCGCGCCGTGCTCGTCGCGGAAGAGCGCCTGGACGTGCAGGTGCGTCGCGACCGCGGGCGCGACCGTCGGCAGGAAGGGCGCGAGGCGCAGGTCGCCCGCCGCGTCCGTGGGCAGCAGGCGCAGCCACGACGGCGGCCGCGGGTCGACGCCGAGCAGCGCGACGCCGAGCACCGGCACGAGCGCCTCGTGCGCGCCCACGACGAGCCAGGCCGACCGCGCCTCCGCGGGACCGTCCGCGAGCAGCTCGACACGCGCGCCGGGCGGCGCGGGGTCGGGCGTCACGGTGAGCGTCGCCGTCCAGTCGGGCCGGGAGACCACCGTCGCGACGAGCCCGTCCGGCGGCACCGTCGCGACGAGCGCGTCGTCCCAGGGCTCGGAGCGCACGTCCTCGACGAGCGTCGCCGTCCCGCCGGTGAGCAGGTGGGACGGTCGGCTCGCGAAACCGCCGAGGCCCAGCTCCCACGGCTGGGCGTCCGCGCCGGACGCGTCGACCCGCCGCGCGGCGGGCCCGCCCGCGCGCACGTCGACGCGCGCGACGTTCGCGACGCCCGAGACCTCGACGGGCTCGCCCGCGAGCGGCTCGCCCACGGACGCCTCGAGGCGGCTGAACGCGTCTCCCTGCCGCTGCGCGACGGCGACGCGCCCCACGACGCGGTCCTCGGCGGTGAGCACGCGGACGCGTCGCGGCCGCCGGTCGGCGACCCGCCCCTCGAGGAAGCCGAAGAACGCGGCCTCGTCGAGCACGGCCCACGAGTGCGGCGCGGGCGCGCCGGTGTCCGGGTCGACGGTCTGGAAGGTCGTGTCGACGAGGACGTCGCCGCCGAGCGTCGGCAGGAACCCCGCGAGCTCGGAGCACTGGTCCGCGACGAAGCCCGTCGGGTCGCCGAAGTCCCAGGTGAGGTAGACGGGCGTCGCGCCGAGGTTGCTCGCCATGGACTCGTGCGGCTGGATGGAGCCGATGCCGAACGGCCCGCCGCCCGCGTGGAAGGTCGCGCTCCAGCGGCGGTACGCGAAGGGGTCCGCGGACGGCGGCGCGCCGAAGTTGAGCGGCGTCTCCATGATGGACTTCACGCCCGCGCCGCCCGTGGTCCAGGTCGATGTCCAGTCCCCGGCCGCGCTCACGAGGCCGATGCCCGCGAGGACGATGCCGTCGGGGTCGCGGTGGCGCGCCGCGAAGTTCATCGTCACGCCGGCGCCCATGGAGAACCCCACCATCGCGATGCGGTCCGGGTCGACGTGGAACCGCTCGAGCATCCAGCCGACCGCCGCCTCGACGTGCTGCTGCGCCGCGGCCGTGCCGAAGAGCCGGTCGTCCAGGCCGGTCACCGAGAGGTAGACCCAGCCGCGCTCGTTGCACTCCTCGTCGAGCGTCGACTGCGCGGCGACGCTCTTCGCCGACGCGCCGAAGCCGTGGTAGGCGACGAGCATCGGGTGCGGACGGCCGGTCGGGTCGTAGCGCGAGCCGAGCTGGTACTGGATGGGCTCTCCGAAGGTCGTGCCCGTGCCGTCGGGGCCGGCGGGCAGGACCTCGTCGACGAGGACGCCGGGCGGCACCGTGCCGGCGAAGACGCCCTGGCCGACGGGCACGCGGTCGGCCTCCGTGATCGACGGGCCGCGGGGCGTGACGGGGCCGTCCCCCGGGAGCTGCAGGAGCGCGAGCGCGACGAGGACGACCGAGAGGGACACGACCCCCACAGTCTATCAGCGCGTCAGGATCCCGGCGCCGCCCCGGGCCGGAGGTCGGGCGGCGGCGCGCGCACGAACGCGTACTCGACGATCTCCTCCACGAGGACGTCGGCGTCCGAGGACTCGACGACCTGCCGCACGACGGCGGGGTCGACGTAGCGGTGCGGCACCGCGACGACCGCCGAGAAGTGCAGCGCGAGGAACGGGAGCAGCGCGTTGCCGAACGAGTCGTGGAGCAGGACGGCGCGCGGCAGGGTGTCGTCGTCGTTGACCCAGAGCTGCACGCGCGCGGGGAAGCCCGCCGCCGCGGCGTCGAGCTGCCGCACGCCCGGCGCGCGCAGGGGCACGAGCGTCGTCGTGTCCTGCGTCACGAGATCGCCGATGTGCAGCCGGGTCGCCCAGTTGTCGCCGCGCGGGTCGTGCGGTTCGGCGCGGAAGGCGTCGCGCGGCCAGGGCGCGCCGAGCCCGGGGACACGGGGGCGCAGCCGCTCCACGAGCACCTCGTACGCCCGGTGCGCGCCCGGCCCGGTCCAGTGGCTGCCGAGCGGGTAGTAGACGAGCTCGCGGGCCTTGGCCTCGCGCAGAGCGTCCCGCACGTCGACGACGTCGATCACGGGCGCGAGCGTGTCGAGCAGCTCGTCGAGCCGCGACCGCTCCGCGACGGGCGCCAGGCGCGCCGGGAGCTGCTCCGGGTACACGCTCGACTTGCTCGGCGCGACGAGCAGCACGGGCTCCATGCCCAGGCCGCGCGCCCAGGTCGCGCGCGCCGCGAGCACGTCGCGCCACCGCGCGCGTTCGTCGGCCGTGAGCGGGCGCGACCGGCGCGCGTTGTCGACGTGGTCCTCGCCGCCGAGGAACATCCAGCGGTCGCGCCCCAGGAGCACGCGCGGCGTCGGCGAGGTGTCCAGCCCCAGCACGAGCAGCGCGTTGTGCAGCCGCACGAGCGCCGTGCGGAACGCGAGCGAGTCGTCGAGCCAGGCCGAGAATGCGGCCGGCCACCGCGCGACGCCCTCGGCGCCCGGCGCGTCGGGCCAGGGCGCGGCGCTCCGGTTCTCGCGGCCCACGTCGTCGCGGTCGCCGTGCCCGGCGAGCAGCCCGGCGCCCGGCAACGCGAGCCCGAGCAGGAACGCGACGACGAGCACGCGCTCGGCGAGCGGGGAACGCGGCGCGGCGGCGAGCTCGGGGGCGTCCATCAGAACCGGAAGTAGATGAAGGGGTGGTTGGTCGACGCGAGGAGCGACGAGGCCGAGAGCACGAAGAGCGCGAGCAGCACGGCGACCCGCGCGCCCTCCCACGCGGCGCGCCCCGCGGGGACCGCGCCCCCGGCGAC
>JAUIEF010000293.1 GCA_030428785.1 bacterium
GCGAGCGCCGCGGCGACGCCCGGCCCGAGCCGCGCGGGCTCGCAGTCCCAGGGCGCGCGCCGGAAGAGCGAGACGGCGGTCCCCGCGCCGAGCACGACGATCGCCGAGAGCGCGTCCTCGCGCCCGAGCCACTCCTCGCCGACGACCGGGGCCATGGCGAGCGCGAGCCCGGCGCCCGTGAGCAGCGCGGTGGCCGACCGCCGGTCGCCCGCGCCGACGGCGAGCCCGACGAGGGCGCCCAGCGGCAGGAGCAGCGGCGCCGCGCACCCGGCGACGTGCAGCGCGACGAGCGCGACGTACGGCAGCGGCGCGTCGCCGCCCGCGACGACCCGCACGAGCGCGTCGTGGAGCGGCGCGCGCAGCAGCAGGCTCGCGCCGCCGCCCGCGAGCAGCGCGCCCCGACGAGCAGCACGAGCGCCCCGTCGACGCGTCGCGTCCGCCAGGTCGACGCCCACCAGCCCGCGGACAGGAGCGTCGCCGCGACGGCGAGCCCCACGGCGCGCGGCGGCGTCCGGTCGATCTCCGGGAGCAGCGTCCCCTCGGAGAGGAAGAGGACGGCGAGCGCCGCGCACGCGCCGAGCAGCGCCAGCGCGGCGCGCGGCGGCGACGGGCGGGCCGGGGTCGGCGGCTGCGGCGTCTCGGGCTCGGCGGGGTCCGTCACGGTGCGCGGATTCTAGCCTGAGGCCCTCCCCGGATCCGACGCGCGGGCCGCGGCGACCCGCCGCCCGACGTCACCCGGCCTCGGGCGCCGCCGGCTTGCGCTTCTCCGTGTGCACGACGGCCTTGACGCCCAGGATGTCCGCGATGCGGTCGTCGATGGCCCCGATCTTGAACACGTGGTCCAGCACGACGGGGTGCTTCTCGTGGGGCGTCGTGAGGATGATCGACCCCGTGCCGAGGAGCAGCCGCTCGAGCATGTCCGGCACGGTCTTGTCCCAGCGCATGTCCTCGGTGCTGTAGCGCTTCATCTTGGGGAAGATGCCGTACCGGTGGACGACCTCGTTCGGCCGGAACTCCCAGTAGTTGAAGCGCGTGTTCAGCCAGACGAAGAAGAAGAGCACGGTGAAGCCGCCGAACATCATCGTGTAGAAGGTGCGGTTCATGACCGGCGCGAGGCTCGTGAACCAGTGGCTCACGGATCCGAGCACGCCCATGTAGAGCAGCCCGAGGATCACGGCCAACGTCCCCAGCACGAGGATGAGCGAGCGCTCCTCGTTGAAGTCGAAGCTGATGACGAGCGCGTTGAAGAAGAAGACGCCCATCCACACGAGGCCCATGGTCGAGCCCGGGTTGATGACGGCGCAGACGCCCGACAGGATCCAGGTCAGGTAGAAGAACACGACCTTGGGCAGCGGGCGCACGATGACGCGCAGCTCGTCGTGGGAGACGGTCGTCGCGTCGGGGACGGGGACGGGGGTGGTCATGGGGTCCGCTCCGGGAGGCTCGGTCGGTCCATCGGTTCGGGAGGTCGGGCTCGGGACGGGCGAGGCGAAGCCGGTGGTTGGCATCCGGCGCGCGCGGATTTCCGGCGGCGGGTCATCGCACGGCGGCGCCGCACTGCGCGGCGGCCTGTCGCCGGACGTCGACGGGCAGCGTCGCGCCCGTGAAGACCTCGGCCTGGCGGCGCGCCTGGAGGCCGAAGAAGAACTCGCCCGTGAGCAGCGCGACGCCGGCCTTCGCGGCGGCTTCGCGGAAGGGCGAGCTCGCGTCGCCGTAGGTCAGGTCGAGCGCGACGGCGCCCTCGCGGAAGTTCTCCGCGCCGAAGCTGTCGAGCTCGCCCGGGTCGGCGCCGGGCATGCCGACGGGCGTCGCGTTCACGATGATGTCGGCGGGCACGTGCGACGGCTCGGGGACCGCGACGGCGGGGATCGAGTCGCCGAGCCGCGCGGCGAGCTCCCGCGCGTGGCTCAGCCGCCGCGACCACACGGCGAGCTCGACCTCCTCGTCGAAGAGCGCGACGGCGAGCGCGCGCGCGGCGCCGCCGGCGCCCAGGAGGAGCACCTTGGGCACGGGGTCCTCCGGGGTCCGCTTCGTGCGCGGCTTGCCGCCGGCCTTCGCGCACGACTCGACGAGGTCGGCCGCCCACTCGGTGGACGGGACGCTCGCGCGCCGGCCGCGCAGCCAGGCGGCGAGCAGGCGGGGGAAGAGGTCGCAGGCGGCCTTCCAGTCCGTGTTGCGCGTCTGCCACCCGGCGGGGGTGCGCACCATCGTGTTGCCCGCGGACGTCGCGCGCGCGCCCGGCAGCACGGAGTGCGCGAACTCGACGGCGTCGTGCTTGAACGGGTGCGTGACCGCGAGCCCGTCGAGGCGCAGGTCCTCGGCGGACGCCATGAGGTCGCAGAGCGCGTCCACGTCCAGCGGCACGAGCCGCGCGCCCTGCGCGATGCCGCGGAAGATCGTGTTGTGGAAGGCCGGCGAGAGGCTGTGCGCGACGGGCCGCCCCGCGACGCCGTAGAAGCGCGTGTCCGGCGGGAGGCTCGACACGTTGTGCACGTGGTGCAGCTTCTCGACGGCGGGCTGGTCCCGGTGCCCCGGGTCGCCGAGGCGCGCCGCGCCGTACGTGAGCGGGCTGCCGCGCGCGGCGGCCATGACGCGCCCGGCCTCGGAGAGCCGCCCCGTCGGGACGACGGCCAGCCGGTCGCGGTGCTCGTCCTGGATGGCGAGCAGCGCCGCGAGGTGGCGCGGGCTGTCGGCGGGCACGGCGAGCTTCGCCCAGGCCGTGTCGTGCGCGACGAGCCGCCGGGCGAGCGCCTCGAGGCGCGGCACGAAGCGCGAGACGTGGCAGCTCGCGACGATGCGGCACGGCAGGTCGTCGGGCAGGTCCTCGAGGACCGTGTCCTCCGCGTCGATCGCGTCGGCGCCCGCCTGCGCCGCGGTCACGAGCAGCTCGAGGCGGTTCGGCTCCTCGCCCTCGAAGAGGCCGCCCTGGGCGGCGGCGCGGCAGGTCGCGACGACGGGCACGGTGCGCGGCAGGTCGAGCACGGCGCGGACCGCGGCGGGGGTCGGGTCGCGCAGCGCGTCGAGCCGCAGCTCGACGTAGTCGACGCCGTCCGGCGGCGCGCGGAGCACCTCGGCCACCGCGTCGGCGTCCCGCACCAGGACGGTGGCGACCAGCCGCGTGCTCATCCGTGTCCTCCGTCCGAGAGTCGGTCCTCGATGCGGTCCGCGAGCTCGCCGGGGAGGCCCCGGTGCTCCCGGGCGAGCCGCAGCGCCCGGCGGGCGAGGGCGCGGTAGGCCCGGTCGACGTCGGGGGCGGCGGACGCGAGTGCCTCGAGGTGCCGGGCGACGACGTCCGCGTCGCCCCGCACGACCGGCCCCGTGAGGGCCCCTCCCGGCGGGTGCCGGCGCAGGTTCTCCACCGTACCGGAAAGGAGGGGGAGGAGCGCGGTCCGACCGGCGTCGCGGTCGAGGCCCGCGCGCTCGAGGAGGTCGAGCGCCTGGTCGACGAGCGCGACGAGGTGGTTGCACGCGTGCGCGGCGCCGGCGTGCCAGGCGGCGCGGCCGCCGGGCGCGATGCGGAACGGTCGGCCGCCGGCGTCCGCGGCGAGCGTCTCGGCGACGACGGCGGCGGGCTCGTCGCCCTCGACCGCGCAGACGATGTCCGCGAGCGGGCGCGCGTCCGGCGGGTCGACGAAGCTCTTGAGCGGGTGGAGGCCGCCCACGGCGCAGCCCTGCGCGCGCAAGGTGGCGAGGACGTCGACGGGCGCCGACCCCGAGAGGTGGAGCGCGACCGATGCGTCGGGCCAGCGCCGGCGCGCCAGCGCGTCCGCCGTCACGGCGAGGTGGCGGTCGGGCACGGCGACGAGGAGCAGCGCCGGTCCGTCGGCGTCGAGGGGGCGGTCGGCGTCCGCGAGCGCGTCGAGCGTCCACGGACGGCCCGCCCCGAGCAGGGCGCAGCGTTCGGCGGCGCGCTCGGCGGTGCGGCTGGCGATCGCGCCCAGGGCGTGACCGGCCTCGAGGAGCGCGCGACCCACCGCCGTCCCGGCGGCGCCCGCGCCGGCGATGTGGACGAGCATGCGCCCCAGTCTACTCCGCGGCGCTCCCGTTCTGGGCGGCGCGGCGGCCGCCTCCCGCGGCGGCGCGACGGGCGCCGTTGCGCGGCGCGACGAACTCGATGACGTCGTCGAGGTCGGGCGCCACGTAGCCCGGCTCCTGCGCCCGCACCTGCTCGTCGCGGTACGCCTGGATGACGGCCTCCTCCATCGAGCTGCGGCACTTCTGGTTGATGGGGTGCGCGATGTCCACGTAGAGCCGCGGGCGGCCG
>JAUIEF010000294.1 GCA_030428785.1 bacterium
GGCGCGCCCCCGCCGCGACCGCCGGGGTCGCGACGCCGACGGACCCCGACGCCGAGCGGGCCGCGCGGTGGCACCGGACGCAGCTCGAGGAGCTCGTCGCCGGGCTCGACGCGCTCGGCAAGCCGGGCGGCCCGCTCGAGAGCGTGCGCCTCCGACGTCGGCGCGCCGCGCGCGTGCACGAGCGCACCGTCGCCGGCCCGCGCGCGCGGTGGGCGGAGGTCGCCGACGCCGTGCGGACGTCGCCGCTCTACGACGGCCTCGAGCTCGTGCCGCAGCCGGGCCTCGTGCCGCTCGGCCCCGACCCTCGCAGCGGCCTCCAGGAGTTCGCGCACGTCGACTGGACCGGCGATGTCCCGCGGCGCGACCCGGGCACCGGCGAGCTCCTGCTCGACGACCGGTCCGCGCTCGTCTTCGTGCTGCTCCCCGGCGGGCGCACGCTCGTGGGCGCGCAGGCCGACGACCCCGCCGCGCCGCGCCACGACCCGGACGCCCAGCCGCACGAGACGCCGGTGCACGAGGTCGTGCTCGAGCCGTTCCTCGTCTCCAAGTACGAGATGACGCTCTCGCAGTGGCGGCGGCTCACCGGCCGCAACCCGCGCGGGCTCCCCGACGAGCGCTTCTCGCGCGTCATGCGCGGAGCGCTCATGCCCGTCGGCGAGCTCACGTGGGACGAGGCGGTGCTGTGGCTCGGGCGGCTCGGGATGACGCTGCCGACCGAGGCGCGCTGGGAGTACGCCGCGCGCGGCGGCACGGACACGCCCTGGTGGTCGGCCGCGGCGGCGGAGGAGCTGCCCGGCACGGTGAACGCGGGCGGTCAGGACGCGCGCCGCGGCAGCCTCCCCGACGTCGTGGACCGGCCCGGGATGCCGGTGAGCGTGCATGCCTTCCCGCCGAACGCGTTCGGGCTGCACCACGTGCTCGGCAACTTCTCGGAGTACTGCCTCGAGGCGTATCGCACGGACCGCCGCGGCCCCGCCGGCGTGCCGCGCGCCGGCGACGGGCGGCTCCCGGAGCTCCCCCGCGAGCCGCTCCGCACGGTGCGCGGCGGCACCTACAGCTCCCCGTTCCTCAAGGTGCGCGTCGCGCACCGGGCGGACGCGCCGCGCGACGAGCCCCGCCGCTCGCACACCGCGCGCCCCGTGCTGCCGCTCGTCCGGGAGCCGTGCCGGCACGACGGCGCGGAGGTCGCCCGTGACCCCTGACGCGCGTCGCGACACAGCCCCCGACGACGGCACGCCGACAGTCGTGGGCCCGTACCGCCTGCACGAGCCGCTCGGCCACGGCGCGTTCGCGACCGTCCACCGCGCGACCTCGGACGCGCCGCGACGCGAGGTCGCGCTCAAGCTGCTCGACCGCGCGCTCGGCGCGGCCGCCCGCGAGCGCTTCGCCCGCGAGGTCGACGTGCTCGCGCGGCTGTCGGGACCGGGGCTCGCGGTGCTCCACGAGGCCGGCGTCACCGACGACGGGCGCCCGTGGTTCGCGATGGAGCGCGTGCGCGGCCGGCACCTCCTCGCGTGGGCCGCCGAGGACCGCGCGCCCGCGCGCGTGCTGCCGCTCTTCGTCGACCTGTGCGACGCCGTCGACCGGGCGCACCGGCTCGGCGTCGTGCACCGGGACCTCAAGGACGGCAACATCCTCGTCACGGACGACGACCGCCCCAAGGTGCTCGACTTCGGGTCCGCGCGCGGGCTCGGGACGGACCCCGCCGACGAGCGGCTCACGCGGGACACGGACATCGTCGGCTCGCTCGGCGGGCTCGCGCCCGAGCAGGCGGCGGGCGACGCCGGCGACGCGCGCGCGGACGTGTGGGCGCTCGGCGCGCTGCTCCACGAGGCGCTCGTCGGCTGGCCGCCCCACGATCTGCGCGGGCTGGGCGTCGCCGAGGTCCTCGAGCGGAAGCGGGTGCCCGTGCCGCGCCTGTCGCGCCGCGCGCCGGCGCTTCGCGGCGACACGGAGTGGGTCGTCGCCCGCGCGCTCGCCGTCGAGCCGCGCGACCGCTACGCGACGGCGGGCGACCTCCGCGACGACCTCGTCCGGCTGCTCCACGACGAGGAGGTCGAGGCGCGCGCCGACGACCTGCCGCGCGCGGCGGCGCGCTGGGTGCGCACGCACCGCGGCCTCTCCGCGGGGCTCGCCGTGGTCCTCGTCGCGCTGGCGGCGGGCACGGCCGCGCTGCGCGCCGCGAGCGAGCACACCCACCGCGTCGAGGCGCGCGCCCGCCGCCAGGCCTCCGAGATCGGGCAGCTCTCCGACCGGCTGCTCCTCGACGACCTGCGGAGCGAGGCGGCCGCGCTGCTCCCGCTGCGTCCCGCGCTGCGCCCGGCGCTCGAGGCGTGGCTCGCGCGGGCGCGCGTCGTCGCGCGTCGGCTCCGCCCCCACCGCGAGACCTGTCGTCGCTGGGAGGCGGAGCTCGCGGCGACCGTCGACTCGATGGACGACGAGCGCGCCGCCGACTGGCGCCGCACGATCGCCCGGGGCCGCGCGCTCGTCGACGACCTCGAGGCCTTCGCCGTCGGACCGTGGCGACGGAACGGCGTGCGCGAGGTCGCGCGCCGGCTGGAGGTCCTCGAGCGGCTCGAGCGGGAGAGCCTCGTCGACGCGGCGGACGCGTGGCGCGCGGCGCGCGCGTCCGTCGCCGACCCCGACGAGTGCCCCGCCTACCGCGGCCTCGACCTGCCGCCGCAGTTCGGGCTCGTGCCGCTCGGGCGGGACCGCGCGTCCGGGCTCTGGGAGTTCGCGTTCCTGCCGTCGGGCCCGGCGCCCCGGCGCGACGCCGACGGCGAGCTGCACCCCGCCGCCGGCGACGCGATCGTCCTCGTGCTCGTCCCCGGCGGCGACGCGTGGCTCGGCGCGCAGCTCGACGACCCGTCGGCGCCGTTCCACGAGTCGAGGCCGGACACGAGCGTCGTCGCGCTGCACGAGGTGTCGCTCGAGCCGTTCTTCATCGCCAAGCACGAGGTCACGCAGGCGCAGTGGGGCCGACTCACGGGCGAGCACCCCAGCTACTTCTACGGCGGCTGGGAGATGCCCCCCGCGCGCGCGACCTTCTCGAGCCCGGTCGACAGCCTGAGCTGGCACGCGGCGGACGCGGGGGTCCGACGCGTCGGCCTGGCGCTCCCGACCTACGACCAGTGGGAGTACGCGGCGCGCGCGGGCGTCACGACGCGCTTCCTCACGGGCGTGTCGTCGTTCGACCTCGCGTGCGCCAACCACCACGATGCGTCGGCCGTGGCGCTCGACGGGAACCGCACGCGCTTCGACCCGCGCACGCTCGTCGACGACGGCTTCGCCATCCCGGCGCCCGTCGGCTCGTACCCGCCGAACGCGTTCGGCCTCCACGACGTGCTCGGCAACGTCAACGAGTTCGTCCGGGCGGCGGAGCACCCCGGCGAGGGCTTCCTCGGCGAGCTCCCGAGCGGCCCGTCGCTCGCGGGGATCGGCGCCTTCCGCGGCGGCAGCTACTTCGACGACGCACGTCGCCTGCGGCTCGGCGTGTCCTCCGTCCAGCCGCCGGACACCTCCGCCGCGACGCACGGCGTCCGCCCGGCGCTCGCGATCGCACGATCCGGCGGCGCGAGGGTCGCCGTCGCGACGCCCGACCGGTAGGATCAACGGCGGAAAAGGGACAGCGCGGCAGGATCGAAGGAGGGCGGGACGAACATGGACGCAGACGACGGGCCGGAGGCCTCCGGGAAGGAGGTCTTCCCCCGCATGTACGAGCAGCTGCGCACGCTCGCGGCGCGCTACCTCGCGAACGAGCGCTCCGACCACACGCTCCAGCCCACGGCCGTCGTCCACGAGCTGTGGCTCGAGTACAAGCGCGCGCCCGGCGCGCCGGCCGAGGACGTCCCCGGCTTCCTGTCGTACGCCTCGGCGGCGATCCGGCACATGCTCGTCGACCACGCGCGCGCGAAGAACCGCCGGAAGCGCGGCGACGGGTGGTCGCGCGTGACGCTCCAGGAGGGGCTCGTCGAGGAGCCCGTGGACCGCGTCGACCTGCTCGACCTGGACGCCGCCATGCAGCGGCTCCGCGAGCGCGACCGGCGCCTCTACCGCGTCGTCGAGCTGCGCTTCTTCTGCGGGCTCTACCACCGCGAGGTCGCGGAGCAGCTCGGCGCGAGCACCGACGCCGTCGAGAACGACTGGAAGCTCGCGAAGGCGTGGCTGCGGCGCGAGCTGTCGCGCGGCGGCGTCGCGGACTGAGCCGCGGCCGGGCGCCGCGCCCCGCCCCGCGACGCGCGCCGGAACGACG
>JAUIEF010000054.1 GCA_030428785.1 bacterium
CATCCAGTCCCGCACGATCGCGACCTCGCCGAAGGGCACGCCCGTCTGCGCCATCCCCCACGGCCCGGGGTTCATGCCGAGGAAGAGCACCTCGACGCCGGGCCGCGCGTAGCGCTCGAGGTAGGCCGCGTGCGGCGCGGCCGCGTACTCGACCGGGTTGTACACGTGCGTGACGGGCTCGGAGAACGCGAGCGCGCCCACCCGGCGGGCGAGCCCTCGCGAGACGTCGAGCATGGACGCGGGTCGGCGGCTCATCAGGCGTAGCTGTGCAGGCCCGAGATGTAGAAGTTGATCACGATCCAGTTGAAGAGCATGACGAGCGCGCCGACGACCGCGAGCACGGCGGTCCACAGCCCCTTGTCGCGCGCCTTCCAGCGCACGTGCACGAGCACCGCGAACACGAGGAAGGTGCAGAGCGCGAACGTCTCCTTGGGGTCCCAGCCCCAGGGCCGGCCCCACGAGTGGTCGGCCCAGATGGCGCCCATGACGAGCCCGGCCCAGAGCATGACGAAGGAGAGCTTCATGAGCAGCATCGTCACGCCGTCGAAGACGACGCCCAGGTCGGGCGCCGCGTCGAAGGCGCCGAGCGTGCCGCGCGGATCGGACGCGTCGTGGTACGAGCCGACGGCGCCGCCGCCCGCCGCGCCCCCGCCCGACGCGCCGCCGCCCGCGACCTCCATCTGCGCCATGCTCGCGCCGGCCATGCTGAGCACCTGACGCTGCGCGCCGCACAGGCGGTGCACGAGGTACAGCAGCCCCGTGATCGCCGCCATGAAGATGAGCGCGTAGGACCAGATGATCACGTTCGTGTGGATGTACAGCCAGATGTCGTGGAGCACCGGCATCATGTTCCCGATGTTCGGGTTGAGCTGCAGCGGCATGAAGTGCGCGCTCATGAGCGCGACCATGCTCGCGACGGCGCTCGTGAGCGCGTAGAGCTTCGCCATCGCCGAGCGCCGGCCGACCCACTCGCACATGACCGCGAGGCAGCCGCCCATCCACACCGACGTCGTGACGGCCTCGAACATGTTGCTGTTCGGCCAGCGCCCCGAGACCCACCACCGCAGGCCGAGCGCCGCGCTGTGCAGCAGGAAGGCGACGCCGAACACGCCGAGCCCGATCCGCCCCGCCGCGCGCCACCGGTACACGACGTGCAGCAGCAGGAACACGACCGCCAGCAGGTAGACCATCCAGACCCAGGTCATGTTGTCCGTGCGGAAGTACCAGCTCTCCCACGAGAGCTTCTCGAGGTCCGGGTAGATCGAGGGCTCCACGCGCGGCAGGAGGTCGGCGACGCGCGCGGCCGCGACGTCCACCGCGACGGCGTCCTGCGTCACCCAGCCCTCGACGAGATCGCTCCAGGCCGACGTGAGCCGCTCGCCCAGGTCCGCGTCGCGCGGCGGCGTCGCGGGGCGCCCCTCGAAGTCGAGCGCCTGCCACGGCTCGCCCGCGTCCGCGCCCGGCGGCGGCACGAGGCGCAGCGACTGCGCGAGGTTCGGCGACTCCTTCACGAAGAGCGCGCCGCGCACGGCCTGCACCAGACGCGCCGACCGCATGAGGTCGCGCTCGAGCTCCTCCATGCGGCGCTGCACCTCGAAGGTCGCGAGCACCGGCTCCGACACGAGCCCCCACTGCAGGAACTCGTCCATCCGCGGGTCCCAGCGCCCGGGGTCCGCGCGGTAGAGGTCCGAGCCCTCGAACGCCCGCCGGATGTCGAGCCGGAAGTTCTTGTTCTTCACGAACACGATCGGCTCGTCCGCGTAGGCCGACGGCCGGAACATGAGGTCGAGGTACGTGAACGCGGGCGACTGGCCGCGGATCGTCCGCGAGCCCATGACGAAGCCCATGCGCTCGTGCGCGAACGAGCCGAAGCTCTTGAGGCGGCCGTCCGTGTGCACCGCGACGTTCTCGAGCGCGGAGAGGTCCACGCGGCTCGCGAAGTCGGTCGGCTCGCCGACGGGGCGCCGCTTGCCGGCGGCCATCGCGCCGCACAGGACCACGAGGCCCGCGGTGAGCACGACGACCGCGACGCCGAAACGCTGGTTGGGGGTCATGCGATCTCCTCCGGCGCGCCGCCCACGCCGACGGACGCGAGGCCGCGCGCGCGCGAGCGCGCCGCCGTCGCGTCGCCGCCCCCGCGCCGACGTCGACGCAGGAGCTGCGGCTTCACGTAGAACGCGTAGAGCATCCCGAGCACCGAGATCGCGCAGCCGAGGAGCTGCACGCCGACGCCGTTGCGGTTGCCCACGCCGAGCACGGTGTAGTTGAGGCCCGCCGAGTCGGGCTGGCCGCGGAAGCGCCCCGGGTCGGGCGGGTCCCACTCGGCCTGGAAGTACCAGAGGCCCTCGTGCTCCGCCGGGCCGTTGACCGTCACGGTGAGCGGGTCGGACCACCCGCCGTCGTCCGCGGCGAAGCGCACGTGGCTCGTCCAGTTGCGGATGCTCGTCGTCTGGCCGGAGAAGCCGCCGACGTGCGCCGCGAGCTCGAAGTCGTCGAGGACGACGGGCGCGGGCAGCGGCAGGCGCTGCCGCGAGAACGCGACCTCGATCGTGCGGCCGTCCGCGAGGCGCACGGGCGTCGGCACCATGGGGAAGCGGCGCATGGCCGGACCGAAGCGCAGCCCGTCGTCGTCCGAGCGGTCGAACACGAAGTGGTGGAACATCGCCCAGTCGGACGCGCCCGCGCCCTCGGGGCCCACGCGGAAGCGCACCATCGACCGGCGCTCGCGCGCGTCGCGGTTGCGCTCCCGGAGCGGCACGAGCGCCGGACGCTCCTCGAGCCGGCTGCGCGCCGACCAGTTCGTCACGACGAGCGACCGTTCGTCGCCCAGCGAGACGACCTCGCCGACCTCGAGCGGCACCCACGTCCCGTCCTGCGGCGAGCCGGCGTGCAGCACGACGCCGAGCTCGTCCTCGCCGGGCCCCGCGACGAGCCGCACGGGCGGCGGCCGGTTGCCCGGGTCGAACGCCACGTCGATCCCCGTGTCGAGCTCGTAGTGCTCGCGCGGCACGAGGTCCGGCTGGTGGTCGTGACCGTCGTGGTCGTCGTGGTCGAGCTCCGGCACCTCCGCGAGGCTCACGTCCATCGTGCGCGCGGCGTTCGGCGGGTCGAACACCCAGCGGCGGAAGGCGCGCTCCGGGGTGCGCAGCTCGACGCTCGCGAGCACGCCCTGCTCGCCGAGGTCCTGCACGAACTCGACGCGGTGCTCGTAGGGCGTCCCCGGCACGGGCGTCCACGGCAGGTCGCGGTCGAGGACCGAGACCTCGCGCACCGCGACCTCGTAGGGCTCCGCCATGCCGTCCGCCGTGAACAGGAGCCGCGGCGCGGCCGCCGTCGCGAGCCGCTCGCGCTCCGCCTCCGTCGCGGCCCACACGAGGTCCACGCCGTAGTCGTCCTCCTGCTCGCGCGGGTGGTTCGGGACGAGCGTGACGTCCGCCGTCACGCCGTGCTTGTCGTCGGCGAGGCGCACGGTCGCCGTCGGGTCGAGCGGCCCGCCCGGCACGCGCCGCTCCTCGAGCACCGCGTAGCGCAGGTAGCTCGTGACCGTCACGGGGAGGTCCGGCAGCGGGTCGTGCGGCTCGACGGCCTCCGCCCGCGCGTCGAGCGGGTCGACGGGCACCGACTCGCCGGGCGCGATCCACGCGAGCGCGGGGTCCTCGAGGAAGTCGTTGAAGAGCGGCATGCCCTCGAGCGGCCGCTGCGCCCACGGCGTGCGCGTGCCGTCGGCGCGCACCTCGCGCAGGTAGAGCGCCCACGACTTCTGCACCCAGTTCGCGAGGTAGAAGTGCTCCGTCGGCAGGAAGTCGAGCGCCAGCTCGAGCTCCTCGTCGACGAGCGGGCGGCCGAGCACCTTGACCGCGCGCGCCATGGGCTGCTCCGGGTCGCCGGAGGGGACGACGTCCTCGGTGTGCTCCGGGTGGTCGGCGAGGAGCTGTCGCAGGAAGCGCGCGCCGCCCGGCGACGTGACGGACACCGTCACGGCGAAGTCGCGGACGCCCTCCGCCCCCTCGGTCAACAGCGTGTAGTCGGGCGTCGTCGACGTGACCGAGAAGCGCCAGCCGCCGACCTCGGTCGCCGCGCCGGGGATCGCGCGCATCGCGCCGGTCTCGCCGTCGGGCGTGCGGATCACCACCTGCCGTCGCACGACGGGCGCGTCCCCCTCGACCTTCGTCCCGAAGTACCAGACGCTGCCCGCGCAGAGCACGAGGATGCCCGTGTGGATCATCCACACGCCCGCGTTGATCGCGTTGAGCCGGATCCGCCGCACCGTGACGACCGCGAGGTTCAGGCAGATGAGCCCGATGAGCAGGTCGAACGGCCACCAGTGGAACCACTCGAACTCGGTCATCTCGAACCAGCGCTTCGTGCGGACCGGCGTCCAGGCCGCGGGGTTCCAGACCATGCCCCAGCGCGGGTAGCCCGCGGAGCCGACGGTGCTGTAGACGAAGAGCAGCACGAGCAGCCAGATCCCGAGGGTCACGCTGTCGAGCCACCCGAACGCGCGGGCGAGGAGGCCGCGCGGGGCCGGGTCGGGGCCCGGGTCCGGGGCGGGCGCCGTTTCGGGCGGAGGCGCGGGGGTCATGGCGGGTCCGGCGGGAGACGTGCGATCGGCGGAGGGCCGGCGGATCGGTCGATTCTAGGGATGGGCGGCGCGGCGGCCATCGGAACCCGCGTCGGGCTCCCGGGGCGCGCCCGGAGCCGTCTCCGACGCACGCTTGAGACGGCCCCCGCCGTTGATAGTGTGATCCCGTGAAGCGATCGACGACGTTCCTCCTGTGTTGTTGGGTCGTGGCGGCCGCCGCGGCCTGCGTCTCCCCCGCGCCGAAGCCCGACTACGGGCGGCCGCTGCCGCGGGGCGCCGACGCGCTCCTCCCCCTCGGCCCGGGCGAGACCCGCCCCGACCTCCGCTCGCAGTGGGTCGCGCGGCGCCAGATCCTGCCGGCGCTCGAGCACTCGATCGCGTGGATGAAGAAGCCCTCGTCCCCGGGCTTCTTCCCGCAGGCCGGCATCGAGCACGACCGCGCGCTCGCGAGCCTCGAGCGCTTCCGCGACCTGCTCGTCGAGAGCCGCTCCTCCGCGGACTTCGCGCGCGGCGTCGACAGCGAGTTCGAGGTCTACCGCAGCGCCGGCTGGGACGGCCGCGGCGGCGGCGTGCTCTTCACCGGCTACTGCACGCCCGTGCTCGAGGGCAGCAGGACGCGCGACGCGACCTACCGCTTCCCGCTCTACGGCCTGCCGCCGGACCTCGTGAAGGGCGAGGACGGCGCGATCCTCGGACGCCGCACGACGAGCGGCATCTCGCCCTACCCGACGCGCGGCTCGATCGAGGGCCGCAAGCTCCTCGAGGGCCAGGGCCTCGAGCTCGTCTGGCTGAAGGACCCCATCGACGCGTACATCGCGCACGTCAACGGCTCGGCGGTCATCCGTCTGCCGGACGGCTCGGAGACGCGCCTCGGCTACGCGGGCAAGAACGGGCAGCCGTACTCCTCGCTGCGCAAGGCGCTCGAGGCGGCCGGCGAGATCGAGCCCGGCGCGCCGGGCCTGCCCGCGCTCCGCGCGTGGGCGAAGCGCACGCCCGAGAGCCGCGTCCTGTCGTACCTGCACCGCAACGACTCCTACGTGTTCTTCACGCCCATCGAGGGCACGCCCCGCGGCAGCCTCAACGTGCCCGTCACGGCCGAGCGCACGCTCGCGACGGACAAGACGCTCTTCCCGCGCGGCGCGCTCGTGTTCGTGGACACGCGCCTCCCGGATCCGACCGGCACGCGCAAGGTCCCGTTCCGCCAGCTCATGCTCGACCAGGACACGGGCGGCGCCATCCGCACCGCCGGCCGCGCCGACATCTACCTGGGCGAGGGCGACGAGGCCGAGCTGCGCGCCGGCGTGACCGTCGCCGAAGGCCAGTTCTACTACCTCTTCCTGAAGCGCTGACGAGCGGCGCCGGCGGACAGCCGGTCGGAGGATCCCCGAGCGCGCCGCCGGGCGCGGGCGCCGTCGACCGCCGCGCTCGCGCGTCCTCCGCCCCACCCGCGCATCCGGGACCCCGGAGTCCTATGATGCCGCGATGCGCATCGTCTCCATCGGCGGCGGCCCCGCGGGCCTCTACTCCGGCATCCTCCTGAAGAAGGCGTTCCCCGACGCGGACGTCGTCGTCCACGAGCGGAACAAGCCCGACGACACCTTCGGCTGGGGCGTCGTCTTCTCGGCCGAGACGCTCACCCACTTCCGGGACAGCGACGCCGAGAGCTACGACGAGATCGTCCGGCAGTTCATCTACTGGGACGACATCGAGACGTACTACGGCGACACCTGCGTGCGCTCGACCGGGCACGGCTTCTGCGGGATGTCGCGCATGCGCCTGCTGCAGATCCTCCAGGCGCGGTGCCTCGAGCTGGGCGTCGACCTGCGCTTCGAGAGCGAGGTCGCGAGCCTCGAGGACGCCGGCGACGCCGACCTGATCCTCGCCGCGGACGGCATCAACAGCGCGATCCGCGAGCAGTTCGCCGACCACTTCGGGCCCGAGCTCGACTGGCGGCGCTGCAAGTTCTCGTGGCTCGGCACGACGATGCCGATGGACGCGTTCACCTTCATCTTCGCGGAGAACGAGCACGGCCTGTACCGCGTGCACGCCTACCCGTTCGAGGAGGGGCTCGGCACGTTCATCGTCGAGTGCCTCGAGGAGACCTGGGAGCGCGCCGGCCTCGACGACGTCGACGAGGCCGGCACCATCGCGTACTTCGAGGACCTCTTCGCGGAGCACCTCGACGGGCACCGGCTGCTCGCGAACCGCAGCATCTGGCGCACCTTCCCCACCGTGAAGAACCGCACGTGGTGCAAGGACAACGTCGTGCTCCTGGGCGACGCCGCGCACACGGCGCACTTCTCCATCGGCTCCGGCACGAAGCTCGCCATGGAGGACGCCATCGCGCTCACCGAGGCGTTCGTGACGCACGGCACGGACGACGTGCCCGCCGTGCTGCGCGCCTACGAGGACGCGCGCTGGGTCGACGTCGCGAAGCTCCAGAAGACCGCGCAGACGAGCCTCGAGTGGTTCGAGGACACGGAGCGCTACACGACGCAGCACCCGCTCGCGTTCAACTTCAACCTGCTCACGCGCAGCAAGGCGATCACCTTCGACAACCTCGCGCTGCGCGACCCCGCGCTCGTGGCCACGGTGCGCGACTGGTGGTGGGCGGAGCACACGAAGGACCTCGCGCCGGAGGTCCGCGCGCGCCGCGCCGGCGACGGCCACGCGCCGCCGCCGCTCTTCGCGCCGCTCCGACTGCGCGGCGTCGAGCTGCCGAACCGCGTCGTGGTCTCGCCCATGTGCCAGTACTCCGCGACGGACGGCGTCGTCGGCGACTGGCACCTCGTGCACCTCGGTGCGCGCGCGACGGGCGGCGCCGGCCTCGTCATCACGGAGATGACGGACGTCTCGCCCGAGGGCCGCATCACGCACGGCTGCGCGGGCCTGTGGAACGACGCGCAGGAGGCCGCCTGGACGCGCGTCGTCGACTTCGTGCACGGCAACAGCCCCGCGAGGATCGGCATCCAGCTCGCGCACGCCGGACGCAAGGCGAGCTGCTCCCTGCCGTGGGAGGGCGACGCCCCGCTCACCGACGTGACGGCCTGGGAGGCGATCGGCCCGTCCGCCGCGCCCTTCGACGACGGCTGGCCCGCGCCGCGCGCCATGGACCGCGCCGAGATGGACCGCGTGCGCGACGCCTTCGCCGACGCCGCCCGCCGCGCCGACCGCGCCGGCTTCGACCTCGTCGAGCTCCACATGGCGCACGGCTACCTGCTCTCGAGCTTCCTCTCGCCCGCGAGCAACCTCCGCACGGACGAGTACGGCGGCAGCCTCGGGAACCGCATGCGCTTCCCGCTCGAGGTGCTCGACGCCGTGCGCGCGGCCTGGCCCGACGACAAGCCGATCTCCGTGCGCATCAGCGCCACCGACTGGCTCGAGGACGAGCCGGGCGCCGGCTTCACCGCCGACGAGGCCGTGCAGCTCGCGCGCGCGCTCGGGGAGCACGGCTGCGACGTCGTCGACGTGTCGACCGCCGGCAACACGCCGCGCAGCGCGCCCGTCTTCGGCCGCATGTACCAGGTGCCCTTCGCCGAGCGCATCCGCTACGGGACCGACCTGCCCGTCATGGCCGTGGGCGCGATCCAGGGCGCCGACCACTGCAACACGGTGCTCGCCGCCGGACGCGCGGACCTGTGCGCGCTCGCGCGCCCCCACCTCGAGAACCCGTCGATCGTGCTCGGCGCCTCCGCCGCCTACGAGGTCTTCGACCAGTGGTGGCCCGACCAGTACCTCCCCGCGAAGCCGCGCCCCGCACGGACCGGACGTCGATGAGCAAGACCCGCAAGGCCACCGGCTACCTGCACGGCTTCACCCCGGAGGAGCAGGACCGCCTCCGCCGGCAGGCGCGCTTCCTCGAGGACAAGGTCCACGACGCGCTGCCGTACCGGCGCTGCCGCAAGCTGCTCGAGGTGGGCTGCGGCGTCGGCGCGCAGACGGAGATCCTCCTGCGGCGCTTCCCCGACCTCCACGTCACGGGCGTCGACTCGTCGGAGGCGAACCTCGAGACGGGCCGCCGCCACCTCGCCGGGCTCGGCTGGACCGAGGGCCGCTACGACCTCGTGCAGACCGACGCCTCGCGACTCGACTTCCCGTCCGACCGCTTCGACGGCGCGTTCCTGTGCTGGATCCTCGAGCACGTCGCCGACCCGGCGCAGGTGCTCGCGGAGGTGCGCCGCGTGCTCACGCCCGGCGCGCCCGTCGTCATCACGGAGGTGCAGAACGCGACCTTCTTCGTCGACCCGTACAGCCCGAACACGCTCGCGTACTGGATGGCGTTCAACGACTGGCAGCTCGAGCTCGGCGGCGACCCCTTCGTGGGCGCGAAGCTCGGCAACCTGCTCCAGGCCGGCGGCTACCGCGACGTCACGACGCGCGTGCGCACGTTCCACCTCGACAACCGGCACGCCGGCGAGCGCGCGGAGTTCCTCGCGTTCTGGACCGAGCTGCTCCTGAGCGGCGCGCCCGAGCTGCTGAAGGCCGGCAAGGTCGAGGAGGCCACCGTCGAGGGCATGCGCGAGGAGCTCGAGGAGGTCGCGCACAGCCGGGACTCCGTGTTCTTCTACTCGTTCGTCCAGGCGCGCGCGCGCGTGCTCTGACACGACGGCCGCCCGGCGCGGGCCGGGCATGGACATCCCGCCGGGGCTGCGCGATCCTGCGCGCGACACCGTCCCCGGAGCACCGCCCATGTCCTTCCGCTGTTGCCCCCGCGGCCTCGCCGCCGTCCTCGGTCCCGCCCTCGTGCTCGCGACCGCGCTGCTCAGCGCGACGACGCCCGTCGCCCTCGCCCCCGCGCGCGAGGACGTCGCCTTCGACCCCGGCACCTACGCCGTCGACGGCGGCCACTCGACCGCCTGGTTCGGCGTGCGCCACCTGGGCGTCGCGAACTTCTACGGCCGCTTCAACACGATCTCCGGCGAGTTCGTGCTCGCCGAGGAGGCCGCCGGCTGCTCCGTCCGCGTCTCCATCGACCCCGCCAGCCTCGACACCGCGAGCACGAGCCGCGACGACCACATCCGCTCCGCCGACTTCCTCGACGTCGCGAACCACCCGGTCATGTCCTTCGAGAGCACGTCCGTCGCCGCGGGCGAGGAGGCCGGCACCTACCGCGTGACCGGCACGCTGAGCCTGCACGGCGTGCAGGAGGAGGTCACCGTGGACGCGCGGCTCGTGGGCGCCGGCAAGACGGCCTTCGGCGACGTCCGCGCGGGCCTCGAGGCGACCTTCACCGTGCGTCGCTCGGCGTTCGGCATGGAGGCCATGCTCGACAAGCTCGGCGACGAGATCCGCTTCACGCTGAGCCTCGAGGGCCGGCACGCAGGCTGACCCTCCGAACCGCCCTCCCGATCGGGTAGTCTCGTCCACGACCCCGTGGCGGTGGGGACGGCGATGGCCGCCGGGAAGACCCTCCGCCCGCACATCCAGCGATCGATCGATCCGATCGTCCGGCGCGATCGATCCGTGCGCCCCGGCGCACGACACCTCGGAGACCCACCCGTGGCCGACACCTCGAACGACACGACCGTCATCGGCGCCGACACCCACATCAAGGGCGACGTGACCTTCAGCAAGACCGTGAAGGTCGTGGGCACGCTGGAAGGCAGCATCTCCGGCGAGGGCGAGCTCCAGGTCGCCAAGGGCGCCGCCTGCAAGGCCCAGGTCGACAGCAGCAAGGTCGTCATCGACGGGATCCTCGAGGGCAACGTCGTCGCGCGCGAGGCGGTCCAGCTCAACGCGACGGGCGTCGTGAAGGGCGACATCGTCGCCGGCAAGATGGTCATGGCGGAGGGCGCGTCCTTCTTCGGGCAGTGCGCCGTCGGCCCCGAGGCCGTCAAGGCCGCGGGGGGCAAGCCCGCCGCGCCGGCGAGCCCGCAGGCCCAGGCGACCTCCGGCTCCTCGTCCGGGCGCCAGCCCGAGCCCTCCCGCGGGAAGTAGCGCCGCGTCCCGGCGCCGCGCTCCCCCATGGCCGCCAAGGCCGGCACGCACGCGGTCCGCTGCTACCACTGCGCCCACCCGTTCGAGGTGGGCCTGCGGACGGCCTCCACGAACTGCCCGTCCTGCAACAAGCGGGTGGTCGTGGAGGACGTCGTCATCAAGCAGCTCACGCCCGTGAGCCGCGTCCAGACCTGCGGGCGCCTGCTCGTCGACAAGAAGGGCTCCGTCATCGCGGAATTCGTCCACGCGCAGGGCGGTGTGGAGGTGCTCGGCAGCCTCGACGCCCGCGTCGAGAGCGGCGGACCCGTCGTCATCGGAGCGGGCGCGCGCTGGAAGGGCGACTGCCGGGCGCCGTCGATGGCCGTGCGCGGCGGCGCGCGCATCGAGGGCGGCTTCGAGGTCAGCGAGCGACCGCCCGTCGTGCTCCCCGACGCCGACGACGACCTGGAGGGTTTCGACGACCCGGCGGACTTCTGAGTCGAGGGTCGCGTGCCCGTCGCGCGACCGCGCATGAGCGTCCCGAGAACAACGGGCCCCGATATGGCACGCACGCTACAATGCGCGGCCCTCCCTCGTGATTTCTGCCGGGAAACCGGTAGGTCAGCCGCTCTCCGGCCGATAAGGGACACCCAGACGCGGTGTGTCCTCGCTCGGTCCTCCCTCGGAGACCTCGTCGCATGAAGGTCGTCCTCGCCTCCGTCAGCTTCACGTCGCCGTACACGGCCCAGCGGCGCATGCTGTCGCTCGGTTACATCCACGCGCAGGCGATCTCCGACCCGGTCATCGCGGAGAGCGCGGAGATCGTGCACAAGTTCTACGACTGCTCGATCCACCCGCACGACCACATCGCCGAGACGATCCTGAAGGACGACCCCGACCTCATCGGGTTCAGCTGCTACGTCTGGAACACGCCCGACGTGCTCGGCGTCTGCGCCGAGGTCAAGAAGCGCAAGCCCGACGTCAAGATCATCCTGGGCGGCCCCGAGGTCAGCTACCACTACGCGCGCATCCTCTCGCAGAACTCGGCCGTCGACTGGGTCGCCGTCAACGAGGGCGAGGAGACCTTCCGCGAGCTCATGCGCGCGCTGCTCGCCGGCGAGTCCACCGAGGAGATCGCCGGCCTCGCCTGGCGCAAGGACGGCGAGGCGTTCGTCGCGTCGCCCCGCGCCTACTGCAAGGACCTCGACAGCCTCGCGTCGCCGTACCTCACCGGCGTGCTCGACGTGTGCGACATCCGCGGCGGCGCCTGCTACCAGACCGCCCGCGGCTGCCCGTTCGTCTGCAGCTACTGCGACTACGGCCGCAACCAGCCCTACTACGAATTCTCCCTCGAGCGCGTCCGCGCCGAGATGGAGTACTTCAAGAAGGCCGGCGCGCGCATCCTCCTGAGCACCGACCCGACCTTCAACTACAGCCGCAAGCGCGCCGAGGCGATCCTCGGGATGATCATCGAGTACGACATCCAGGCGCTGCACATGTTCGAGGTCTTCCCGTCGCTCATCAACGAGGACCTCGTCGAGCTGGCCAGCAACACCGCCTGCTCGTTCATCGGCGTCGGCATCCAGAGCGCGAACCCGGAGACCATGCGCAACATCAAGCGCGTGTGGAAGCCGGAGAAGGTCGCGCCGATGATCGACAAGCTCAAGGGCAAGCCGAACGTCATGGTCTCCTGCGAGATCATCATGGGCCTGCCCGGCGACAAGGTCGAGGACTACAAGCAGACGGTCAACTACGCGTTCGACCGCGAGCCCGCCGACATCAAGGCCTTCAACCTCGCCATCCTCCCGCGCACGCCGCTGGAGAAGGAGGTCGAGAAGTGGGGCATCTCGTACGACCCGGACATCGGGCACGAGATCATCGCCACGGACTGGATGACGCCCTACGAGGTGCTCGTCGGCAAGGCCATCAACGACTGGAGCCGCATGATCCAGCGGCTCGTGCACATGCTCGTGCGCGTCCTGGACCGCAAGGGCGGCGACATCATCGAGGAGTGGGCGCACATCGCCCACGACGCCGGCTACCACGACCGCATCCCCGACCTGCGCACGCACAACATCGACGCCGAGCTCGTCGAGGGCCTCGCGACGGTCTGGGAGCGCTACGTCTCCGAGCAGTGCGGCTACGCCGGCATCCCCGACATCTCGGGCCCGCTCAAGGCGGAGTTCCAGTACCACTTCTACCGCCGCGCGCGCACCTGGGCCGCCGCCCACTTCGGCGACGTGAAGGACGTGTACTTCAACATGCCCTACGAGGGCCTGCACCAGTTCTGGGACGCCACCGCCGCGAAGCTGGGCGACGCCGAGGGCGTCACCGGAGGCGAGACGCCGAAGCTCGGCGGCGACGTGAACCTCCAGGTGCTCGGCTACGACATGGACGACCTCTTCACGCTCACGGACGCCGAGAGCCTGGCGGCCGCGACGCCGAAGGAGACCGAGTACGCCTTCTTCATGACGCCGGACACCGGCGCCGGCTGCGGCATCCTCGTCGACGACGGCGCGCGCGGCTTCCTCGAGCTCTGCAACGGCGAGCGCACCGTCGACGAGATCGGCGAGCGCCTCAGCCAGGAGTTCGGCGCGGAGGTCGGCGGCAACGCCCGCCGCATCTACAAGGCGCTCCAGGGCAGCGGCATCTTCGATCGCCCCCGCTTCCTCACCGACTACGAGGAAGGGAAGATCAACTGGCAGAGCTGCTTCCCCGAGGTGCACCGCGAGTACCACTAAGGACGTCGCAGCGCGTCTCCGGCTGGTGGGCGTTCCGTGACTCCCGGCCCCAGCAGCGGGCCGCGGGCGGTTGTGCGCTCGCGATGAACGGCACCTCGTCGGGCGCCCGCGGCCGCTGAGGGGTCCATCGACGGGTTCTGGGCATCGGGCCTGGTGGAGTCGGCGCATTCGCGGCCGGTGAACGGGCTCCGGCTCAGGGCCGCGGGCACCTCGTGCATCACGGCGCCGCGCGGTCGGCCCACCGCTCGCCGGACGTGCTGCTAGACTCGGTCCATCGGGGAAGGTCCGAGGATCCCCACGGTTCGACCCACGGAGGAGATCCGGCCATGCGCACCACGCCGACGAGCCTCGTCGTCCTGCTCCTGCTCGCGGTCCTCGCGCCGGCCGGTCGCGGGCAGCAGGTCCTCACCGCCGCCGGCCTGCAGTCCGACGACCGCTTCGGCTGGGCCACCGCCCTCTCGGGCGACGTGCTCGTCTCCGGCGCCTACGAGCGGGACGTCGGTCCCGGCTCCGACCAGGGTGCCGCCGTCGTGTTCCGGCGGACCGCCGGCGCGTGGTCGCGGGAGGCCGAGCTCTCGGATCCCTCCGGCTCGGCCAACGACTGGTTCGGGAGGGCCGTGGCCGTCGACGGCGACGTCGTCGCCGTGGGTGCACCGCGCCGCGGCCCGCTCGCCGAGGGCGCCGTGCTCGTGTTCCGCTGGGACGGGTCGTCCTGGGTCCAGGAAGCCGAGCTCTTCGCGGAGACGCCCGCGGCGTCCGACCAGTTCGGCTCCTCGGTGCACCTCGCGGGCGACGTCCTCGCGGTGGGCGCCCCGAACTACAACTCCGGCGTCGCACCCGGTTCCGTGACCGTCTTCCGGTGGGACGGGGCGGCCTGGGTCCTCGAGCAGACGCTCGTGAGCTCGGACGGCCAGGCAGGTGATGCCCTCGGCGCCGCCGTGGCCGTGGGCCTCGACCTCATCACCGCGACCGCGCCGGGAGACGACGTCGCCGGCGCATCCATCGAGGGCTCGGTGCGCGAGTTCGTCTGGAACGGCGGCAGCTGGGTGGAGGGACAGACGCTCGTCGTGCCGACCGGCGGCGACACGAGCGGCTCCATCGGGAACGCCCTCGACCTGTCCGACGACACGCTCGTCGTGGGGCAGCTGAACGACCACCTGCCCGGCGAGTTCCACCGCGGCGCGGCGCACGTCTTCCGCCACGACGGGTCGACGTGGAGCTGGATCCAGAAGCTCACGTCCTGCCACTCGACCGCGGAGGAGGACTTCGGGACCTCGGTCGCCGTGGACGGCGACCGACTCCTCGTCGGAGAACCGTACGACACGTCCGTCGGCGTCACCTGGGACGGCACCGCCACGCTCTTCACCCGCTCCGGCCCGACCTGGGTCCAGGGCGAGGTGCTGTGCCCGGACGACCCGGCCAGCGAGAACTTCGGGCGGAGCATCGCGCTCGACGGCGACACCGTCGCGGTCGGCGCGCCCTGGTGGAGCCCGACGGGCGTCGTCTGGGTCGCCGACCTCTCGACGCGCGGCACCTGGGAGGACCTGGGCGGCGGGACCGTCGGCGCGCTCGGTCCGCCGCGCGTCTGCGGGTGCGGCAGCCTGGAGCCGGGCGCCTCGACGACCGTGCTCGTCGGCAACGTCGAGGGCGGCCTCCCGCTCCCCCTCGCGTGGGTCTCGCTCGCGCCGACGCCCTTCGCGGCGATCGGCGGGACGGTCCATGCCTGGCCGTTCACGACCCAGCTCACGATCTTCCCCGACGCGAGCGACACGGCGACCCTCGGGACGACCTGGCCGGCCGGCATCCCCTCCGGGACCGAGGCCTGGATCCAGACCATCCAGGCCGACGCGACGGTGATCCACGGCCTCACGCTCTCGAACGGCACGAAGCTCACGACGCCGTGAGCATGCGCGGGGGGAGCGGGCGTCGCCCCCACGGCCGCGCGCTCGGCGGGGCCCGGGCCGCGAGCTCCCCTGCCGACCGGGTGCCTACCCCTCCCCCGCCGTCGTGCCGCCCGCGCTCACCGGGTGGTGCCTGGCCACCCAGTCGCGGCCGTGGCTCTCCCACCACTCCTTCCACGCGGTGTTCGTGTCGCGCACCTCGGCGCCGGTGATCGTCGCGAGGGCGTGCCGCAGCGCCTTCGTCTCCGTGGTGTAGCTGTAGACGAGCGCGTTCGACGCGCCGCCCCCGTGACCGCCGATGCCCTGGACGCCCACGTCGAGCGTGGCGCCCTCCATGGCGACGCCGATGTTCGGGTTGGCGATCACGGCGCTCGTCGCGACCTCGGGCTCGAAGTCCTGCACGAACGCGACCTGCCGCCCGACGAAGATGTGGCTGCGCGGCGCACGCCAACCGTCGCCGCCCCCCGCCGCGCGGAGCGTCGCGAGGCGCAACGCGAGCGGCTCGACCGCCGCGGCGAAGCCCATCGTGCCGAGCCCGCGCGCCGCGTGCGTGCGCAGCACGGACGACCCGCTCTCGAGCGCGCGCACGAGCGGGACGGTGAGTCCCTCCTCGCCCGTGTCGCGGAGCGCGAGCGCGGCGCTCGTGCGGACCTCCTCGTACGGGTCGACGAGTGTGCGCCGCAGGAGCTCCTCGAGGTTCACGCCCTCGGGGAACAGGCGACGGCAGGCGAGCGCCGCGAACGCGCGCTCGCCGGAGCGCGGCGAACGCAGGCGCGCCGCGAGGTCCGCGCGGAGCCCCTCGCGGTCGCGCGTGCGGCCGAGCTCGCGCACGACGAGCTCCTGGAGCGCGCGCGGCGCCCGACCACCGTACTCGACGAGCGCGGCGCGCCCGAACGCGTCGTCGCCGCCCGTCACCGGCAGGCGGATCGGGAGGTCCGGCGTCGCGAGCAACCGCAGCGCCTCGGTGTGGTCGGGCGCGCGGTCGAGCACGCGGTCGAGGTCGGCGAGCGCCTCCTCGTGGAGACCGACGTCGAGCGACCAGCGCGCGAGGTCCAGCCAGGCGTCCGGCCCCGCGTCGCGCGGGATCGCGGCGAGGCGCTCCCGGCGCTCGCGCACGACGCGGTGCTCGAGCCGCGCGCCGCTCACCGAGCCCGCCGGCAGCGCGGTCCAGCCGCCCGGCGTCTCGATCTCCCAGTGGTCGTCCGCCCAGCGCGAGCTCACGCGGAGCACCGCGCCGCCGGACACCGTGAGCATCCGCACGCGGACCTCGGCGTCGAGCGGGTCCTCGCCGAAGACCGGGGCGTCGTCCGCGTCGGGCGCCGTCGCGACGACGGCCGGCGCGGCCGCGGGGGTCGCGAGCCGCCGCGCCGCGGCCGGGTGCTCCTCGCGCAGGAGCGGGCCGTCGAGCACGTCGGCGGGGTCCACCTCCTGCTGCGCGCCGGCGACCGCGCTCACGAGCACGGCCGCGAGGCCGACGCGGAGCTGCCGCACGAGTCCGACCGCGGCGTGGGCGGCGGACGACGGGAGACCCCGCGCGGGCGCGGCGACGGGGTCACGATCGACGGGCGAGGAACGGGTCATGACGGACCTCCGGCGGGGCGTCGTCCCGGGACGCGGCCGACACCCGACATCGTACACTGGCATCGGACCGGGCCTCCCACCGCCCGACCACCCGAACCCGAGAGCTCCCGATGCCCCGCACCGGCACCCCCGACGCCCCGCCTTCCTTCCCCACGGACACCCTGCCGGCCATCCGCCGGGTCATGGTGCCGCAGGACACGAACGTCATGGGCTCGATCTTCGGGGGCACGATCCTCTCGGACATCGACCTCGCCGCCGCCATCGGCGCCCGCAAGCACCACTCGGGCAAGGTCGTGACCGTGGCCATGGACAAGGTGGAGTTCAAGAAGCCGGTGTTCGTCGGCGACGTCATGACGATCTTCACCGAGACCGTCCGCGTCGGCCGCACCTCCGTGACCATCAAGGCGACGGTCTTCGCCGAGCGCCGCATGTGCCGCGAGGGCCCGCAGCTCGTGACCGAGGCGCTCGTCACGATGGTGGCCGTGGACGACGACTTCCGGCCGATCCCCATCGAGAAGCCGTGACGCCGGGACGATGGTCGAGCAGGGGACGC
Source organism: bacterium (assembly GCA_030428785.1). Taxonomy (GTDB): domain Bacteria; phylum Planctomycetota; class B15-G4; order B15-G4; family B15-G4; genus JAUIEF01. Next base: position 17,275 of record JAUIEF010000054.1, read on the forward strand.
ACGAACGCTGGGACTGCCGCGCCGGGTCGCGCGTCCGCGGCGTCCTGCTCTTCGTGCCGCTCGCGCTCACCGCCTTCGGAATCGCCGCGTGGATGCTCGTCCTCGCGACCTTCGCGCCGGCCGTGTTCCGGCGCAGGCGGCGGGGGCTCCTCCACGCCTGGGGCCGCGCCGGACTCGCGCTGAGCGGCGTCTCGCTCGAGGCGCACGGGCTCGAGCACCTCTCGGCCCCCGGCGGCCGGATCGTGCTCTTCAACCACCAGAGCCTGCTCGACCTCTTCGTGCTCACGGCGCTCTGGCCGGAGCGCGGCGTCGTCGTCTACAAGCGCGAGTTCCACCGCGTGCCGATCATCGGCCGCATCATGCGCGAGCTCGACCTCATCGCCGTGGACCGCTCCGACCGGGACCGCGCGATCGAGTCCATGCGCGCCGCCGGCCGCCGCGTGCGCGAGCGCGGCGAGGTGCTGCTCGTCGCGCCGGAGGGCACGCGCTCGAAGGCGCCGGGCCTGCTCGACTTCAAGCGCGGGCCGTTCCACGTCGCCGCCGACACGGGCCTGCCCGCGGTGCTCATGGTCATCCGCGGCGTGCGCGAGCTCATGCCGAAGGGCCGGCTCGTGACGCGCACCGGACGCGCGCGCGTCGACGTCCTCGCGCCCGTGTCCACGGCGGAGTGGGACGCGGACGACCTGGACGGCCCCGTCGCGGAGGTCCGCGCGATGTTCCTGCGCTTCCTGCCGGACGCCGGGCGCGCCCCGCCCGCCGCGACGACCGGCCCCGGCCGACCGGACCCGACGGGACCGGCGCTCACTGCAGGATCGGAGTGATGCCGCCGGTCGGCGGCGCGACGGGCTTCACGGGGGCCGGGCGCCGACGACGCCGCGGCGCCGCGAGGCCGCCGCCGTCGTCCGTGTGGACCCAGGCGTAGCGGCGGACGTAGATGTCCTGCGAGTTGGAGCTCCCGCCGCCCGGGCCGCCGTACGCGAAGACGACGCTCGTGCCGTCCTCCGACATCGCCACGGTGGGTCGCCGGTAGCCGGACGGCCCCTCGCTCACGAACCACCCGTTGCCGAGCGGCTGCGCGAAGCGGTCGAACGCCCGCGCGCGGATGCGGTTGCCCGTGCCGGCCCAGTCCTCCCAGACCACGACGAAGTTGCCCCACCGGTCGCAGGCGACCTCGGGCAGGAACTGGTCGTTCGACGTGACGAGGTTGACCGGGAACTCGGTCTCGAGGGCCGTGCCCGTCGCGTCGAAGCGCCGGCACCAGATGCCGCTGCCGCTGCCGTCGTTGCCGCGGTCCTCCCAGACGATCACGAAGGTGTCGTCCGAGTTGCCCATGCGGGGCTCGAGCTGGTCGAAGGCGGTCGTCGACTCGTGGAGCGGGAAGACGTCGACGTCGAGCGCGTTGCCCGCCGTGTCGAAGCGCCGTCCGAAGAGGTTCGTCCCGCTGAACGGGAAGACGTTGCCGCCGAAGTCCGCGAAGACCGCGAGCACGGTGCCGTCCGGCAGCGCGCGCACCTCGGCCTCGGTCTGGCCGTTGTTGTCGAAGGTGTTGATCTGCACGTCGCCCGGCGTCGTCGGCGTGCCGTCGACGTCCAGGAAGCGCAGGTAGGCGTCGCCGTCGTTGTCGCCGTTGAAGGCCACGACCCAGCCGCCGCCCGGCAGCGCCGCCGGCATGGGCTCCCACTGGGAGTCGACCGTCGTCGCGCTGATGCCGAAGTCCGGGCCCACGGGCGTGCCGTCGAGCTGCACGACGCGGCCGAACACACCCATGCCGCTGCCGTCGTTGCCGTTGCGGTCCGACCAGCAGATGAACGCGTTGCCGAACGCGTCCACGGCGCTCATCGGCTCGTCCTGGCTGTTCGCGTTGAAGAACTCGTTCACGAAGACGTCGCCGGTCAGCGGGACGCCGTTGCCGTCGAAGAACCGCGCGTTGATCGTCGTCGAGGCGCCGGCCGTCGTGTTGAAGGCGTCGTTCCACGCGACGACGTACCGCGACCCGTCCGGCGCCATGGAGACGTTGGCCCACTCGTCCTCGTAGGTGAGCTCGAAGTTCGCCTTCGTCTCGCCGCCGAGCGGGATGGGCTCGCCGACGGGGACCTGGGCGGAGGCGGGCGACGGCCAGCAGACGAGGAGGGCGGCGAGGGCCGCGCGGGAGAGGTGCATCATCGGGGTCTCGTCCGGGGCGGGACGGAGCCGGGAGATCGGGTCGGGTGGGCGCCCCTTCGAGGACCTGCGCGGTCGCGGCGCCGTCGAGTCGAGTCTACCCCGAACCCCGGGAGGAGGCCGGGAACCGCCCCGGGCCCCCGCTCACCAGTGGCGTTCGAGGTCCTCCCGCCAGGCCTCCCGGTCGGCGGCACGGCCGCGCAGCACGGCCGCCGGGTCGACGCCCCACGGCGGCGGGCTGAGCCGCTCGAGCGTCGCGAGGGCCCCGCGCGCGACCTGCGGGTTCGGGTGGTCCAGGAGGTGCCACAGCGAGAGGCTCTGCCGCGGCTCCACGACCGCCCGCAGCTCTGCGAGCGCGCCGTCGAGCCCGAGCACGGCGAGGTCCTCCACCGGCCGGTCGCGCAGCGCGTCGAGCGCCTCGACCGCCTTCTTCACGGGCGCCGGCGCGTCCTCCCAGACGGGCGTCCCGGGCCCGCGCCCCGGCCACGCGACGACGCGCGCGCCGTCCGGCACGAAGACCTTGCGCTCCTTCGCCTCGAAGGAGACCTGCCCGCCGCGCACGGCGAGCACCGTTTCGCCGTCGTCCCCCACCGTCGCCGTGTAGACGCAGCCGAGGTCGACCGCGATGCCCGACGGCGTGCCGACCTGGAAGAGCCGCGGCGGGGCGAAGATGCTCGCCGTGACCTGGCCGCGCGCGAGGAACAGCCGCCAGCCGTCGGCGGGCGAGTCGTCGACGTGCAGCTCGGTGCCGGGCTCGAGGCGCACGCTGCCGGCCGAGCGCACGCGGAGCTCCGCGCGCGTCACGTCGTCGCACACGACCCGGTCGCCCGGCCGCACGTCGAGCCGCTCGGAGCGCAGGAGCTCGCCGCCGCGCGTCACGCGGGGCGTGCCCTCGAGCGCCTCGACGCGGTAGGTCGAGCCGGCGTCGGGCGGCGCGTCGTCGCCGGCGCCGCGCCAGCCGAGGAGCTCGCCGACGGCGAGCACGACGAGCACCGTCGCCGCGACGAGCGAGACGAGCCGCACGCCCCAGCCGCTCCGCGCGTGGAGGATGGAGCCCGGCGCGTCCGGCGCGGGGCCGCGGGGCGCGCGTCCGGAAGTCGGTGCGTCGGAGATCGGGCGATCGCCCGCACCGCGCGCGCCGCCGGACCCGAGGGCGTCGCGCGCGCCGCGCGCCCCGGACGGCGCGTCTCCGGACGCGGCCGCGTCGCGCTCCGGCCACGGCCACCCGTCGTCGTCGCCCGCCGCGTCGTCGTCGCGCGTCGCGTCCCCAGGTGCCGGGGAACCGTCCTCGACCTCGGCCGGCGTCGCCGTGCCGTCCGCCGACGGAGGCGCGATCAGCGGGTCGTCCGACTCCGGAAGCTCCTCGGGCACGACCCACGCGCGCGGCCGGTGCGCGTGCGGCAGGAGCCGGCGGCGCAGCGAGCGCAGCGCGTCGTCGGCGGCGCGCGGGTCCCAGAGGCCCGCCTCGTCCAGGTCGTCGTCGGGGGTGTCGGGGCGGTCGTTCATCGCCATCCTCGTCGGCGGAGCGCCTCGCGGAGCTGCCGCATGCCTCGGCTCAGGTTCGTGCGCACGGAGTCCGGGGCGAGCCCCGTGGCGCGGGCGATCACCGGGCCGCTCATGCCCTCGACGAGCCGCATCGCGAGCGTGTCCCGGTACGCCTCGGGGAGCGCGCGCAGGAGCTCGAGGACCTCGGCGCCCTCGGCGACGCGCGCGCCGTCCGCCGCCCGACCGTCGGGCAGCGTCTCGGGGATCGGTTCGGGGCGCGGCCGCGCCCGCGCGTGGAAGCGGTCGGCCGCGTGCCGCGCGATGACCGCGAGCCAGCCGCCGACGTGCGCGTCCGAGCGCAGGCCGCCGAGCCCGCGCCACGCCGCGAGGAACACCTCCTGCGCGAGGTCCTCGACGTCGACGCGCCGCGCGACGCGGCCGATCAGGATGGCGTGCACCATGGGCGCGAAGGTCCCGTAGAGCTCGCCGAAGGCCGCGCGGTCGCCGTCGCGCGCGCGGGCCACGAGCGCGGCGACCGCCCCGTCGCCCGCGTCCGGACCGCTCCCGTCGGCGGCGCCGTGTTCGGACGGCGTCGCCTCGGGCGCGGCGGACGGGGCGCGGGGCGGTCGGTGCACGCGCGGCGGCTCGGTGGGGTCGCTCGGATCAGGCGCGGTCCAGCTCCTCGGCGACGCGCTTCGCGAGATCGCGACCGCGCACGCCGAGCATCGCCCCCATGGTGTTGTCGGCGTTGCGCGCCAGCAAGCCCTTCGGGTCGTCGGCCCGGGCGAGCGCGGCGTCGAGCCGCTCCCAGCAGCGCCGCTGGTCGCCGCTCGCGAAGTCGACGACGGCCGCGCCGAGCAGGAGCGCCGGGTCGTCGGGGACGAGCGCGAGCGCCTTCTCGATCGCCGCCTCCTGCGCGGACGCCGAGCGGGGCCGCGCCGAGAGCTCGTGGAGCGCCTCGAGCGTCCAGCCCAGGTCGAGGCACGCGATCGCCGCGTCGCGACGCGCGGTCTCCGCCGCCTCGCCCGCCGCCTCGCCCTCCGCCGCGCGCAGCGCCGCGCCGAGCGTCTCGACGCGCTTCTCGAGGCCCGCGACGAGCGCCTCGGCGCCGCCCTTCACGGGGTCGTCCTTCTTCGTCCCGCCCATGACGTAGAGCACGGCGCGGCGCAGCGTCTCCATGTGGAGGTACGGGTCGTGGGAGGCCTCGAGGAGCTCGAGGGTGCGCGCCACGACGGTGCCGGGCTCGACCTCCGCCGCGCGGTCGAAGCGGTCCTTCCCCCACGGCAGGGACGTGCCGCCCTCGAAGGCGATCGGGTGGCAGATGACGGGCGGCCCCCACAGCGCGGCGCGGGGCGCGGCGGGCGCGGGGCCCGGGAGGGTCACGGCGGGGAGCGCGGCGGGCGCGGCGAAGAGCAGGGTCAGGCCGGTCGCGACGACGAGTCGGGTCGACAGCATGGTGGGGTCCTCCGGGTCACGGGACGCGCGCCCTCCGCGGGGCGCCGACCGGGGAGAGCCCGTCGGGGCCCCGACCGTGGACCGGAAAATCGGAGACGCCCGCGAGCCGTCGTCGGGACGGCCCGCGGGCGTCAGGGTGCGGACGCGCCGTCGCCGGGCGTCCGCCGCGCGTGCTGCGCGTCAGGGCGAGACGGAGTAGCCGAACTCCACGTTGCCGGGCGCGGGCGCCGCGAGGCGCAGGACGAACCAGCCGTCGCCGCGCTCCGCCACCCACGAGCGGCTGCCCGGGTCGCCGTAGAACGTGACAGTCGGCAGCGAGTCGGGCCCGAGGGCCGCGTCCTCGACGACGACGCGGTCGCGCCCCGCCGGGAGCGTGCCTCGGCCCGTCACGGGACCCTGCGCCGCGCCCGTCTCGAGCTTCACGAAGGCGACGATCGAGCCGCCGCCGTCCCAGTCGTGGAGCGCGATGCCGAGCACCGGTCCGTGACCCGCGTGACGCGCCGCCGTGCCGGGCTGCGTACCGAGGCCGAGCGCGTCGCCGGCGCGGATCGGCGCCGACGTCGGGTCGATGGCCACCGGCACGCGGCCGGCCAGCGCGACGTACACCTGGTCGCGGCTCGCCTCCTCGGCCTCGATCCACTGGCGCCGCAGCTCGCGGCCGAGGTCGAGGTCGCCGGCGACGAGCGCCTGGCGCGACGCCTCGAGCAGCTCGGGCCGCGCGCCCTGGAGCGCGCGCTCGTCGGAGAGCTTCACGCCCGGGGCCGTCGACACGATGCCCAGCACGCCCGACGCGCCGGTCGCGCGCACGACGTGCTCCGGACGCGCCGGGTCGACGGCGACGACCGTGCCGGGACCGAGCGTCGGGTCGACGGTCGGGTAGCTCTCGGCGAGGTCGAGGCCGTTCGGCGTCACGGCGCCGGCCACGAGCAGGTCGGCGTTGTGGTCGAGCCGCATGATGTCGCTGCCGAGCAGCTCGAGGTTCTCGCCGTTGTCGAACCACTGGAACCAGGCGCCCGGGTCGTTGGCGTCCTCGTCGCGGGCGAAGTCCACGTCGAAGTTACTGCGCATCGCGAGCGCGCCGTTGAGGTCGTTGCGCACCGCGCCGCTGCTCGTGACGAGCTGACCGAACGCGCGCACGTCGCCGGCCGAGGCCTCGAGCGAGGTGCCGCCGTTCGTCGCGGTGATGAAGCTCACGACGCCGCCGGTGAACTCGGGGCCGGGAGGACCCGTGGGGCCGACGGGACCCGTCGGACCGGCCGGGCCGACGTCGCCCTGCGGACCGGGGTCGCCCGTCGGGCCGGCGGGGCCGGTGGCGCCCGCGGGACCCGTGGGACCCACGGGACCCGGCTCGCCCTGGGGGCCGGGGTCGCCCTGCGCGCCCGTCGGACCGGTCGCGCCGGGGGGACCCGTCGGACCCACGGGACCGGGGTCGCCCTGCGGGCCCGGGTCGCCCGTCGGACCGGCCGGGCCGGTCGCGCCGGCGGGACCCGTGGCGCCCACGGGACCCGGCTCGCCCAGGGGGCCGGGCTCACCCGGCGCGCCCGTCGGACCTGTCTCGCCGGCGGGGCCCGTCGGGCCCACGGGACCCGGCTCGCCCGTCGGACCCGCGGGTCCCGGATCGCCGGGCGGCCCCTGGAGGCCGGCGATGTCGCCGAGCCACTGGCGGTCCTTGTTCACGAGCAGCTCGCCGTCGAGGTAGATCTCGGTCGGGTTGATGAGGCCCGACACGACGCCCGAGACGCCGAGCACCTGCGCCGGCGACTCCGCGAAGGGCTCGCCGAGCACGTTCTTCTTGATGGGCACGACCTGCGTCGTGAAGAACACGTCGTCGAGACCGACCTCCTCGGGCAGGTCCTTCGACGCGCCGATGATGAGGTCGTACTCGCCGACGAGCCGGTTCGGCTCGACGAAGATGCCGTTCTCCGGCGCTGCGGGCGCGCTCGGGTCCTTGAAGGACGTGTTGACCTGCACCGCCTCGAGCCACGGGACGTCGTTCGCGTCGAGCAGCGGCGTCTGCGCGCCGGAGTCCTCGTACAGCCGCACGATGACCTGGAAGGTGTCGTTCTTCTTGGTCTTGAACGGCGTGTACTTCACGGTGCCCTTGCCGGACTTGGTCCGGTAGAGGCTCGCGTGGATGCGGATCGGGGACTGGGCCTCGGCGGCCTCGGCGGCGGCGCCGACGACGACGGCGGTGAGGCAGGTGGCGGCGATCCAGCGCATGTTCATCGGGTGGTGTCCGGGGGTCGGAGCGGGTCGCGCGACGCGTCGCCTCGCGCGGGGGGAACCACGGCGTCGGAGATTAAGGAATGCCTCGCCGAGCGGTCAAAACGGCGGAGTCGTCCTGCGGCCCTGGTCCATGCAGGTCTGCCCATCCGTCCGCGGGAGCCGTCGGGGAGGCGCCCCTTGCGGGCGTCGCGGTCGGCCCCCATCGTACAGGTGATTCCCCGGACCGGCGAGACGACGACCGTTGGCGACCTACGCCGTGGGCGACCTCCAGGGCTGCTCCGAGCCGTTCCGGCGGCTCCGGGAGCGGATCGGCTTCCGTCCCGGACGGGACCGGCTCTGGCTCGTGGGCGACCTCGTGAACCGCGGTCCGGACTCGCTGGGCGTCCTGCGCTGGGTGCGCCGGCACGCCGAGGACGTCACGGCCGTGCTCGGCAACCACGACCTCCATCTGCTCGCGACGGCCGCCGGGCGACGGCGCCCCGGGAAGCGCGACACGCTCGCGCCCGTGCTCGCGGCGGACGACCGGGACGACCTCCTCGCCTGGCTCGCGGGGTTGCCGCTCCTCCACCGCGAGCCGCGCGACGCGGGCGGCGAGCACGTGCTCGTGCACGCGGGGCTGCACCCGCGGTGGACCGTCGACGACGCCGAGGAGCACGCGCGGGAGGTCGAGGCCGCGCTCGGCGCGGACGGCGGCGCCGCCGTGTGGGAGGCGCTCGCGCTGAAGGGCGCGCCGGCCTGGTCGGACGGGCTCGCGGGCACGGCGCGGCTCGCGTCCGCGCTCGCCGTGCTCACCCGCTACCGCACGTGCACGCCCGACGGCGCGCCGTGCGAGGGCTTCAACGGGCCGCCCGCCGAGGCGCCCGCCGGCTGCGTGCCGTGGTTCGAGGTCGAGGACCGCGCGAGCCGCGACGCGACCGTCGTCTTCGGGCACTGGGCGGCGCTCGGGTTCCACCGCGGCCCCGGCGTGCTCGCGCTCGACTCGGGCTGCGTCTGGGGCGGCGCGCTCACCGCGGTGCGGCTCGAGGACGGCGAGGTCTTCCGCGAGCCGGCGACGCCCGACGCCTGAGCGAGCCGTCGCGACGCGCCGCGCGACGCGGAGCCTCGCGCGCGCGCGGGACCGTCGACGCGCGGCGCGGGCAGCCCGTCAGCCGAAGAGCTGGTGCAGCACGAGCGCCGCCGGCAGGAGCAGCATGCCGAGGCACCCGCCCTTCTTCGGCGGCGACGCGCTCGCGGGGTCGAGCGGCTTGCCGCAGGACACGCAGTTGGGGCGCATGTCCTGGCGCGGGTCGCCCAGCGGGTTCTGCGCGGCGCAGTGCGGGCAGTACCAGGTCGCGCCCTCGTCGGGCGGACCGTCGCGGAAGTAGACCGCGGCGGAGAGCTGCTCGCGGCACTCCTCGCCGCACAGCACGTTGCCGTAGAAGGTCTTCTCCTTCCCCGTGATGTCCTTGCCGCAGTTCTGGCAGAAGAGTTGCGACTCGCTCATGGTCGGCGGACCGGGGGGCGCGGGGAGTGACGGGTGCGACGCGTCGAGAGCATAACCGGCGCCGGGACGGGGCTGCTAGGATCCGCCGCGTGACCTGGCAGCTCCTCGTCGACCGCGGCGGCACCTTCACGGACGTGGTCGCCCGCGCTCCCGACGGACGGGTCGTCGTGCGGAAGCTCCTGTCGCGCACGGCCGAGGGCGACGCGACGGCGCGCGCGGCCGAGGGCCTCGACGTCGGCGAGCTGCGGCTCGGCACGACGGTCGCGACGAACGCGCTGCTCGAGCGGGACGGCGCGCCGGTCACGCTGCTCGTGACGCGCGGCTTCGGCGACCTGCTCACGATCGGCGGGCAGGAGCGGCCGGACCTCTTCGCGCTCGTCGTGCGCAAGCGGGCGCCGCTGCACGAGGACGTCGTGGAGATCGACGAGCGCGTGCTCGCCGACGGGACCGTGCGGCGCGTGCCGGACCGCGAGCAGGTGGCCGCGGCCCTGCGCGCGGCCCACGCGGCGGGGCGGCGCGTCGCCGTGCTCTTCCTCAACGCGTGGGCGCACCCCGCGCACGAGGCGCTCGTCGCGTCGGTCGCGGCGGAGCTCGGGCTGCCCGCGCCGACGCTCTCGCACCGCACGGCGCCGGAGATCGGGGCCGTCGCGCGCGGCGACACGACCGTCGCGGACGCGTACCTCACGCCCGGGCTGCGCGCGTCCGTGGACGCCGCCGACGTGGGCGAGGCGCGCGTGCTCTGCATGCAGTCGTCCGGGACGCTCACGGAGCGCGCGCGGTTCACCGGCAAGGACGCGCTCGTCTCCGGGCCGGCGGGCGGGGTCGTCGCGACGCAGGCGGTCGGGCGGCTCGCCGGCTTCGACAAGGTCATCGGGCTCGACATGGGCGGCACGTCGACGGACGTGTGCCGCTGCGACGGCGAGCTGCTGCGCGTCTACGAGACGGTGACGGACGGCGTGCGCATCCGCGCGCCGTCGCTCGACATCATCACGGTCGCGGCGGGCGGCGGGTCGATCTGCGACGCGCGCGACGGCCGGTTCACCGTCGGCCCGGAGAGCGCGGGCGCCGACCCGGGCCCGGCCTGCTACGGGCGCGGCGGCCCGGCGACCGTCACCGACTGCAACCTCGTGCTCGGGCGCATCCGACCCGAGTGGTTCCCGCACATGACGCTCGACGTCGACGCGGCGCGCGCGCGGCTCGCCGCCTTCGGCGACCCGGAGGAGTGCGCGCGCGGCTTCCTGCGCGTCGCCGTGGAGGACATGGCCGACGCCATCCGCTCCATCAGCGTCGCGCGCGGCGTCGACCCCCGCGACCACGCGCTCTGCGCGTTCGGCGGCGCGGGCGGCCAGCACGCCTGCGAGCTCGCGCGCTCGCTCGGCATCCGGCACGTCGTCATCCACCCGCTCGCGGGCGTCCTCTCGGCGTGGGGCCTCGGCCGCGCGCGGCTCGGGCACCACGAGGTCGCGGCGGTGACGGGCTTCACGAACGCGGGCGGCGGGTCGTCGGCGGCTCCGGGGGAGGACCCGAAGGATCCGGGCGACCCGTCGTCGGGTCGCCCGGATCCTTCGGGTCCT
>JAUIEF010000295.1 GCA_030428785.1 bacterium
TCGTCGAGCTCGCCGCGCTCGAGGGGCGCGTCCGCGACGCGATCGTCCTCGACGACGAGGGCTGGCCGCGCGCGCCCGGCGGCGCGCCGTGGGTGCTCGTCTGCGGGCGCACCGGCGAGCTCGCGCTCCTCGCGCACGACGGCGCGGGGGGCCTGCTCCGCGCGACGCTGCTCCGCGAGCCCATGGGGCTCGGCCGCATCGACGTCGCGCGGCGGGCGGACGGCGCGCTCGTCGTGTACACGGGCCGCGACGACGGTCTCGTGCTGCGCGCGGTCGGGCCGTTCCCGGCGGAGGCGGCGTCGCACGCGTCGCCCGGCGGCGACGCCGACGGCCCGGCGCCCGCGGCGACCGCGCTCCCCGCCGACGGCGACGACGACGGACGCACCCGGGAGCACGGCGCCGCGCCCGGCTGGTCGCGCGAGCCGCTCTACGCCGGACCGCGCGGCCTGCGCGGCATCGCGGCCGGCCGCTTCGACGACGACCCGGACACCGAGACCGTCGCCGTCTTCGGCTACGGCGCGCGCGTCGAGCTGCTCACCCGACGCGGCGACGGCCCGTGGACGGTGAGCCCGCTCTTCACCGACGTCGACAAGGGCCACTGGCTCACCGCCGCCGAGCTCGACGGCCGCAACGGCACGCACGAGCTCCTGTGCACCGGATACTCCGGGCGCATCGTGATGCTCTCGCGACCGGCGGGGTACGGGCTCGGAGCGATCCCCGCCGACGACTGACCGCGCCGCGACAGACCGCCGCCCGCGTTCACGGCTCGAGCACGTGGTGCGTCGACGTGCCCTTGGGGCTCTTGAGCTTCACGCGCAGCTTGCCGTGCCCGATGCTCCCGTCCAGGCCGCCCAGCCGGAGCTGGTAGTCGCCCGTCGCCGGGAGCGTGAGCTTCTTGAGCCTGGCCCATGCGCCCTTGGGCGAGTGGGCGACCCCGTCGCCGAGGCCGACCGGGCCGTCGGGCCCGTCGAGACCGAGGAGCGTCGGCACGAGCGCCGAGGGTTTGCCGTCGACGAGGGCGAAGTCGCCCTTCGCCGCGCGGCGCTTGAACTGCGCGAGCTTCAGGAGCGTGCCGGCCGTCGCGCCGAACGCGACCGTCGGCGTCGGTGAACCGCCGCTCACGGTGACGTCGGCCTTCACCGACTTCGGAGCCTTGACCTTCGTCTTGAGCACGTAGCCTCCGGACGTCGTGCCCACGGCGAACACCTCGAGACGGTGCTCGCCCGTCTCCGGCAGCACGAACTTCTTGAGCGTGATGCTCGCCCCCTGCGTCGCGATCGTGCCGCCGATCGTCGCGAGGGTCTCCTCGCGCGGCCCGATGAGGCGCACGCCCGCGATGAGCCGCTCCTCGGGGTCGCGCGGGTCGAGCTTCAACGTGACGCGCGACCCGGCGAGCCCCGTGAAGTAGTGTCGCTCCACCTCGAGCACGGCGAGCTCGCTCGTGACCCGGTCTCCCAGCTCCATGTCGAGCTCGTAGCGGTACGCGTCGGGGAGCACCGTGAGCGTCGTCCCGTCGTCCAGCGCCACGTCCACCGTCGTGCCCGGCGGGCCCGGCGGCACGGTGACGGTCACGAGCGTCGCGTCGTGCGTGAGCACCGTCGCCTCGACGCCGTCCAGCGTGACGTTCGGCGTGATGTCCACGGGGAAGTCGACACCGTGCAGCTCGAGGACCCCGCCGCCGCCGGCCCTCCCGAACGCGGGGAACACCGTGTCGAGCGTGGGGAGTCCGGGCGCCACGACGATCGCCAGGCAACCCACCGAACCCTTCGTCGAGAGGATCGAGGCCACGGACGACGAGCCGAACGCCTGGAGCTCACCGGTGCAGCCGTTGATGACGGCGCACATGATCGCGCAGTCCGGCGTGGCGTCGCAGTGGAGGGCGTTCCAGTTGTGGCCGAGCTCGTGCGCGGTCACCGCGACGCGACGCACGAGGTTCGGGCTGAACCGCGACTGCGAGAGCCCGTACGCCGAGTCGATCTGGCAGAGCACGCCGAGGTACGCGATGCCGATCACGGCGCCGTCGATCTCCCGGCCGGTGAAGAGGTGGGCCACGTCGCGCGGCACGCCCACCATCGTCTGGTTCCAGGTGTTCAGGAACTCGTCGAGCAGGTCGGAGGGGTCGCTCGTCGTGTACGGGTCGGCGGCGCTCGTCCGCACGGTGACCGTCGTGATCGTGTAGGTGGACGCCGTGTCGACCTCGTAGATGAGGCGCACCATCCCGACGATGTTCTCGAGGTCCGTGACGACCGCGTCGACGTCGGAGCCGAGCAGCTGGTAGTACTCGAAGTCGGCGTCGAGGCCGATCTCGACCTCGGTGAGCAGGTCGCCGGGCTCCACGCCCTCCGCGAGGCCGGGCGCGTGGGCGCCGCCCGGCGCGAACGTGCCGCACACGCCGCCCGTGTCGACCGCGGCCTCCTCCGCGTAGAGCGCGTGCCCGCCCGACGGCAACGGCTGGATCGCGACCAGCGGCGCCTGCGGACCGAGGCGGAGGAGCAGCTCCAGCCGCCCGTCGACCAGGGAGCCGGCCGCCTCGCTGCCGGGGAGCCCGAGGACGGCGCCGCGCAGGGTGCAGGGCGCGGGCGCGTCCGCGGCGACGAGCGTGCCGTCCGCACCCGCCACGAGCACGCGGAACCCCGGCGCTCGCAGGGTGTGGGGCTCGAGCAGGAGCACCTGCGGCGCCCCGTCCAGGACGATCGGCACCGCGAGCGGGGCGATCAGCCGGTCCGGCAGGTCGAGCGCGATCCGCCGGCCCTCGGCGAGACGGAGCGCCGCGAGGTCCACGCCCCCGAGCTCCGGGCCCGCGACCGCCGGGCCCGCGCGCGGACCGGGCGGGGAGATCCGCTGCGCGGTGACCGATGCGGCGAGCGCGAGGCAGACCCCGAGGAGCCGGGCGGCCGGGAGGCGCCGGCGGAGACGGACGGTGTGCGGGCCGTGCGGGTTCGGACGGGACATGGCGTGGACTCCCCCGGAGGTCATGGATGTGCGGCAGGACGACATGCGACGTCGGGACCCGTCACCGGACAGGCGCGTACCGCGTGGGCCGCGGCGGCCTGGAGGCCGGTCATCCATCGCGGCGGTCCGCCTCGATCACCGCCTCCTGCGCCGTGAGCAACCGCATGCGGCGCGCGTCGAGCTCGCCGTCGCGCCCGAGCTCCCCGAGCAGGTCGGCGAGCGCCCGACAGCGTCCCGTGCGCCGTGCGAACTCCTCGATCGTCGACACGAGGGCGAGGGTGCGGCCGCGGTCGCGGCGCAGCGCGTCGAGGAGCAACGCCTCGGCGGCGGCCTCGTCGCGCAGGGTCTCGTCGTCGGCGGTCGTGAGGAGCCACGCGAGCCCCAGCGCGCTCGGCACGTGCCCGGCGTCGAGCGCGAGCACCTCGCGGTACGCGTCCCGCGCCGCGGGCTCGTCGCCGGACGTCGCGAACGAGAACGCGAGGTTGTAGCGGTAGCCCGTCGACTCCGGGTAGCGGTCCACGAGCGAGCGGAACACCGCCTGCGCCTCATCGTGACGTCCCGTGCGATCGAGCAGCGCGGCCTCGAGGTTCGCGGTGCTCCGGTCGAACTCCGGGAAGAGAGACGTCGCGCGGCGCGCCGCCTCGAGGGCCTCGTCGTCACGGCCCTGTTGCAGGAACAGGCTGCGCGCGAGCTCGTACCACAGGTGCGGGTCGGCGTCGTCGAGCGCGAGCGCGCGGCGCGCCTCACGCTCGCCGTCCGCGAGCTTGCGCCGCGCCAGGTACACGCGCGTGAGCTCCTGCGCCACGGCCTTGGACTCCGGCAGCCGCTGGGAGGCCTCGACGAGCGCGGCCTCCGCCTCGTGCCACGCGCCCCGCGCCGCCTGGAGCTCGGCGAGCGCGACGCGCGGCCAGGAGGAGTCGGGCGCCTCGGCGAGCGCCGCGCCGAACGCCTCGCCGGCCGCGTCGAGGTCGTCGGCGCGCCGCGCGCGCACGCCGGCGGCGAGCGACGTCCCCGCTCCTCCAGGCGAGCCGTTCGACGGTCCCTCGCCGCGGACGGCCGCGAGCAGCGCGCGCAGCGCCGCGTCCCCGGGGGCGTCCCGCACGAGCGGCTCGAGCAGCGCGGCGGCCTCCGCGCCGCGGCCACGAACCCAGTCGGCCGCCGCGTGGTCGAGGGCGCGCGCGCGCTCCGACTCCCGCGCGTCGACGCGTGCGCGCCACCAGGGGACGCCGACGGCCAGCGCCGAGACGACGAGCAGCGCGACGGTC
>JAUIEF010000296.1 GCA_030428785.1 bacterium
GCTCCTGCGCCAGGACGGCAAGGTGCTCTACCCCGTGCGCGGCGGCATCCCGATCATGCTCGTCGACGAGGCGATCCTCGTCGAGAACCTCCCCGGCTGACGCCGCGCGCGTCGCGGCGCGCCCGAGCGGGCCGCCGCGCGTCGGGTGACGGCACCGCGCGCGCCGGAGCCCCGCTCACGGTGCGCCGCGCGTCCCGCACGCACCGCGTCCCGCACGTCCCCGAATCCCCGCGCCGCCCCGGCGCCTCCGTCACGCCCCGCCGATCCCCGGCGACCCTCCCGAGCGACCCCCGGACGACCCCGAACGACCCATGGAAAAGCGGCTCCCCATCGCGCTCGTCCTGAGCATGCTCTTCCTGCTCTGGTACCTGGGCCAGTTCACGCCGCCGCCCGAGGAGGGCGCGGAACTCGACGGCGCCTCGCCCCCGGCGAGCGGCGCGGTCGACGACGGCGGCACGCCCGGCGCGCCCGCGGGCGCGACGGGCACCCCGGCCGGGACGTCCGGCGGGCCGACCGACCCGCCGCCGGTCGACGTGCCCGTGTCGGACGCGCCGGACCGCGAGCTCGAGGTCGTCACGCAGGACACGCTCGCCGTCTGGCGCGCGAAGGGCGCGTCGCTCGCCTCGCTCGACCTGCGCGACTACCGCACCGAGCCCGGCGCCGACGACCCCATGCCGCTCGCCGGCGCGGTCGACGGCCCCGCCGGCAACTTCCTGCTGCGCGACGTGAACGGCCGCTACGGCCTCGACCGCGTGAACTGGGAGGTCGAGGAGCGCATGGGCGCGGGCGGCGCGAAGGAGCTCGTGTTCTCGCTGCAGTCCGGCGACCGCGCCTTCCGCCGCATCGTGCGGCATGAGGACGACCCGTCGCGTCCGCACACCTTCTCCATGACCGTCGAGGTCACGAACACCGCCGCGACGCGCTCCGAGCCGCTGACGCTCGTGCAGCAGAGCGCGCGCGGGCTCGTCGACGAGGAGGCCGGCTCGGTCTTCTACGGCCAGCCCGCCGCGCTCGCCGTCGTGCAGCGCGGCCCGCACGAGCCCGAGATCGTCCAGTGGAAGGGCGACGACCTCTCCGGCGACCCGCGCCGCGTCTCCGACGACGAGCGCCTGCTCGCCGCGGGCACGATCACGAACTACTTCGCGTCGATCCTCGTGCCGACGGACGACACCCCGGTGCGCCAGGTGTTCCCCGTCGCCGTCGAGGACCTGCTCAAGCTCGAGCGGCACGTCGAGGCGAAGGCGCCCGCCGACGAGCGCGAGGCCGAGGCGCTGCGGCGCGAGCTGCGCGGGGGCATCCAGGCCGCCGCCGCGGTGGAGCTCCAGCTCTGGGTGCCCGCGCTCGACCCGGGCGAGACGACGCGCTTCACGTTCGACGTCTACAACGGCCCGCAGGCGCTCGAGGCCGCCGCGGTCCCCGGCTACGGCTTCCTCACGAAGGTCATCGAGTCCGCCTACGGCAACTGGGGCTGGATCAACCGCACGCTGCTCCAGATCCTGCGCTTCTTCCACGGCATCGTCGGGAACTGGGGCGTCGCGATCATCCTGCTCACGGTGCTCGTGAAGGGCATCCTGTTCCCGCTGAACCGCCGCCAGCAGACGAGCATGGCGAAGTACTCCGCCGTCATGCAGAAGCTCAAGCCGCAGCTGGACGAGCTGAAGGCGAAGTACAAGAACAACACGCGCAAGTACAACGAGGAGCAGATGAAGCTCCTCAAGCAGGAGGGCGCGTCGCCGCCGCTCGGCGGTTGCCTGCTCATGTTCCTGCAGTTCCCGATCTGGATCAGCCTGTTCCAGATCCTCGGGACGTCGATCGAGCTGCGTCAGTCGCACTTCGTCGGCTGGATCGACGACCTCTCGCGCCCGGACGCGATGCCCTTCGGCATGGCCGGCTTCGAGACGATCAACCTGCTGCCGCTGCTCATGGCCGTCGCGACGATGGCGCAGATGAAGGCGCAGGTGAAGCCCGCCGATCCGCAGCAGGCCCAGACGCAGAAGATCATGGGCATGGTCATGCCGATCTTCATGCTGTGGTTCCTCTACAGCTACTCGTCCGGCCTGTCGCTCTACATCTTCACGTCCTCGCTCATCGGCATCTTCGAGTACCAGGTCATCCGTCGGATCTGGCCGGTCGCGGGGCTGCCCGGACCCGCCGCCAAGAAGGCCTGACCCGATGCCCAGCCGCTCCGCCCGCTCGAAGAACTCCCGGCTCCTGCTCTTCGTGATCGTGGCCGCGCTCGGCTGGGCGGCGTGGAAGGTCGTCACCGGCGGCGGCGGGGGACCCGACCCGGAGCAGCTCGCGTTCCGTCCGCTGCCCTACGTGAACTACGGCCTCAAGCCGTCGTTCACGCGCCGGAGCGAGCGCGTCCTCACGAGCAACGCGCTCGGCTACCGCGGCGAGGAGATCGAGCAGCCCAAGCCGGCGGGCCGCTTCCGCATCCTGTGTCTCGGCGGCTCGACGACGTACACGTCCTTCACGGACGACGACGCGACCTACCCGGCGCGGCTCGAGGCGCACCTGCGCGAAGCGCGGCCGGACCTCGACATCGAGGTCGTCAACGGCGGCGTCGAGTCGTACACCTCCGCCGAGAGCCTCGCGAACCTCGCGTACCGCGGGCTCGACCTCGAGCCGGACATGGTCGTCGTCTACCACGCCGCGAACGACTACCGCGTGCGTCGCTACCCGGACTTCGACGGCGGGTACACGCCGTACCGCCGCGTGTGGGACGGCGGCACGGACGACTACGAGCCCGGCGAGGGCGAGCGCGCGGGCGGCATCAACGTGCTCGTGCAGCACGCGCCGCGGGCGGGCGGCCCGTCCGAGGAGGAGAACGCGCGACGCCACGGGGCCGCGGTGTTCCGGCGCAACCTGCTGAGCATCGTCGGGCTCGCGCGGACGCACGGGATCCGTCCGGTGCTCGTGACCTTCGCGACGAGCGACGCGGCCTGCGCGTCGCCGGACCTCGTGCGCGGCGTCGACGAGCACAACGACGTGATCCGCGCGCTGTGCGCCGAGCAGTCCGTGCCGTGCATCGACTTCGCGCCGCGCATGGAGCAGCGCGCGGAGCTCTGGGCCGACTGCGTGCACGTCACGACGGAGGGCGCCGACCTCAAGGCGCGGCTCGTCGCCGAGGAGCTGGTCGGCCTCCTGCCGTGACCGCCCCGGGCGGATCGTCGCCGCCCGGCGACGGGCTCGCGGACACGATCGTCGCCCCGTGCACCGCGCCGGGACCCGGTGAGCGCGCGATCGTCCGCGTGTCGGGCGCGGAGGCGCGCGCGCTCGTGAGCCGCGTACTCGAGGCGCCGGACGGCCTGCCCGGACCGGGACGCGTCGGGCGCGCCGTGCTCCCGCTCGCCGAGGGCGCGCCGCTGCCGGTGGAGCTCCTCGCGTTCGTCGCGCCGCGGTCGTTCACCGGCGAGGACGTCGTCGAGGTGCACCTGCCGGGCTGGCCCGACGTCGTCACGGAGCTCGTGCGGCGGCTCGTCGCGCGCGGCGCGCGGCCGGCGGCGCGCGGCGAGTTCGCGCGGCGCGCGCTCGCGCTCGGGCGCCTCGACCTCCCGCGCGTGCTCGCGCTCGGTCGGCTCGTCGCCGCGACGACGGCCGAGGAGGCGGCCGCCGTCGGCGACGACCTGCTCGGCCGCGCGACGGCGGAGCGCGAGGCGCTGCGCGCCGCGCTGCTCGACGCCCTCGCGCTCATCGAGGCGCACGTGGACTTCGAGGAGGACGACACCGAGGAGGTGGGGGAGGACGACGTGCGCGCCGCCCTCGCGCGCGTCCGCGAGGCCGGCGCGCGGATGGGAGAGCGCGGTGATCGCGCCGCCGCCGTCGACGGCGAGACGGACGTCGTGCTGCTCGGCCCGCCGAACGCCGGCAAGTCGCTGCTCTTCACGGCGCTCTGCCCGGGCGCGCGCACGACCGTGTCGCCCGTGGCGGGCACGACGCGCGACGCGCTCGAGGCGCACGTCGTCCGCGCGGGCCGCCGCGTCCGCGTGCTCGACGGGCCGGGCGTCGACGCGCCCTCCGCGGACGGGCCCTCCACGAACGGGCCCTCCATGAACGGGCCCTCCATGAACGGGCCCTCCATGAACGGGCCCTCCATGAACGGGCCCTTGCCCGACGACGGGTCCTCTCCCGACGGGTCCCCGCCCGGCGGCGCGGCTGCCGACGCGCTCGAGCGCCTCGCCGTCGAGCGCTTCGTCGCCGCGCTGCCGCGCGA
>JAUIEF010000055.1 GCA_030428785.1 bacterium
TGCGGCTCCGCGGGCACGGCGACCGCAGCCGCGCGCTCTTCGAGGCGCTCGCGCCGCTCGTCGACGTCATGGGCCCGCGCCTCGAGCCGGGCGGCGACGACCCCGAGCACCCGTCGCAGCGCGGCGAGCGGCTCGCCGGCGTCGTGCTCGACGCGTGGCGCGGGTGGCGCGCCGACCTCGACGAGCCGCCGGCGCTCTGGGTGCTCGCCGCGGGCTGCTCGCCGCTCGCGCTCGGCGAGGAGGCGCAGGAGCGCTTCGTCGAGGCCTGCCTCGCGCGGGCGGTCGACGACCCCGACGTGCAGGCGGTGCTCGTCGACGGCTGGCGCGACGTCGGCACCACGCGCGGCATCGTGCGCCCGGACGGCTCGTGGCGGCGCGCCGGCACGCGGCTGCTGCGGCTCGTCGGGTCGCACGGGGACGGCGCGGGTCGCTAACATGCGCCGTTCCGCCCCCTCCGGACGATGAGATGAGCCGCTTCCGCCGCCCCTTCGCCGAGGCCCTCGCGCCCGCCGTCGAGCTGCCCGTCGACGAGGTCGAGGCGCTGCTCGGCACACCGCCGCGGCCGGAGATGGGCCAGCTCGCGTTCCCCTGCTTCCAGCTCGCGAAGACGCGGAAGCAGGCGCCGCCCGCCATCGCCGCGGAGATCGCCGGCAAGGTGCGGGCGACCGGCGCGATCCAGGACATCGTCGCGACGGGGCCGTACGTCAACGCGTTCCTCGACGGGCGGGCCGTCGCGGGCGACGTGCTGCCCGCGGTGCTCGAGGGCGGCGAGGCCTACGGCCGCCTCGACCTCGGGAAGGGCCGCGCCGTCACCGTCGACTTCTCGTCGCCGAACATCGCGAAGAGCTTCGGCATCCACCACCTGCGCAGCACGGTCATCGGGCACGCGCTCGTGAACATGCTCGAGGCGGCGGGCTACCGGCCGGTCGGCATCAACCACCTGGGCGACTGGGGCACGCAGTTCGGGCAGCTCCTCGCGATGTGGGACGTTTGCGGCGATGAGGCAGAACTCGAGAAGCGCGGCATCGAGTACCTGCTCGAGCTCTACGTCGACTTCAACAAGGCGAGAGACGTTAATCCGGCGCTGCAGGACGTCGCGCGCGCGAAGTTCAAGGCGCTCGAGGACGGCGACGCCGAGGCGCGCCGGCTGTGGGCGCTCTTCCGCAAGGTCTCGCTCGACGAGTTCGAGCGCGTGTACGGGATGCTCGGCATCACCTTCGACGACATGCGCGGCGAGAGCTTCTACGAGGACCTCATGCCCGCGGTGCTCAACGAGCTCGAGGAGCGCGGCCTGCTCTCCGAGAGCGAGGGCGCGACGGTCGTGGACCTCGAGGAGTACGAGCTCGGCACGGCGCTCGTGCGCAAGGCGGACGGCAGCACGCTCTACCTCACGCGCGACCTCGCGTCGGCGCAGTTCCGCAAGGACACCTACGACTTCGTGCGCTCGCTCTACGTGGTCGGCGGCAGCCAGTCGCTGCACTTCGACCAGATGAAGAAGGTGCTCGAGCTCATGGAGCGCCCGTGGCACGCGGACATCGAGCACGTGCCGTTCGGGCTCATGCGCTTCAAGGACCGCAAGATGAGCACGCGCAAGGGCGACATCGTGCCGCTCAAGGACGTGCTCGAGCGGACGATCGCGCTGGCGCGCGAGACCATCGTGAAGGGCGCCGAGGAGAAGGGCCGCGAGCTGCCGGCCGACCTCGACGAGCTCGCGCACCGCATCGGCGTGGGCGCGGTGGTCTTCAACGACCTCAAGAACCGCCGCGTGCGGGACGTCGTCTTCGACTGGGACGAGGTCCTCTCCTTCGACGGCGAGACGGGCCCGTACCTCCAGTACACGGCGGCGCGCATCGCGTCCATGGAGGCGAGGCACGGCCGCCCGATCACCGCCGACGTGGACTTCGCGCTGCTCGACGGCCCGGGCGAGCTGGCGCTCGTGCTCGCGCTCGCGGACCTGCCGGAGGCGCTGCGCCGCGGCATCGAGGCCGGCGAGCCGTCGCTCGTCTCGGACGCCCTCCTGGAGATCGCGTCGCTGTTCAGCACGCTGTACAGCAACAAGGAGTGGAAGGTGCTCTCCGACGACGCGGCGCTCACCGACGCGCGCATGCTTCTGGCCCACGGCGTCCGCCAGGCCCTCTGCAACGGCCTCGGATGGCTGGGCATCGCCGTGCCCGCCCGGATGTAGGATCTCTCCGACGCTCCCCCCCGACCGCGAGACCGCGAACCCGATGACGAACCTCGAGGACTACATCCGCGACATCCCGGACTTCCCCAAGCCGGGCATCGTGTTCAAGGACATCACGCCCCTGCTCGGGGACGCGAAGGCCTTCCGCGCGAGCATCGACCGCCTGGCGGAGGAGCTCTCGGACGTGGCCTGCGACGCGGTCGTCGGCATCGAGTCGCGCGGCTTCCTGTTCGGCACGGCGCTCGCCATGGCGAAGGACGTCGGCTTCGTGCCCGTCCGCAAGCCCGGCAAGCTCCCGTACGACACCGTGTCGCGCGAGTACTCCCTCGAGTACGGCACGGACCGCGTCGAGATGCACAGCGACGCCGTCAAGAAGGGTCAGTCGGTGATCGTCGTCGACGACCTCATCGCGACCGGCGGCACGGCCACCGCGGCCTGCGAGCTCGTCGAGCAGCTCGGCGCGACGGTCTCGGCGCTGGGCTTCGTCATCGCCCTGGACTTCATCCCGTGGCGCGAGCGCCTCGGCGACCGGGACGTCCGCGCGCTCCTGCGCTATGGCTAGGCCGGCCCGCGTGACGAGGGCCGGGTCGACCGCCCGGCACGACCGTCACCGGCCCGCGTCCTCACCCCCGTCTCCCCCCTGCGGCGACTTCCCCGGGTCGCCCCTCCGCGCCGCCCCGGCTCCTCCGGCAAGGACCCGGATCGGCGGATGCTCCCCGAATTCCGGGGCTCCTTGCCTCTTCATGGAGGCGGCGTATTCTTCTCTCACAGACCCCCGCCGCCTGCCGATAGATCCATCGAGCCCTCCGAATGTCCTCCTCCAAGACGAGCCTCCCGATGTCGAGTCGCTTCCGTGACAAGTTGAAGCAGATTCGCGATGCCAGCCAGAAGCGGATCGAGACCTCCCACCGGATCCGCACCGAGGCCGACATCCAGCGATCCCAGCTCACCGTGGCCGCCTTCGAGTACCGCGAGGCGCTCGAGGCCGTGATCGACGACTTCGTCGAGAACTTCCTCACCGAGGCCCCCGGCTTCGCGCTCACGCGCGGGTTCTTCGAGGGCAAGTACATGCTCGCGCTCCGCTGCGACGAGAACCTCCTGGACGGCGACGGCCGGCCCGGCACGTACTTCTCGCGCCTCATGTTCCTGCTGGATCCCCACAGCAACGACGGGACCTTCGCGATCCAGTGCCGGAAGACCGTGCGCGACAAGGACCGCGAGACGACCCACCACGCCACGACCATGGACGAGACGGGTCGCCTCGAGCTCGAGGCCTTCATCGAGACGGCCTTCCTCGACTTCGCCGAGCACTACTTCGGCGAGACGAACCTCACGCGCCCGTCCACGGGCGTGCCGAGCTGAGCCGGCGGGCCGCCCCTCGCGGGCGGCCCGGCCTCTCCGCTCCTCCGGGACGGCGGCCCCACGCCCCACGGCGCGGCGCGCCGCGTCCCTCCCCCCCCCCCGCGGCCCTCCCGGGCCCGGGGTCCGTCCCCCGCCGACGGCGCCCGGGATTTTTTCCACAGGTCCCGCGACCGACCTCAAGTCGTGCGGCGGCCTCGTCGATCCGGAACCACGCCGTCGTTTCCGCCGCGGGATCGATCTCCATCGGGATGTCCGGTCCGCGGCCCCTCGCAGGAGCCGGATCAGGTGCTTGTACAGTTTGTACCGCTTGCACCGATGACACTCCTGCTGTCGCCGCCCCCGAGCGCACCGCTCGCCGGGCACCCAGGCAAACCGCTCGCAAGGGCGGGACGCAAAGCGAAAGGGCCCGGCCGTCCGCCCCACGGCGCCGACCGGGCAGCCCGTTGCCGACACACAGGAGAGACCGTCTGATGCCCGCCACCAAGTCCGCGCCCCGCAAGAAGGCCGCCCGCAAGACCCCCGCGAAGTCCACGGCGAAGAAGGGCGCCTCCTCCACGAGCCGGACCGCGACCCGCAAGGGCACCGCGAAGAAGGCGACGAAGACCGCCTCCAAGACCGCGGGCAAGTCCAAGGCGACGCCCAAGAAGGCCGCCCGCAAGACGAGCGCCGCGAAGCCGGCCTCCAAGCGCAAGCGCGTCTTCGGCGAGATCGGCGGCGAGAACGAGCACCTCTGGCGGACCTACGCCAAGACGAGCGACCCCGCCATCCGCAACGAGCTCATGGAGATGTACCTGCCGGTGGTGCAGTTCATCGCCGAGCGCCTGCTGCTCACGCTCCCGCGCAGCATCGAGTGCGACGACCTCAAGAGCGCCGGCGTCTTCGGCCTCATGGACGCGATCGACGGCTTCGACATCGACCGCGGCATCAAGTTCAAGACGTACTGCAGCACGCGCGTCCGCGGCGCGATCCTCGACGAGCTGCGCAGCCAGGACTGGGTGCCGCGCCTCGTGCGCCTGCGCGCCCACCAGCTCGCCCGCACGCAGGCCGCGCTCGAGGCCATGCACGGCCGCCTCCCCACCGACGCGGAGATGGCCGACGAGCTCAACGTCTCCGTCGCCGAGTACATCGCCATGACCGAGGAGGCGCGCGCCCACACCGTGCGCAGCCTGTCCGAGTCCTGGGACGACGGCTCCGGCGACCAGCCCGTCGAGAAGATCGACTTCCTCAAGGACCCGAGCTCGCCCGACCCGGCCGACATCCTCAACCAGGAGGACGTCATGGTCGCGATCATCCGCTCCCTCAACCGGCGGGAGAAGGAGATCATCCTCATGTACTACCGCGACGGCCTCACGATGAAGCAGATCGGCGGCCTCATGAGCCTCACCGAGTCGCGCGTCTGCCAGATCCACAGCAACGTCATGAAGAAGCTCAAGGTGCACCTCGAGGAGAGCCACGAGCAGCTCGTGCTCTGATCGACCGGCGACACCGCGGGGCGAACCGCCCCGCCCACACGGCACCCCGGGGACGCGACGAGGGCGGCGCGGACCCGGGGTGCCGGTGTGTCCGGGGCGTGGTGCGCGGCGACGCGCGCGGGCTCGACGCGGCGCGCTCGGCCCGCGACGGTGAGGAACGCGCGTCGCGCGGTCAGGCGTCCGGCACGGGGACCGGGCGCGCGTCCTCCCGCTCGTCCCACACGGGGAGCCGCGCGAGGAACACGACGAGCGCCCCGCCGACGACGAGCGCCGCGACGCGTCCGACCGGCGAGCTGAGCATCCACGCCGACGCGCCGATCGTCACGACGACGAGCGCGATGGCCTTGCCCTTCACGCGGGGCGGCAGGGCGCGGCGCGCGCGCCAGCTCCGGATCGTCGGGCCGAAGAGGCGGTGCGCGAGCAGCCAGTCGTGGAAGCGCTCGCTGCCCCGCGCGAAGCAGGCCGCGGCGAGCAGCATGAAGGGCGTCGTCGGCAGGAGCGGGAGGAACGTCCCGAGCGCGCCGAGCGCGACGCAGAGCAGGCCCGCCGACACCCAGAGCCAGCGGATCGGGTGGCGCGGGCCGGGCGTTCCGGCGCGGCGAGGGGGCGCGTCGACGCGGCCCTCGCGGCTCGATTCCTGCGGCGGCTGACGGGGAGGCTCGCTCATGTCCTGGACCGGTCGCGGAGGATAACGGACAACCGCGCGTCCACACGCACCGACCCGACCCCCGGGGGGAGGCCGCCATGGGCCGCGCGCCGATCGTCCTGCTGTCCGTGCTCGTCGTCGCCGGCGGGATCTGGGTCGCGCTGCCGCCGGCGGAGGACGCCGCGCCCGTCGCGCCCTCCGTCGTCCGCCCGGACGCGGCGCCCCGCGAGACGATGGACCCCGCGCCGCTCGCCGAGGAGCCCGTCGACGCCGTCCCCGCGCCGCTCTCCCCGGCCGCGTCCTCGTCGGCCGAGCCGCGCGTCGAGGAGCCTCCGACCGCCGCCGGGCCGCTCGTCGTCCGTGTCGATCACGCCGTGGGCCGTCCCGCGACCGGCGCGCGCGTCGCGCTCTACGACGGTCCGACGCTCCTCGGTCACGGCGTTCTCGACGTCGACGGTCGCTGGAGCCACCCCGGCGACGACGCGGCCGCCGAGCTCTTCGTGCTCGGCGTGACGCCCGCGGCCGCGCGCTTCGAGCTCTCGCCGGCCCGCGGCACGCACGCGTTGACGCTGCCCGTGGGCGCGCACCTCGAAGGCGTCGTGCGCGTCGACGGCGCGCCGCCGGGCACGCCGTTCCCGCTCGTGCTCTCCGGACTCGACCGCGTCTCCGAGCGCGTGCTCCTCGAGGGCCGCGACGAGCTCCCGCCCCCCGCCGCGCGCCCCGGCGAGCTCACGTCGTCCGTGTACGACGGCTTCCTCACGGACGGCACCGGCCGCTTCCTCGTGTCGGGCCTCGAGCCCGGCGCCGAGCTCTCGCTCCGCTGGCCGCGCACCTACGTGCTCGAGTCGCCGGACGACCCGCCCTTCCCGCGCGTGGTCCCCGCGGAGGGCGTCGTCATCCCCCTGCGCTCGCCGCGCATGCTCGTCGGGCGCGTCGTGCACGCGGACGGACGCCCGGCGGTCGACGCGGAGGTGAGCGCCACGCTGCGCTACGAGCGGACCGGCGCCGCGGTGTCGGGCATGTCGCGCGGCTACGGCGGCCGCCCTGTCGACGCCGACGGCCGGTTCCGCATCGCGCTGCACGACCCGTTCGGCGGCGTGCGCCACCTGGACGACGACGAGGGCGAGGTGTCCGGCGTGGTCCTCGGCGTCGACGTCGTCGCCGACGCCGGGCCGGACGGCGTGGCGCGCGCCGGCGTCGAGGACCTCTCCGTCGACCGGGACCACGACCTCGGCGACCTCGTGCTCGAGCGCGCGGCCTCCGTGACGCTCCTCGTGCGGGCGCCGGACGGCGCGCCCGTCGCCGGCGCCCTGGTCCGCGCGGAGTCCACGCTCGACGCGCGCACCGAGGAGACGGACGCCGAGGGGCGCGTCGTCGTCGACCTCGGCCGCGCGGACCTCGCGACGGCGACCATCGTCGCGCCCGGGTTCCACACGGCGCGCGTCGCGCTGCCGGAGCACGGCGCGGACGTGCCGCTCGTCGTGAGGCTCGAACGGACGACCTCCGTGCGCGTCGTGGCGCACGGCCCGTGGGACGACGATCCGGACGAGGACGGCTGGCGCTTCGAGATGGAGGTCACGTCGAGCGGCTCGCCGTACCGGATCGCGACGCTGCCCGCCGTCCCCGGCCGCGAGGTCGACCGCCTGCCCGACGCGCTGCGTGCCGAGCTCGGCCGCCCCGAGCACGGCACGGGCCGCAGCAGCTCGTCGACGTCCGGCGGCGACGGGCCGTGCACGGCGGGCTGGGAGATGCGCCGGCCGGACCTGCTCTTCGAGGACCTGCGCGCCGACCACGCGCTGCGCTTCCGCATCGAGGTCGTCCGCGCGCCCGAGGCGTACGGCACCTTGCCCGACGACGCCGTCTGGGACAGCGGCGACCTGTGGCTGCACGCGGGCGAGCAGCGGGAGCTCGTCGTCGACCTGTCGCACCTCGCCGGCGGCGATTGACGGGCCGCCCCGCCGCGCCCCGCCGCGCCGCGCCCTGCGGTATCCTCCCGCGTCCCATGCCGCCCCGCACCGTCCAGCGCCACGCCGTCCTCGACAGCACGAACGCGCACGCGCGGCGGCTCGTCGCGTCGGGCGAGGGCGCGCCGGGGCTCGTCGTCGTCGCGGACGAGCAGACGGCCGGGCGCGGGCAGCGCGGCGCGACCTGGCACACCGTGCCCGGCCGATCGCTCGCCGCGAGCGTCGTGCTCGAGCGGCCGGCGCTCGCGCGGCCCGCGCGCATCACGCTGCTCGCGGCGGTCGCCGCGGCGCGCGCGCTCGAGGCGCTCGGCGCGACGGGCGTGCGCATCAAGTGGCCCAACGACCTCATGCGCGGCGAGAAGAAGATCGGCGGCCTGCTCGTCGAGGTCGTGCGCGCGCCGACCGGCGAGGAGCGCCTCGTCGTCGGGCTCGGCGTGAACCTCTCGCTCGCGCCCGGCGACCTGCCGGGGCCCGTCGCGCGCCTCGCCGGCGACGCGGGCCTCCCCGCCGACCGCCTCACGCGCGACGCGCTCCTCGCCCGCGTGCTCGAGGAGCTCGACCGGATCCTCGACGCGCTCCCGGCGGACGGGGGCGCCGCCGCCGGCGAGGAGTACCGCCGCCGCTCGTGGCTGCGCGGCCGCACCGTGCGCCTCGCGTGGAACGGCGCCGAGGAGACCGTCGCGATCGAGGACGTCACGCCCGACGGCGACCTGCTCCTCGCCGACGGCCGCACCGCCCGCGGCGAGCACGTGCGCCTGCTCCCGTAGGCGCTCCGGCACGTCGACCGGCGCCGCCCCGGACCCGCCGCACCCGCCTCCCGCGGCCCCCCGCGCGTTGATCGCCCCCGCGGGGGCCAGCTAGACTCGTCGGATTGCCTCCCTGCCGGGAAAGTGGTCCCGACCGCCACGCCCGCCCCCGCCGCAGCCCCGAGACGACCTCCCCATGCCCGCCCTCCGCCTCGACGGCCGCGCCGCCCACGAGATCCGCCCGCTGCACTTCACCCGCCGCTGGCTGCCGGCCGTCCCCGGCTCGGTCCTCGTGGACTGCGGGCGCACGCGCGTGCTCTGCACGGCGATCGTCACGGAGGGCGTCCCGCCCTTCCTGCGCAACAGCGACCAGGGCTGGCTCACCGCCGAGTACTCCATGGTGCCGGCCGCGACGGACACCCGGAAGCCGCGCGACCGCGGCGGCCGCATCGACGGGCGCTCGGTGGAGATCCAGCGGCTCATCGGCCGCGCGCTGCGCTCCGTGCTCGACCGGCGCGCCATCAAGGGGCGCACGATCTGGGTCGACTGCGACGTGCTCGCCGCGGACGGCGGCACGCGCACGACGGCGATCAACGGTGCGTACGTCGCGGTGCACGACGCGCTCAGCGAGCTCAAGGAGCAGGGCCAGCTCGGCGGCGCGTGGCCGCTCGCCGACTCCATCCAGGCGACGTCCGTGGGCCTCGTCGACGACGAGCTCTGCGTCGACCTCAGCTACTACGAGGACAGCTCGGCGGACGTCGACCTCAACCTCATCATGACCGGCGGCGGGCGCCTCATCGAGATGGGCGGCGGCGCCGAGAAGGGCACGTTCAGCGTCGAGCACCTGCAGGAGATGGTCTCGATGGGCACGGCCGCGCTCTCGCGCGTGCGGTCGATCCAGGAGGAGGCGCTCGGGACGTGAGCCGACTGGTCGTCGCGACGACGAACCGAGGGAAGGTCGCGGAGCTCCAGCCCCGCCTGGCGTCGCTGGGCTGGGAGGCGTGCGGGCTCGACGCGTTCCCCGGGCTGCCCGAGGCGGTCGAGGACGGCGCGACCTTCGCGGAGAACGCGCGCAGGAAGGCGCGTCACTACGCGTCGCTCACCGGGCGGCCGGCGCTCGCCGACGACTCGGGGCTCTGCGTCGCCGCGCTCGACGGCGCGCCGGGCATCCGCTCGGCGCGGTACGCGGGCGAGGACGCGACGGACGCCGACAACATCGCGAAGCTCGTCGAGGCGCTCGACGGCTGCCCCGACCGCGCCGCCTGGTTCGCGTGCGCGCTGTGCCTCGTCGACGCGGACGGCCGTGTGGTCGCCGAGGTCGAGGGGCGCTGCGACGGGCACCTGCTGGGCGCGCCCCGCGGGGACGGCGGCTTCGGCTACGACCCGCTCTTCGTGCCCGACGACCCGGCCGCCGAGGGCCGCACGTTCGCCGAGGTGCCGCGCCCCGTGAAGCAGGCGCTGTCGCACAGGGGCCGCGCCCTCGAGGCGCTCGAGCGCGCGCTCGCCGCGGCCGCCGCCGACGGAGGCGCGCCGTGAAGAAGGAGCAGATCCGCAACTTCTCGATCATCGCGCACATCGACCACGGCAAGAGCACGCTGGCCGACCGCTTCCTCGAGATCACGCGCACCGTGGCGCTCCGCGAGCAGCGCGAGCAGCTCATGGACGACATGGACCTCGAGCGCGAGCGCGGCATCACCATCAAGGCCAAGGCGGCCTCGATGGACTACGTCAAGGACGGCACGACGTACCGGCTCAACCTCATCGACACGCCCGGCCACGTCGACTTCAACTACGAGGTCGAGCGCGCGCTCGCGGCGTGCGAGGGCGCGCTGCTGCTCGTCGACGCGAGCCAGGGCGTCGAGGCGCAGACCGTGCACAACACGATCCTCGCCGAGCAGGCCGAGCTCGCGATCATCCCCGTCATCAACAAGATCGACCTCGCGTCGGCGCGCACGGACGACGTGCTCGAGGAGATCGAGAACGCGCTGGCCATCGAGAGCGAGCGCGCGCACCGCGTGAGCGCGAAGACCGGCCAGGGCGTGCAGGAGCTGCTGGACGCCATCGTCGAGGAGGTCCCGCCGCCGGGAGGCCGCGACGACGCGCCGCTGCGCGCGCTCATCTACGACGCGGAGTTCAACGACTACCGCGGCGTCATCATCCACCTGCGCATCGTGGACGGCGAGCTCAACGCGGGCGACCGCATCCGGATGCACGCCGGCAACACGCGGCACGAGGCGCTGGAGATCGGCGTCTTCCGGCCGCAGCTCGTGCCGGTGAAGACGCTCTCCACCGGCGAGGTCGGCTACCTCATCGCGAACATCAAGACGCTCGGCGACGTGCGCATCGGCGACACGATCGTGCTCGACAAGGACAAGACGAGCGAGCGGCTCCCCGGCTACCGGCCGGCGCGCAGCATGGTGTTCTGCGGCATCTACCCGGTGCAGAACAAGGACTTCGACGCGCTGCGCACGGCGCTCACGCGGCTGCAGCTCAACGACTCGGCGTTCACCTTCACGCCCGAGAGCAGCGACGCGCTGGGCTTCGGCTTCCGCTGCGGCTTCCTCGGCCTGCTGCACATGGAGATCGTGCAGGAGCGGCTCGAGCGCGAGAGCGGCATCGACATCGTGCAGACGGCGCCCAACGTCACGTACGAGATCGTGACGAACGACGGCGAGAAGCTCGTCATCCACAGCCCGTCGGAGATCCCCGACCCGACGAAGATCGCCGAGTTCCGCGAGCCCGTCGTGAAGCTGGACATCGTGACGCCCGACGAGCACGTCGGCGCGATCATGAAGCTGGGCATCGACCGCCGCGGGAAGTTCCTCAAGCAGGAGTACATCGGCCCGGGGCGCGTCCTCATCGGGTTCCGCATCCCGCTGTCGGAGATCATCTTCGACTTCTTCGACAAGCTGAAGAGCGTGACGCGCGGCTACGCGACCATGGACTACGAGCTCGACACCTTCCAGGCGGACGACCTCGTCAAGATGCGCATCCTCGTGAACGGCGAGGAGGTCGACGCGCTCTCCACCATCGCGCACCGCAGCCACTGCGAGCCGCGCGGCCGGTCCATCCTCAAGGTGCTGCGCAAGGAGATCCCGCGCCACCTCTTCAAGGTGGCGCTCCAGGCGGCAGTCGGCGGCAAGATCGTCGCGCGCGAGGACATCGCGCCGGTGCGCAAGGACGTCACCGCCAAGTGCTACGGCGGCGACATCACCCGCAAGCGCAAGCTGCTCGAGAAGCAGAAGGCCGGCAAGAAGCGCCTCAAGATGGTCGGGAACGTGGAGATCCCGCAGAAGGCGTTCCTCGCGGTGCTCTCGACGAACGACTGACGGCGGGCGACGTCGCCCGCCGCGGGCGTCGGACTGTCAGGGAGTCCTCGTCCGCACCGCGTTCGACACCGTCACCCCGCCGGGCGCCGACGGGTCCGCGACGAACGTCTGCAGGATCACCCAGGTCCCGCTCGGCAGGCCCGGCGGCCACGTGAGCTCGACCACGGAGTTCCCGGTCGTGTCGACCGCGATCGGCACCTGGACGAGCTTGGGCACGGCGTACACGAGACCGCCGAAGGCCGGGACCGGTGAGGTCAGCGAGGACGGGAGGGCCGCCGCCCACTCGATCGCGAGGGCGGCGGGCGGTGCGTCCGAGAGGTGCTGCACGACCTCCGCCCCCACGGACGCGGCCCCGTACGTCTCGAGCCGCGGCGGCGTCGGCACGATGGTCGACGCTCCGCCGAGGTCCTGCCACGGCAGGAGCAGCGGGAGCGGCCCCACGGCGTGGACCTCGTCGCTGTTGTAGGACGTCGCGTAGACCACGCCGTCCGGACCGAACGCGACGCCCATCGGCCGCGAGAGCCCGCTCATGATCTGCGACACGCCGCCGAGCGTGTCGAGGAGCATGACGTTGTTCGACGTCTCCCCGCAGGCCACGACGTTGCCGTGGACGTCCACGTCCAGGTCCGTGGGGAACGCGAAGCTGTTCGTGCCGTCGCCCTGGATGCCGAGGACCTTCGTGACCGTGCCGTCGGGGTCGACCCGGAGCACGTTGTTGCTCCACCACCCCGCGACGTACACGCGGCCCGCCGGGTCGACGACCACCGACGTCGGGTTGATGAGCAGCTCGCTGCCGCCGGCGCCGTTCACGTCGACGATCTCCGTGATCGTCCCGTCGGGCGCGACGCGGAACGCGTTGTGGCTCAGCCAGCCGCAGACGTAGACGCTCCCGTCGGCGCCGAGCGCCACGTCGTAGGGGTGGTCGAGCACGGCGCCCGCGCCGTCGCCCGTCGCGTCGATGAGCTCGGTGACCGTCCCGTC
Source organism: bacterium (assembly GCA_030428785.1). Lineage (GTDB taxonomy): Bacteria > Planctomycetota > B15-G4 > B15-G4 > B15-G4 > JAUIEF01. The sequence continues at coordinate 12,686 of JAUIEF010000055.1, forward strand.
CGGCGCGCGCTTCAGGACGTTGTCGCCGTCGCGACAGGCGACGTAGAGCGATCCGTCGGGCCCCCGGACGACCGCGATGGGCCCGTCGAGGCCGTCGGACGCGTCGAGCAGCTGGGTGGACCCCAGCAGCACGTTGTCCGTGAACACGCCCGGCACGTAGGGTCCGGGCGCGAGACGCCAGGGCTGCGAGATGCCGTCGGACGAGACGACGGGCTTCGTCACGACGCCGTCGGCCAGCGACAGCCGCACGACGGAGCCGTTGCGGTAGCTCGAGACCTCGAGGTAGTTGAACGGTGTCGTCGACGACGTGGCGTCGAGCGAGATGGGTCCGTCGAGCCCGTCGGACGCGTCGAGCACGACCTGTTGTTGCGCCGGGACGGCCGCGGCGCCGAGGAGCAGGGCGAGGAGCGTCGCGCCGAGGCGCGCGCGGAGCCGGGGGTGCGAGCGGTCGCTCGCCGGGATGGGGGTCTTCATGGGACGGACTCGTCGTGCGGGGCTTCCGGGGGTTCCGACCGGGAGCGCGTCCGCACCCGATCGTTCTCCTTCTCCAAGCGTCATCGGGGGCCGGGGATCTCGCGCCTTCCCGCGACCATCCTGCCACGTCCCCGGCGGTCCGTTTTTTGACGATCCGCGAGATGCCACTAGTCTTCCCATGAGACGCCCGTCCGCCTCCGGACCGCACGGAAGAGACCCCATGACGACCGCAGCACCGCTCCGTACCGACGCGACCCGCACCGGAGCGCCCCGCCGCGGGCGCCTCGCCGCCGCGCGGACGCTCGCCCTGCTCCTGGCGATCGGCGTCGTGCTCGGCGCCGCGAAGCCCGACCTCGACCCGTCGGGCGCGACCTGGGAGCTGCCGGCCGTGACCTTCCGCTCGAAGGGCAAGGCCAAGAAGCTCGGCAAGGCGACGGCCGAGACGCAGGACACCGCCACGCTCGTCCTCGGCGCGGAGAAGGGCGACGGCCCGACGACGGGCGCCTTCACGCTGACGCTCGACGGCCAGGACTTCACCGGCACCTACACGCGCAAGAACCGCCGCTCGCGCGCCGCGCGGCTCACGTTCGACGTCCCGTCGCTGCTCGCGCTCGCCGAGCTCGAGGAGCAGACGCTCGAGAAGACGCTCGCCGGCGAGGGCCAGTCCATCGATCTCGAGCTCGCCGTGGACCAGGCGAAGTCGAAGCACGTCGTGAAGCTCAAGCGCAACAAGAAGGACGGCACGACGACCGCCCGCCTGCGCTCCAAGGTGCGCTTCATCGGCACGGCCTCCGGCGAGGGCGTGGACTTCGCCGTGGCGCGGGTCACGCTCAAGGCGACGGGCGACAGCACGCCGGTCGACAGCGCGCTCGTCGAGATCACCGAGGACTGAGCGCGCCGCGGCGACGCGCGCCGCGCCGCGACGACCGTCAGGCCCAGGGCGACCGCAGCCCGATGCCGGCGAACGCGTCGAGCAGCCAGGCCGCGAGGAGCGCGGCCTCGAGCAGCAGCAGCGTGAAGAGCGTCGTGCGGAACGACCGCTTCACGGTCTTGTGCCGCGCCGCCGCCATCCCCAGGAACGCGCCGCCCACGCCGCCCGCGAGCGCGAGCAGGTGGAGCACCGCCTCGGGCACGCGCCGGCCGCCGCGCGCCGACAGGCCCTTGTCGAGGCAGAACCAGAGGAACGCGACGACGTTCACGGAGATCACCCACGCCGTGAGGCCGCCCATGCCGGGGAAGCGCCAGCGCAGCGTGAGCGCGCCGGCCGCGGCGCAGCCGACGGACAGGATCAGGTGACGACGGACGTCGGGGTTCACGCGGGAGGCGCCGGGGGAGGGCGCGCGGGGCGGGACGCGACCCGCGCGGGATTCGGAGGGTAACCGGCGCGGCCGATCGGTACACCGGGGCGCCCGGGTCGCGCCGCGACGCCCGCACCGTCGGCGCCGCACGGCCCGCGCCGCGACGCCGCGCGCACCCTCCCCGCCCCCGCCCTCGCCCCCGCCCTCGCCCCCGCCCTCGCCCCCGCCCTCTCGCCCCCGCCCGTGACCACCGCCCCGAACCGCCGCTTCGGTCTCGCCATGGCCGGCGTGACCTCGCTGCTCTGGGGCTTCCTCGCCGTCGCGCTCAAGGTCGCGCTCGACCTCGTGCCGCCGGTCACCATCGTGTGGTTCCGGTTCACCATGGCGTTCGCCGTGCTCGCCGCGTTCTTCGCGTGGCGCGCGCCGCGTCGCCTCGCGATCCTCCGGCGCCCGCCCGCGCTCGGCCTCGCGGCGGCCGCCGCGCTCACGGGCAACTACGTCGCGTACCTGCTCGGCGTGCACCACACGACGCCGAGCAACGCGCAGGTGCTCATCCAGCTCGCGCCCGTGCTGCTCGCGATCCTCGGCGTCGTCGTGTTCCGCGAGCGGCTCACGCGCGGGCAGCTCCTCTGGAGCCTCGTCGCCGTCGCGGGCATGGGGCTCTTCTTCCGCGAGCAGCTCGGCGGGCTCGTCGGCGACGCCGAGCGCACGGCCGGCCACCTGCGCGGCAACCTCTTCATCCTCGTCGCCGCGGTGAGCTGGGCGTCGTACGCCGCGTTCCAGAAGCTCGTCGTCGCGCGCGGCACGTCGCCGCAGGACCTCAACCTCGTGCTCTACCTGCTGCCGGTGTTCGTGCTCCTGCCGTGGGTCGAGTGGTCGGCCTTCGCCGGCCTGTCGCCCGGCGCGTGGGCGCTCATGCTCTTCCTCGGCGCGAACACGCTGCTGGCCTACGGCGCGCTCGGCGAGGCGCTGAAACACCTGCCCGCCGCGGAGGTGAGCCTCGTCATCGTGCTCAACCCGCTCATCACGCTCGCGACGATGCGCGTGCTCACGACGCTCGAGGTGACGTGGATCGCGCCCGACCGCACGGGGACGCTCGGCTACGCCGCGGCGCTCGTGGTGGTCGTCGGCGTGCTCGGGGTGCTTCGGCGACCGGCTCGGTCGCGCGGAACCGGAGCCCGCTGACGCACGAGGTCGGGTCGTCGTCGTCCGACGGCCCGACCGGCTGCGCCGCCCGCCCTACCCGTCCGCGACCGCCACGCGCACCGGCTCGCCGTCGACCAGGTCGGCCGGCACCGGGTCGCCCACCGGCACGAGCGGCGGCGCGTCGGCCGGCACGTGCGGCAGGCCGTGCTCGCGCAGGTGGACGCGCGCCTCGTCGAGCCCGCGCGCGACGATGCGCCCCGCCGGATCCACGAGGAAGGTCTCCGGCACGAGCTCGACGCCGTAGCTCTCGAACTCGCCGCCGGCCGACGCGAGCATGCGGTAGCCGACCACCTGCTCGTGCGCGAAGTCCCGCACGACGTTCCGCGGCGCGGTCGTCACGCCGACGACCTCGAGCCCGCGCGGACCCCACGACTCGTGCACGCCCTGGAGGACCTCGGCGTCGTCGCGGCAGGTCGGCACCTCGGGGCCGAAGAACGCGAGCAGCGTCCAGCGTCCCGCGAGCTCCGGCGCGCCGCGCTCGCCCACCCACTCGCCGACGCCGAGCAGCGGCCCGCCGCGCTCGCGGAGCGTCATGGGGGCGGCGATGCCGACGGTCACCAGGATCACGGCGAGCAGCAGGAGCAGCGGGTACTTCATCTTCGTCCTCCTCGCAGCGCCCGGCGATGTCGACGGCCCGGTCGGCCGCCGCTCCGGGCGCACGAGGTCCGCTTCGGCAGACCGCCCCGGACGACTGGAGACGCCACCGTCCCGTCGGCTCGCAATCGCCCGGGAGGGGCCGTATCGTGGCGCTCCGGCGCCGCCGGGACAGGGCGCGCGCCGTCGTCGTCCCGCGCCCCGGTCGCCGCGACCGCCGCTCCCCACGACCGCCCGCCCGCCGCCGCGAGCCCGAGCCATCGCCAGCCCCGGAACCCGCCCCTCCGCCGGTCGCCCGGCCGCCCGCTCCGCGACCGCGTCGTCCGGCGACGAGCGCCCGTTCGACCTGCGGGTGAGCGAGAACGTCGAGGCCATCGCGATCTCCATCGCGATGGCGCTCGTCCTCAAGTTCTTCATCATCGAGGCGTACCAGATCCCGACCGGCTCGATGCAGCCGACGATCCTGGGCGACGCCGCGACGGGCATCAAGGACCGCGTGCTCGCGGACAAGCTCATCACCATGCTCCGCCCGCCGCAGCGGTGGGAGGTCATGATCTTCCGCTTCCCGCTCGACGAGCGGCGGCTCTACGTGAAGCGCATCGTCGGGCTGCCCGGCGAGACGCTCGAGGTGAAGGGCGGCGACCTCTGGGTCGACGGCGCCATCGCGCGCAAGCCGGACCACGTGAACGCGTCGGTGCTCAAGGCGATCGCCGACGGCGACGGGCCCATGGACGTCGGGCGCTGGTTCCAGTCGAGCGGCGGCGTCGAGGTCGCGGACCGCGCGGCCGTCTTCGCGAGCGCGCCCGGCGGACGGCTGCGCCTGCGCAGCCACGTCATGGACGACTACATCCACGGCTACGACCCGGCCTGGGGCATCCCGCCCGAGCGCGGCGGCGACTACGCCGTGCCGGACCTCCAGCTCGAGCTCACCGCGCACGTCGACGAGGCCACCGACGCGCTGCGGCTCGTGTTCGAGTCCGACGACGGCGAGACGGAGTACGTGCTCCCGCGCGCGGGCTCCGGGGAGACGGCGCACGTCCTGCTCCCGACGCCGTCCGGCGACCGCCGTCTCGAGGTGCCCGGCGACCGCGCGCTCCCCGTCGGCGACAGCGAGGTCGTCGCGCACGTCGTCGACCGGCAGCTGCTGCTCGTCGTCGACGGCGACGAGTGGTTCCGCTTCGACGACGACGCCTCCGGGCCGCGCCCCGAGAGCCCGCGCCGCGCGCGCCTGGCGCTCGAGATGCCGGGCGGCGGCCGCGTCTCCGACCTCGTCGTGCGACGCGACATCTTCTACCTGCCGACGACGCACGGTCGCGGCGGCGGCATCGAGGGTCGCTGGGAGATCCCGGACGACTCGTACTTCGGCATGGGCGACAACACCCAGTACAGCCACGACAGCCGCACGTGGCGCGCCGCGACCTACACGCTCCAGGACGGCCGCGTGATCCGCGGCTTCGACTTCCCGGGCGGCGGGTTCCAGCGCCAGCCGCCGGACGCGAACCCGTTCGTCATGCGCGACGGCACCTGGCGCTTCGCCGACATCCACGGCGACTCCATCGAGTTCCGTCCCACCGAGGTGCGCGACCAGGAGCTCGAGCCCGCGCCGTTCATCCACGAGCGCTACCTGCTCGGCAAGGCGGGCGTCGTCTTCTGGCCGGTGTTCGACCCGTTCCGCTGGAAGCTCATCCGGTGAGCCTGCTCCAGGTCGAGGGCCTGGTGAAGACGTACGGCGACCGGACGGTCGTGAAGGGTGTCGACTACCACGTCGAGGAGGGCGAGATCGTCGGGCTGCTCGGCCCGAACGGCGCCGGCAAGACGACGACCTTCCGCATGACCGTCGGCATGATCCGCCCCGACGAGGGGCAGGTGCTGCTCGACGGCGAGGACATCACGACGCTGCCGATGTACAAGCGCGCGCGGCTCGGCATGGGGTACCTGAGCCAGGAGCCGAGCATCTTCCGGCACATGACCGTGACCGAGAACCTGCTCGCGGTGCTCGAGGCGCGCGGCGTCGGCTTCCGCGCGCGGAAGGCACGCGCCGCCGAGCTCATCGAGGACCTCGGCCTCGACCACGTCGCGAAGTCGAAGGCGACGACGCTCTCCGGCGGCGAGCGCCGACGTCTCGAGCTCGCGCGCACGCTCGCGCTCGAGCCGCGGCTCATCCTGCTCGACGAGCCGTTCTCCGGCGTCGACCCCATCGCGGTCGAGGACATCCAGGGTCACCTGCACGCGCTGCGCGACGAGGGCATCGCGGTGCTCATCACGGACCACGCCGTGCGCGAGACGCTCGGCACGACGGACCGCGCGTACATCATCTACGAGGGCGCGATCTTCCGGCACGGCGACGCCCAGACCCTCGCCGACGACCCGGAGGTCCGCGAGGTGTATCTCGGGGAGTCGTTCAGCATGGGTACGCAAACCCGCCCCGCGGGTTTGCGAGAGGACGTGGACGTGGACGTGGACGTGCACGCGGATGCGGACGTGAACGTGCACGCGGACGTGAACGCGGACGCCGACGCACACGACGACGAGCACGGACACGACGGACCGGCCTCGGACGCGACGCCGGAGCCGGAACCGCGCCCGGAGCCGGAGCCGCACCCGGAGCCGACACCGGAACCGACACCGCCCCCGCCCCCGGCCGCCGCGCACGATCCCGATCCCGATCCCGATCCGGAGCCCTGGGACACCGACGAGTTCGAGCCCGTCGTCCCCGACGAGGTCGCCCCCGACTCCGCCCTCCCCGGCCTCAACGACGACCTCGACGACGACGCCCCGGTCGATGACGAGGACGACGCCGACGACGAGCCGGACGACGACGCCCCGCCGCCCGAGCCCAAGGCCGCGCGCAAGGTCGTCCGCAAGAAGGCCGCGCCCAAGGCGGCCTCCCGCAAGGCCGCCGCCGCGGGCACGGGCTCCGGCACCGCGAAGAAGGCCCCGCGGAAGAAGGCCGTCCGCAAGACCGCCGCGCGCAAGGCGGCGCCGAAGAAAGCCGCGCGCCGCAAGTCGTCCGGAGACGACGCGGGAACCTGAGGTCGCGAGAGGGCACACTGTCCCTCTCCTGCGCGGCCGTGGCGGTCCGCGTCGGACGGACCGCGCCCGCCCCCGTCGGACGCGGCCCGGGCGGGCGGCACGGTGCCGCGCGCCGCGGCGGACTCCCGGGAGGGACCACGGCATGACGCGCGAGAGCGACGCCCCGCACCCCGCGCTCGTCCCCGCGCCGGTCGTCGACGACCGCGCGTGGCACGCGCTCGAGCGCTCGTCGATCCTCGTCGTCGACGACGACCCCGGCATCCTCGCGACGGTCACGCGCTTCCTCGAGCGCGAGGGCCACGTCGTCGAGGGCGTCTCCGACCTCACCGGGGCGCGCGCCGCGCTCGCCGCGCGCGACGTGTTCCTCGTCGTGACGGACATCACGCTCGCGTACGGCGAGACCGGACTCCAGCTCCTCGCCGAGGTGCGCGAGACGCACCCCGGCGTCGAGGTCGTCCTCATGACCGCGAACAGCGAGGTGTCGTCCGCGGTCGAGGCGCTCAAGCACGGCGCGTTCGACTACCTCTGCAAGCCGTTCCCGTTCGAGCAGCTGCGCGCGGCGGTGAGCCACGTCGTCGACCACATCCGCGCGCGGGAGCGCGCCGCGATGCTCGACCAGATCGAGACGCGCCGCATGGCCGAGGAGGAGCAGCTCGAGCAGTTCCTCGTCTCGATGGCGACGGCCGTCGACGCGAAGAGCCGCTTCACCGCGCTGCACAGCCAGCGCGTGTCCGGACTGTGCCGGCTGTTCGCGGAGGCGCTCGGGTTCGACCGCGAGCGCACGGAGCTCGTCGCGCTCGGCGGCCGGCTGCACGACATCGGCAAGATCGGCACGCCCGACGCGATCCTCGACAAGCCGGGGCCGCTCACCGCGCAGGAGTTCGCGGTCATCCAGGAGCACCCGGCGAAGGGCGACGAGCTCGTCGCGCCGGTCAAGGCGCTCGCCCGGCTGCGCCCCATGATCCGGTGGCACCACGAGACGCTCGACGGCAAGGGATACCCCGACGGCCTGCCCGGCGACGCCGTGCCGGAGGAGGCGTGGGTCGTGAAGGTCGCGGACTTCTGGGAGGCGATCACCGCGCGCCGCCCGTACCGCGCGCCCATGTCGCTCGAGCAGGCCGTCGCCTGCCTGCGCGGCGAGGCGGGGGTGAAGATCCCGCGCGACTACGTCGAGACCTTCCTCGAGGCCATCCAGGGCGCGCCGCTCGCGCTGCCGGCGGGGACGGCCTGACGGCGGCGGGGACGGGGCCGGGCGGCGGCGGGTGCGGGTGCGGAGTCCGGTGCGGGAGCCGGACCTGGACCCGGAAGCGGGGAGCCGGACCGGGAATCGGGAAGCCGGATCGGGAATCGGGAAGCCGGACCGGGAAGACGAAGACCCGATCGGGACACCCACCGGCGCACTCGCACCCGCCGTCGCAGCCGCCTCCGCTGTCGCACTCGCACCCGCCGTCGCACTCGCCACCGCGACCGCAGTCGGACCCGCGACCGCGACCGTGCGCGACGCGGCACCCACCAGCGACAGGAGCGGGCTCGGCCTCACGCCCCGCGCTCCGGCTTCCCAGTCTGGCATCCGGCTTCCCGATCCGGCTTCCCGATCCCCGGTCCGGCTTCCCGCTTCCCGATCCGGCTTCCCGATTCCCGATACGGCTTCCCGATTCCCGATCCGGCTTCCGGCTTCCTGATCCGGGTTCCCGATTCCCGCTCCGGTTTCCGGATCCCGCGCCCGTCTCCCGAACCCGAGTCCGGATCCTGACGCGCCGCGGCCCCCGTCGCCGCCCCGTCGCGTCCACGTCCACGTCCACGTTCCCCGTGCCCGTCCGGCGACCCCGCCGCGCGTTGACTCCGCCCCCCCGCATCGGCGAACCTACCGGGTCGTTCCGTGCCCGCAGGTTCGGGTTCTCCCGGCCCCGCGGACCCGCACCACCCGCCGCGCGGCACCCTCCGCCGCGCGCCCTCGGAGCCCCGAACGCATGAACATCGTGGTCTGCATCAAGCGCGTGCCCGCCACCGACACCCGCATCAAGGTCGGCGCGGACGGCACCTCCATCGACGAGACCCAGGTCGAGTCCATCATCAGCCCCTACGACGAGTTCGCCGTCGAGGCCGCCCTCCAGTTGAAGGAGGCGGCGGGCGCGGGCGAGGTCACCGTCGTGAGCCTCGGCCCGGCCGAGACGACGAAGGAGCTGCGCACCTGCCTCGCCATGGGCGCGGACAAGGCCGTGCTGCTCAAGGACGGCGATGCGGCGAAGCGCGACGCGCAGACGACCGCCGCGGCGCTCGCCGCGTGCATCTCGGGGCTGAACGCCGACCTCGTGCTCTGCGGCAAGCAGGCCGTCGACCGCGACCAGGGCCAGGTGGGCACGCTGCTCGCCGCGAAGCTCGGCCTGCCGTGCGTCACGGAGATCAAGAAGCTCGAGGTCGCGGACGGCAAGGCGACGGTCGAGCGCGCGGGCGACGGCGGCACGACGGAGACGTGGAACGTCACGCTGCCCGCCGTGCTCACGACGACCAAGGGCCTCAACGAGCCGCGCTACGCCGGCCTCAAGGGCATCATGGCCGCGAAGAAGAAGCCCATCGAGGAGGTCGACGCGGCGCTCGACGACGCGCACATCACGGTGAAGAGCCTCGAGCTCCCGCCGCCGCGCCGCGAGGGCCGCATCATCGGCGAGGGCCCGGACGCCGTCGACGAGCTCATGCGCCTGCTCCGCGAGGAAGCGAAGGTCCTCTGACGCGCGGCGCGCAACCGCGCCGCATCCCCGAACGAAACCCGACCGGCCGCCGCCTCGACGCGCGGCCCCCGACACAACAGGAGCTCCCCCGTGGCTGGTGACATCCTCGTCGTTGCCGAACACTCCGACGGCGCCGTCAAGCGCCCGTCCCTCGAAGCCCTCACCTGCGCCGCCGGTCTCGCCGGCTCGCTCGGCGGATCCGTGACCGCGCTCGTCGCGGGCCCGGGCGCCGCCGACGCCGCGTCCGCCTGCGGGGCGCACGGCGCCGCGAAGGTGCTGACCCTCGACGTCGACGTCGCGGACACGAACGCGTGGGCCGCCGCCGTCGCGGGCGTCGCGACCGAGGCGTCGCCGGCGCTCGTGCTCTTCAGCCACACGGCGCGCGGCAAGGACCTCGCGCCGCGCGTCGCCGGCAAGCTCGACCGGCCGCTCGCGTCCGACTGCACGGAGCTGTCCGTCGACGGCGGCGCGGTCGTCGCGCGTCGTCCGGTGTACGCCGGCAAGGCGCTCGTGAACGTGAGCGCGTCGGGCACGCTGCTCGCGACGCTGCGCCCCAACGCCGTCCCCGCGACGGAGAACGCGGCCGCCGGCGAGACGAGCGCCGCCGACGTCAAGGCCCCCGAGAAGGGCCTCGGCGCGGTGCTCGCCGAGATCGTCGCGGCCGCGAGCGAGAAGATCGAGCTCACCGAGGCGGCCGTCGTCGTCTCCGGCGGGCGCGGCCTCAAGGAGGCGGCCAACTTCAACCTCGTCGAGGACCTCGCCGCCGCGCTGGGCGGCGCGGTGGGCGCGTCGCGCGCCGTCGTGGACGCGGGCTGGCGTCCGCACACCGAGCAGGTCGGCCAGACCGGCAAGACCGTCTCGCCCAACCTCTACATCGCGATCGCCATCTCGGGCGCCATCCAGCACCTCGCCGGCATGCGCACGAGCAACTACATCGTCGCCATCAACAAGGACCCCGAGGCGCCCATCTTCAAGGTGGCCGACTACGGCATCGTGGGCGACGCCTTCGAGGTCGTCCCGCGCCTCACCGAGGCGGTCAAGGCGGCGGCCGCGGCGGGGTAGACCCGTGCGGGGCGCGGGGAACCGGGGGAGCGCGCGGGAACCGGTGGGTGCGCCGCGCCGCGGGAGCGCGCGGGCACCCGCGGGTGTGGCGCATCACGGGAGCGCGTGGACGCGTGTCGTCCTGGTCGCGCTCCTCGTGTGCGTCGCGACGTCCACGGCGACGTCCCAGCTCGAGGCCCTCGCGCCTTACCGACGCGCTCGCGAGCCGACGGGCTGGGCCGGGGCCCTCCAGGCCGACGACGGGGCGTGGCCTCCGATCGAGCCCGCGCTCGCCGAGCATGCGGAGCTCCGCCTGGGGACGACGGCGCTCGTCTCGTGGTCGTTCCTCGCCAGCGATTGGACGCTGGACCGCAGCGAGGCCGTCCGGCGCGGCGTCGAGTCCGTCGCCGCGCAGCTCGCCGCGCTCGAGGACGACGCCGACCCGTTGCCCCGGCTGCTCGCCACGATCGTGCTCGCGGACGTCGCGCACCGCACGGGTGCGGAGCCGTGGCGGACGCACGCCCTCGACGCCTTGGAGACCGCCGTCTCGCGCGCAGAGCCGGACGGGCGCTGGCGAAGCCCGCGCTCACCGCACGCGACGGCCTGGGCCGCACTCGCGCTGGTCGTCGCCACGGCGGACGCTCCGGACACCTGGCACCGACGGGACGACTCCGCGCCGCCCTTGCTCGACGACCGCGACGGGCTCCGGGCCGCGGCGCATCGCACGCTGGACCTCCTGCGCGCCGCCTGGGACTCGGCCGACGGCTTGCACGGCCCGCCCGCCGACGAGCAGGGTGACCCCCGTCCCGGATCGGCCGGGGGCGAGGACGCCGCGAACTCCTCGCCGGACGAGCTGACGTGGATCGCGTCGGGCGCGGTGCTCGCACTCGCACCGTCGACACGACCTCCGGACCTGCTCGCGCCCCGCCGTCACGAGCGTCTCGCCGCGGTGATCGAGGAGTTGGCGGGTGCGGAGGTCGTCGACATGGAGGCGGTGTTCTGGACCGGGCTCCTCGCGAACGGGATGTCGCGCGCGGGTCGCACGCCGGGAGGGCCCCGCACCGGCGACGCCCAGCGGACCTGGGACGAGCCCCTCGGCGAGTTGTCGACCGAGTGGGCGAAGGCCGACCCGTCGGAACCGCGCCCCTCGGCGCTCCCCGCGGTGACCTCGCCGCTGGGAAGCTCCGTGGACGCGGCCGCGCTCGCGTGCGTCGCGGCGACGGTGTACTACCGCTACGACGGCTGGTTCCATGAGGGCGTCGAGCTCCCGGGGGCGACGGACGCACCGGACGCCGGGGACCGCTGACGAGGGGTACGCCCGCGGCAGGGCTCCGGCCCCGGATGTCCGGCGTCGTTGAAGCGCACGCCTCGCCCCGCCATGATGGCCGCGTGATCCGCGCGCGCTCCCGCACCGCCTCGTCGACCCGCCTCCGGGCGTCGGCGTGCGCCGGTCGGTCGCGCCGCGCGCTCCTGCTGACGCTGCTCTTCGCCGCGCAGCTCCTGCTCGTGCCCGCGCACGTGGCCTTCGCGCACCACGACCACTCGCTGCCCGGCGCGGGCGGTGACGGGTCGCACGGTGTCGGGCACGCGCACCACGGTACGGAGGTGGCGGTCGCGGCCGATGCGCGTCACGACGACCACGGCCCGCACGGCGGGCATCCGCACGCAGGGCATCGTCACGCAGGACACGCGCACGGCGAACACGCGCACGCCGACCACGCGCGCCCCGCCGCGCACGACTGCTCGCACGGCCACCCGCTGGGCGACGGCGAGTCGCACGAGCACGCGCCGGGCAGCGTGCACCTCCACGCCGACCACGGCGCGCGCGACGAGCACGACCACGACGACCACTCCGAGCGCGATCACCTCCCCCCCATGCTGCTCCCCGGCGCCGCCGGGAGCGCGGCAGCCGCGTCGCTCGGGACCCCGACCGTCCCGGCGACGGAGTGCGACGCGGAGCTCGAGGCGTCCGACACGGAGAGGAGGCCGGACACCGTCCGCGACGACGGCGTCCGTCCGCCCGAGACCCTCGCCGCGCGCGTCCACGGCGCGCGCGGTCCGCCGCGGGGCTGAGCCTCCCCCGCGCCCCGCGTCGACCTCCCCGTCGACGCCGCGACGCGCGGGAGCCCCCGGTCCGTCCGCGCCGACCCGAGCGGACGTCGTCCGGGCTCCGCCCCGCCCCCGGGTCATGCTCCGTCCCGGAACGCTGCCATGCGTCCCCCCCGTCCCGCGTCCCCGCGCGTGCGGCGCCGTGTCCTCGGCGTCCTCGCGCCGACGCTCCTCGCGCTGCTCCCGCTCGCCTGCTCCCGCCTCACGACCGCGTCCGCGCAGGACGAGCACGGCCACGACCACGCGGAGGACGCGTCGATCGCCGTCACCGTCTGGTCGGAGCACCACGAGGTGTTCCCCGAGTACGACGTCCCCGTCTCGGGCGAGACGTCGGCCTTCCACACGCACGTGAGCGTGCTCGCGACGGGCGCGCCGCGCCGCGCCGGCCCCGTGACGTACCGCTTCACGCGCGGCGACGACCAGACGTTCGAGGTCGTCGACCGCGCCCCGGCGCGCGACGGCATCTACACCACCGAGGTCTCCTGGCCGCGCGGCGGCGTCTGGGCGTGGACGCTCGTCGTCCCGCCCGAGCCCGGCGCCGAGGGCGCGCCGGCGACCACCGACGAGATCGACATGGGCGACGTCCTCGTCTTCGGCGACCGGCACGCCGCCGACCACGCCGACCTCCCCGAGGGGCCCGACGGCATCGCGTTCCTCAAGGAGCAGCAGTGGGTGCTCGGGACGCGCACAGGCGTCGTCGCGCCGCGCGCCCTCGAGGTGCGGCTCGGCGTTCCGGGGCGCATCCGGTCGACGCCCGACCGCACCGCGGACGTCACGCCGCCCGTCGCCGGCCGGCTGTCCGCGCCCGACGACGGCACGTGGCCGACCCTCGGCACGCGCGTCGCGGCGGGCGACGTGCTCGCGTGGGTGCAGCCGCCGCTCAACGAGGCGCTCGCGGGCGCCGTCGAGGCGCGCGCCGAGCTCGCACGGCTGCAGGTCGCCGTCGAGCGCGCGCAACGGCAACGCGACCGCACCGCCGGGCTCCACGCGCGCCAGGCGCGCAGCACGCGCGAGCTCGAGGACACGGAGTTCGCCGTGCGCGAGGCGATGGCCGCGCGCGACGGCGCGCGCGACGCGGTCGCCGCGTACGAGGCCGCGGGCATCATCAGCGAGGACGGCGGCCCGCCCCGCTTCGCGATGCGCGCGCCGATCGCCGGGGTGGTCGACACGGTGCACGGCGTCGCCGGCATGTCCGTGCACCCGGAGGACACGGTCTTCCGCGTCGTGGACATCTCCGTCGTCTCCGTGGAGGCCGAGGTCCTCGCGGAGGACGTCGCGGTGGTGGACGCGCCCTTCTCGGTGACGGGCAGCGCGCACGGCGAGTCGGTCGTGGACATGCCGCCGCCCCTGCGGCTCGCGCTCGCCGGCGCGCGCGAGGAGCCGGTGCTCGTGCCCGAGGGCGCCGCCCGGCTCGTGCACCTCGGGCTCCACGCCGACGAGCGCTCGGGCCGCGTCCCGGTCGTCTTCGAGCTCGACAACCCGGGGCGGCGCTGGCGGCCCGGCACCGCGGTGGACGTCGCGCTCGTGCGCGGCGCCTCGGCGCCCGTGCCGGCCGTGCCGCGCTCGGCGCTCGTCGAGGAGGAGGGCGCGCAGGTCGTGTTCGTGCAGCTCGGCGGCGAGACCTTCGAACGCCGCGTCGTGCGGACCGGCCGCGCCGACGACCGCTGGGTCGAGGTGCTGTCCGGCGTGGACGTCGGCGAGCACGTCGTCGTCGAGGGCGCCTACGCGGTGCGCCTCGCCTCCGTCTCCACCGCCGACGTGGGGCACGGCCATGCGCACTGACCGGAACCCCGACCCGGCCCTCGCCACGGCCGCGACCCGCGCCGCCGCGACACGCGCGGGCGCCGCGGCCGCCCCGCCCACCCGCCCGGACGGGCGAGGAGGCCGGCCGTGACCGACGCCCTCATCCGCTGGTCCCTCCGCAACCGCGCCGCGATCCTGCTCGTGGCCGTCCTGCTCACCGCGTTCGGCGCCTGGCGCACGAGCGCCATGCCCGTCGACGTCTTCCCCGACCTCACCGCGCCCACCGTCACGGTGCTCACCGACGTGCACGGCATGGCGCCCACCGAGGTCGAGGTGCAGGTGACCTTCCCCATCGAGAGCGCGCTCAACGGCGCGGCCGGCGTGCGGCGCGTGCGCTCGTCGACGATCTCCACCCCGCCTCTCAGCGGCAGCGCGCCCGTCGTCCGCGCTGCAAGAGGACGCTCCCGGCGGCCCGCTCGCTTGTCGACGCGTCGGCCTCATCCGAGCGCTGCGCGCAGTCCCGGTGCTGGACACCGGCGCCGAGCTGGGATAGACCCCACCTCCTTCGGCGCCGTAGCCAAGTGGTAAGGCAGAGGTTTGCAAAACCT